>SHNG01000056.1 GCA_004295005.1 Gammaproteobacteria bacterium
TCGTGGCGTGGACTTCCGCCCGGTCGTTGCGCATTTCTTCCGCTTCTGGTCGTGGTTCTCCACCGCCATGGTGACCCGCGAATGGGTGGCCATCCATCGCAAGCACCACGCCAAGTGTGAAACCGCGGAAGATCCGCACAGCCCGCAGTTTTTCGGCATCAAGAAGGTGCTGCTGGATGGCGTTGACCTGTACCGGGTCGCCAAGCGCGATGCCTCGATCACCGAGCAGTATGGCAAGGGCACGCCGGACGACTGGCTGGAGCGCAACGTTTACGGGCGATTCCCCTCGCTCGGCCCAACCCTGATGCTTTTTCTCGGCTTCGCCCTGTTCGGGCTTTGGGGTGTGGTGATCTGGGCGGGTCAGATGATCTGGATTCCGTTCATGGCTGCCGGCGTGGTCAACGGACTTGGCCACTGGTGGGGCTATCGCAATGTCGAGAGCAATGACACGTCAACCAACCTGACGCCCTGGGGCCTGATCATCGGTGGCGAGGAGCTGCACAACAATCATCATGCATTCCCGAGTTCGGCCAAGTTTTCCCTGCGCAGCTTCGAGTTCGACATCGGCTGGATGATGATCCGCATTTTCGAGATGATCGGCATGGCCAAGGTGCTGCGCGTTGCGCCGGCGCTGGAAATGCGAACCGACTTGGCGAATCCCGACGGTGACACGGTCAAGGCTCTGCTGACCCACAAGTTCCAGGTCATGACCGACTACTTTCGTGGCGTCATCGCACCGACCTTGCGAGCCGAAGCTGCGCATGCCGGTGCCAACCTGAAGGAATTGCCACGCCGATTGCGCAATGCCCTGTCCAGCGGGGGCCGCTGGCTGGACCACGAGGCGCGCGAGGCGCTCGGTCGCTGGGTCAGTCAGCGTCCTGCCATGGCCACGGTCATGGAGTATCGGCGCCGCCTGCATGAGCTGATGGAAGGTCGCAATGGCGAAGCCATGCTTGAGGCGCTCAAGCAATGGTGTCGCGAGGCCGAAGCCAGTGGCATTCGGGTGTTGCAGGAATTTGCCGCGCGCATCAAGGGTTATCGCGTAGTCCACACGCACTGATGTGATTGGCTTGAGTGATTGAAAAAGCCCGCTACCCGCGGGCCTTTTCGTTCCTTTGGGCAAGCATGTGGTTGCCCCTCACTGGCTCGATGACGAAGTTTTCGAGTCGGCAATCCCGGGGGTTGCCGCGCCGATGAGGCGGACTTCGCGCCGCGGGAGCGGAAAGCTGATGCCGGCTCGGTCAAACGCCTTCTTGATGCCCTCGATGAGGGCAAAGCGCAGCGCACCGTAGTCGTCGTTGCCGACATGACAGATGATGCTTAGATCGACGCTGTTTGCTCCCAGCAGGCAAACATGGACTTCAGGTGTTGGCTCATGAAGGACGCGTGGATCCGCTTGCATGAGTTCAAGCGCGATGGCGCGAGCCTGGTCGATGTCATCGCCGTAGCCGATGCCAACCACCAGTTCGATGCGGCGCATGCTGCCCGGGGTCAGGTTGATGATGGAATCGGTGGTGATCAACGAGTTCGGTAGGGTGATCAACTGGTTGTCTGCGCCGCGCAGCCGGGTCTGGAAAATGCTGATCGATTCCACCCGTCCGGTAATGCCATTGATGGTGACCAGATCATTCACCCGGAATGGCTTCAAGGTGACCAGCAACACCCCGGATGCGATGTTGGAGAGGGAATCCTTCATGGCCAAGCCGATTGCAAGGCCGGCCGCGCCAAGCACGGCAAGCAGCGAGGTCATGGGAACGCCCAGGGTCTGCACGACGGCGAGCAGGACCACAACCTGCGCGGCGACCAGGATGATGCGACCGAGGAACATGGACGTGGTTGCGTCGAGTTCGCTTCGGGCAAGCTTGCGGGCAATCCAATTGCCAACCATGCGCGCCACGCGCAAGCCGACGAACAGCAGCAAAAGGGCGCCCAGCACGCGCAGGCCAAAGTTGGTTGCAAGCTGGTACCAGGGGTTGTCGCTTCCTGAAAGCATCCAGTTCATCGTGTTCTCCCGTTCTGTTCGGCGCCAAGGGTGGTGACATACTGCGTCCAGCGCAAGCCGGATCGCCTGCTTGCGCAAAACAATGTTGTGGCGGAGTTTCGGAAGCGATGCGCATTGCGCTGCCTGTTCTTTTGGCCTTCGGGCTTGGAATTCTGGCCTGGGTTCTGCAATGGAACCTTGAGCCGGAAGCCGCGCCGTTGCCGAAGCCAGTCGCAACCGGATGGATTCCCGAACCAGTCAGCGCGCTACAGGTGCCGGCCGGACATCCGGCATCCATAACCGGGTCCAAGCGGGTTTCCCCAGGTCCAGTCGAGACCCGGGATGCATCGCCCATTGCAGGCACCCATGCGGCCACCAGTCATGCCTTGGCGGTACGGGCCAATTGTCTGGCGCAAGCATCGCCTGCCAAGGAGCCTGGCCCGCTGGCCATTCATCGCTGGACCGATTCCCGCGGCATCATCCATTTTTCCGACACGGCGCCGCAGGGTGCCGTGCAGGCGCATCGACGCATTGAAGTCGATGGGGCGCCGCCGGTTCGTGTCGAGGCGCGTGGTTACGATGTGAACCTGCCCGAAGCGCTGGCTCAGCGCGCCGTGGCGGATGCACTTGCGATCCAGCGCATCCTGCGTGACAGCCTGGGTGTCGAGGACGATGGTGTTTCTGTTTTGCAGATCGAATTCATTGCATCGCCCGCCGCCTTTGCCAAACGCACCGGCAATGCGGGCGCATCGCAAGCCGCCGGCAGCTATTCGATGCGCGACCACACCATTCGCGTCCTCATGCAGCGCGATGTTGAGCACAATTTCCGCATCCTCCGTCATGAGATCACCCATGCCCTCATCCACGAACGCGTGGGGGTGTTGCCTACGGCGCTCAATGAAGGACTTGCCGGTTTTTTCGAGAATCTGAGCGTGTCCGGAATGGGTGCCCAGGTGATTCCTGCGCGCGAAATGGGCGGTGCCACGGGTCCGCTGCCATCAGGTGACCCGGCCGCGGCTCTGATCGGCCTATTTGCGCATGCCGACCAGTTGTTCTATGGGCCGGGGCAGGAGGCTCGCTACATGCAGGCGTTTGCATTGATCGCCCAGTTGATGGGCAGTGAAGGCGGTCGACGCGCATTGGCAACGGTGTTGCGGGCGCAGAGGCAGGCACCCTGCGAGTCGGCGGATGTCGTGGCGATCCTTGAAGCGGAATATCCCGGTGGATTGGCGACGCTTGGAGCTGACTGGTTGGCGTGGATGCGCAGTCCACCCGATGCGGTGCTTGCCTACTGATCCGGTTGCCTGGGAAAGTCAGGGGGCGATCTTGCGCTTGATGGCCTTGGCCAGTCCGTGCGGCAGGCTCGGCAGGGCCTTGAGCATCCACGGCAGGATACGGCGCTTGCTGCGGTTGAGCGATTCAGGCACGCAAGCCTCGATCAGGTGTGGGCCGGGCTGTGTGAGCGCGTACTCAAGCGCCTTGTTGAACTCGGCCGAGCTGCCGGTTCGCACGGCATGAACGCCCATGCCCTGGGCCAGTCGTGCAAAGTTCAATTGCGGGTGTCCAAGGTCGAGTTGCGCCCTCGCCTTGCCGCCGCCTTCACTGGCGCCAACCCGCTCCAGTTCGACATTGAGCACCGAGTAGGATGCGTTGTTGAAGATGATCGCGGTCACGTTCAGGCCTTCGCGTGCCATTGTCCACAATGCCTGGATGGTGTACATCGCCGTGCCATCGCCAATCAGGGCAATGACCGGTCGATCCGGGCAGGCGATGGCGGCACCCACGGCGTTCGGCAGGCCCTGGCCAATGGCGCCGCCGGTCAGCGTGATCAGGTCGTGACGCGGTGCGCCTGCGGTCATCACCCCGAGCATCAGGGTCGAGGTGATGCCCTCATCAATCAGGATGGCATTGTCGGGAAGGTAATGCCCGATTGCCTTGCACACCTTGGCAGCATTCAGGCGACCGCGAGGTGCTGCGGGTCGGAGCGCTTGCTGAATGGCAGGCACCCGATCTGTGCCGAGCAGATTGGCAAGCCGTCCCAGGCTGGCAGCCGCATCCTGTGCCGGCGTCGCCAACACATGCACCTGGCAGCCTTCCGGCACGAGGTCGCTCTTCTTGCCCGGATAGGCAAAGAAGGAAACCGGTGATTTGGCATCGACCAATACCAGATGCTCGATTCCATGCAATTGCAAGCTGGCCAGCTCGGCCATGTAGGCCATGCGTTCCACATTGGGCAGGCCGGCACCGCGTTGCATGCGGGTCGGAAACACCTCGGCAAGAAGCCTGACTCCGTGGCTGGCTGCTATGCGGGCGGCGGCCAGCAGTCCAGGTTCGCGCAAGGCGCGTCCACCCAGCAGCATGGCCAGCGGTCGTCCGGAGCGGATCAGGGCCGCGATTGCCGAAATGGACTCTTCCGATGCAGGCATCATTGCCGGAATCGCCAGCGGCGGACTGGGGACACCGCCATCGCCCCAGGACACATCTGCCGGCAGGATCAGGGTGGCAACCTGGCCCGGCAGGGTGCGCGCCGCCTGCACGGCTTCGGCTGCGTCACGTGCCAATGCCGTCGTGCTGGCGGAGGTGCGCACGAAACCGGGCGACACGTTGCGTGCCACGGTTTCAATGTCCGACTGCAACTGGGCGTCGTACTTGACGTGATAGCTGGCATGATCGCCGACGATGTTGACCACCGGCACCTTTCCCTTGCGCGCGTTGTGCAGATTGGCGAGGCCATTGCCGAGTCCGCAGCCCAAGTGAAGCAAGGTGGCCGCAGGCTTGTCGGCCATGCGCGCGTAACCATCGGCGGCACCGGTAGCCACGCCTTCGAACAGGGCGAGCACGGCACGCATGCGCGGCTCATCATCCAGGGCGGCCACGAAGTGCATTTCCGAGGTGCCGGGGTTGGTGAAACACACCTCGACTCCGGCATCGGCGAGGGTTTTCATCAGGGCCTGGGCGCCGTTCATGTCGCGTCTCCGGGAAAAACGTTGGTTGGGCCGGCATCCAGCCGACTGCGGTCAATGTCGGCAATTGAGCGGGCTCCCGTCAACACCATGGCAAGGCGCAACTCGCGTTGCAGGCTGGCCAGGCAGTTTTCCAATCCCTTTGCCCCATTGCCTGCCAGCGCCCATGCCCAGGCGCGCCCGATCATCACGCCGCGGGCGCCGAGGGCAACGGCCTTGAAAACATCGGTGCCGCTGCGAATGCCGCCATCCATCCACACTTCCAGTTGCTTGCCCACACTCTGCACGATTGCTGGCAGCGCACGGATCGTCGAGCGCACCCCATCGAGCTGACGGCCACCGTGGTTGGATACCACGATGCCATCGGCGCCCACCTGCACAGCTTTGCGGGCATCTTCGATATCCAGGATGCCCTTGAGCACCAGGCGACCCTGCCAACGCGCGCGCAGCCATGCGATGTCTTCCCAGGTCACACTGGCATCGAACTGCGCATCCACCCAACGCTTGAAGGAGCCGAGATCACGCGCGCCGGGCACTTGCCCTGCCAGGCAGCCGATCTGCAATGGCTTGCCGCGCATGGCCACATTCCAGATCCAGCCGGGTCTTGCCATCACTTGCGCCGCACGCAACATGGCGGCGCGCGCGCCTGCGTTGTCCATGCCGTTGCGCACGTCCCGATGACGCATGCCGGCGCGGGGCAAATCCACGGTGAACACCAGGGTGCGACAGCCAACCGCCCAAGCCCGTTCCAGCAAGGCGGAAACGACACCGCGGTCGCGAATCATGTAGAGCTGAAACCAGAACGGGGTCTGGCGTGCGGCAGCCACTTCTTCAAGCGAGCAAATGCCCACCGTGGAAAGGGTGAACGGCACTCCGGCGGACTCGGCGACGCGGGCTGCCTGCGCCTCGCCGCGCCTGGCCATGATGCCGGCCATGCCAACCGGAGCCAGGGCCACCGGCATCGAGCAGGATTCGCCCGCCAGTTGGGTGCGTGTGTCGATGTTCTCCACATCAACCAGCACGCGCTGGCGCAATCTGATCGAGGCAAGATCCCCCCAGTTGGCGGCCAGCGTGGCTTCGTTTCCGGCACCGCCGTCGAGGTAGTCGAACAGGAATCTCGGCAGCCGGCGACGCGCACACTCACGGTAGTCGTCTGGGGTTGAAGGAAAACGCAGGCTCATGTCGGTGCCTTGCCATGATTGATGGAATGCGCGGCAGCACGCGCGGTGAGAATGCAACCCGGCAGGAAGGTGCCTTCCAGTGAACGCTTGCCGCTGGCGCCGCCGCCGCCAAAACCCGCTGCTTCGCCCACACAATACAGCCCAGGAATCGGCGAATCGTTGGCATCCAGCACCCGGCTTTGCAGGTCGGTGCGCAGACCACCCAGGCTCTTGCGTGTGATCAGTTGCATGCGTATGGCAATGAACGGGCCGCTGCCGCTGGCCTGCAACGGTGCGGGCTTGCAGGTGCGCAGGCGATCCGGCCCCCACTCGCGTGCCTCAAGGATGCGCCGAATCTGTTCATCCTGGCCTGGAGCGGCACCTGCGGCGAAGTTGGCATCGAAGGCATCGGCAGTGGCCTTGAGCACTGCGGGATCGACATCGTGCGAGGCAGTGAGCGCATTCATCTTCGCGGCGAGTCCGGCCAGGCTCTCGTCAACCAGGAAGTCTTCGCTTTCGGCTTGCATCTGTCGGACCAGACGATGGTTGCCGGTGAGCGTTTCCCAAAGGAAGCGCAGAAATTGCATGTCACGAATGCGGACATTGTGTTCAGCGCCGGAGATGGCAAATTCCCTGGCCGCGATGCGCCAGTTGAGCAAGTGCCATGTCCAGGGTTTCTCCTGTTCGCAAACCCGTTGGCACAGCCAATGGGTATCGAATCCGGTGACCAGCGGTTCCGGGCCGATGCGACGGCCGCGGTGATCGAGCCACAAGGCGGACTTGCACGGAATGGTGGACAGACCGTGCCCGGGGAAGTGGGGGAAGGGGTGAGCGAAGCCGGCCGCGTAGTTCCACATTTCACCGGCGTGGGTGAGCTGTCCGCCCAGCGCGCTGGCAACTGCGTGATGGATCGCACCATCGGCATACGGATGCGCGCCATTGAGGAACGTTGTCGGTATCGGGTGATCTGCAGGCCAGTTGCGCCGCACCTCCGCATGACTGCCATTGATGCCGCCGCTGGCAATGACCACCACCGGTGCCTGAACTTGCAGTTCGGCTCCGGATGCTTCATCCGTGGCAAGAATGCCTGCTACCTGGCCAGCGTCGTGGTCGATCGACAACACCCGGTGCCGATGCAGCAGATGCAAACGGCCATTTGCCGCGGCTGCATCCATTGCCCCGATCATGCGTCGGGTCAATTCACGCGAGCTGCCCCAGACGATGTGATAGCGCGGCACGCTGTTGCCCTCGCCATGGCGCCCGCGTTCGACCCAATTGACGGCCGGCATGAAGCGGATGCCTTCCTGCAGCAGCCAATCGTGAATTCGGGCGCGGGATTGCTCGACATAGCACTTTGCCCAGGCCAGAGGCCAGGTGTCATCCGGATCGAGTTCGGCAAAGCTCAGCCAATCGCGCAGCGCGATCTGCGGCGTATCGATGATCTTCCTGCGTGCCTGCAGGGGCGTGCCCACCAGGGCCATGCCGCCAAACGCCCACAGCGCCAGCCCGCCAAACCGTTCCGGAGTGTCGCGATCAAGCAGGACCACCGATTTGCCGGCACGCAGCAGTTCCAGTGCAGTCACGATGCCGGCAAGACCGCCGCCGATCACCGCAACGTCCGCCTGGATTTTCCTCACGTCAAACCTCCCAAGCCGCGCCAATGAGACTTGCTCGACACGATAACGCAAGCGCACGGCATGGGGCGCAAGGTCACCGTGGGCGGGGGGTGGCCAAGTCCTTGCCGGCGATGGGGTTTTCCTCTAGTATTCGCGCCCCTTCGTTCCGCCCGGAATGAAGTGACTTGCCTCACCGCATGTCGGGAGGCTGCCCCCGCAAGCTGTTTGCGGACATCCATGAGGAAAAACCATGCGTCATTATGAAGTCGTGTTTCTGGTCCATCCCGACCAGAGTGAGCAAGTGCCGGCCATGATCGAGCGCTACCGTTCGATGATCGAAGCCGATGGCGGCAAGATCCATCGCCTGGAAGACTGGGGCCGCCGCCAGTTGGCGTTCCCGATCCAGCACCTGGCCAAGGCCCATTATGTGCTGCTCAACATCGAAGTGGGACAGAAGGTTCTCGATGAACTGCTGTCCGGCTTCCGTTTCAATGATGCCGTGCTGCGCCATCTGGTGATCAAGCGTGATCAGCCGGTGACCGAGATGTCGGCCATCATGAAGAACAAGGATGACAAGGGTGAGCGTCGCCGCCGTGACGATGACGTAGGTTATGGAATGGACGATTCCGATGAGCGGCCGAGCCGCTTGGATCGTGGCGATCGCGGTGCCCGCGAATCGGACGATTCCGAATTCTCTGCCAGCGCCGAATAATCATCCCGGAATCCAGGAGTAGCCATCATGTCCAAATTCTTCCGTCGCAAGAAATTTTGCCGTTTCACCGCCGAAGGCGTGGCCGAGATCGATTACAAGGATCTCAACCTGCTGCGCCAGTACATCACGGAAACCGGCAAGATCGTGCCCAGCCGCATCACCGGCACCAAGGCGCGCTACCAGCGCCAGCTTTCCATCGCCGTGCAGCACGCACGTTTCCTTTCGCTGCTTCCCTACAGCGACAGCCATTGATCTGATTCCCGACACGTCGCAGGACGGGTCGATTCGGACAGCGCAAGCTGCGCCGGCAAAAGTCGGCGCTAACGAATTGGAGTGAAAACCATGCAACTGATTCTTCTGCAGAAAGTAAAGAACCTCGGCAACCTTGGCGACAAGGTCAATGTCAAGCCGGGTTATGGACGCAACTACCTGGTGCCGCAGGGCAAGGCCGTTCCGGCAACCGCAGCAAACCTCGAAGGGTTCGAGGCGCGTCGTGCGGAGTACGAGGCCAAGGCCAACCAGCTCCATGCTGCTGCCGAAGCCCGCAAGGCGCAGTTTGATGCCGCCGAAGCCGTCACCATCCGCGCCAATGCCAGCACCGAAGGCAAACTGTTCGGCTCGGTCGGCCCGCGTGACATCGCCGAAGCATTCACCTCCAGCGGCCTGGCCCTGGACAAGAATGAAGTGGTGCAGGGCGAAGGCCCGATCCGCCATATTGGCGAGTTCCAGGTGCGCATCCACCTGCACGCCGACGTGGATACCCTGGTCAAGGTGATCGTGGTTCCCGACAATTGATCGAAGCTTTCCATTTGATTGCGAATCGGGCGCCGCAAGGCGCCCGCTTTGTTTCTGTGCGCCTGCTTTGTGCCGATCGCTGATTTCACAGCTTATGCACAGGGTTGTTCTCTACTGGTGAGACGCAACGCTGCGTATGATCGTTGCCTGCAGCATTCCCGAGTCGGCATCCACCCCATGCATCCTTCCGCAGAGCGCAAGCCCGTAACCACCATCGAAACCCTCAGGGTGCCGCCGCATTCGATTGAAGCCGAGCAGGCTGTACTGGGTGGCCTCATGCTGGCGCCGGAGGCATGGGAGCGCATCGCCGATCGCATCAACGAGGAGGATTTCTATCGGCGCGACCACCGCCTGATCTTTCGCGCCATCCAGACCTTGAGCGAGAAGGACCAGCCCTGCGATGCAATTACCCTGGGCGAGTGGTTTGCCGCGCAAAGCCTGAGCGATCAGGTCGGTGGCATGGCCTATGTGATCGAACTGGCCAATTCCACGCCCAGTGCGGCCAATATCGTTGCGTACGCCGACATCGTGCGTGAGCGATCCGTGCTGCGCCAGTTGATCGATACCGGTACCGAGATTGCAGGCGATGCCTACCAACCGGAAGGCCGCGGCTCGCAGGAGTTGCTGGAAACGGCGGAGCAAAAGGTGTTCCGCATCGCCGAGTCGGGATCACGCGGGCGCAAGGGCTTCGTGCCGGCCCGCGCTGCGGCCAAGGAAGCTTTTCAGATCCTCGCCAGCCGCTACGAGAATCGTGGTCAGATCACCGGAATACCAACCGGATACACCGATCTTGATGAGATGACGACGGGCTTGCAGCCTTCCGACCTGATCATCATCGCGGCGCGTCCATCGATGGGCAAGACGGCGCTGGCGCTGAACATGGCCGAAAACGCTGCCATGCGCACGAAAAAGGCGGTAGCGGTCTTTTCCATGGAAATGTCCTCGTCGCAATTGGCTTTCCGCCTGATTTCATCGCTCGGCCGCATCAATCAACAGCATTTGCGTACTGGTGAATTGAGCGAGGAAGAATGGCCGCGGGTCACCAGTGCCATTACCCAGCTCAGTGATACGCGCATCTTCATCGACGACACCCCGGCCTTGTCGCCGGGAGAATTGCGCGCGCGTGCGCGCAGGCTCAAGCGCGAGCACGACCTCGGCCTCATCGTGATCGATTATCTGCAACTCATGCAGGTGCCCGGCAACAAGGAAAACCGGGCCACCGAGATTTCGGAGATCTCGCGCGGACTGAAGGCGCTGGCCAAGGAACTCAATGTTCCCATCATCGCCCTGTCGCAGCTCAACCGTTCACTGGAACAGCGCACCGACAAGAAGCCGCTGATGTCGGACCTGCGTGAATCCGGCGCCATCGAGCAGGACGCCGACGTGGTCATGTTCATCTACCGTGACGACTACTACCACCAGGATTCGCCCGACAAGGGCGTTGCCGAGATCATCGTCAGCAAGCAGAGAAACGGACCGATTGGCACCGTGCGGCTTGCCTTCCTCGGTCAATTCACGCGCTTCGAGAATCTGGCGCCAGATCGCTACGCGGACCAGTTCGAGTGAGCAGGGCGACCAGCGCCACGATTCACCTGGGCGCCCTGCGTTCGAATCTCGAACGCCTGCGCCAGCTTGCCAGTCCGGCAAGGGTGATGGCCGTGGTCAAGGCCGATGGCTACGGGCATGGACTTGAACGTGTGGCGCGCGTGCTCGACAAGGCCGATGCGTTCGGGGTGGCCTGCATTGCCGATGGCCAACGCCTGCGCGCCACCGGCATCAAGCAACGCATCGTGGTGCTTTCGGGTATCGATGAAGCGGCGGACATCGCCGAGATGCACCGACTCGGGCTGGAGTCCGTTGTGCACCATGCCAGCCAGATCGGGTGGCTGGCCGCTGATCCTGATCCGCGTCCGCTCAAGGTCTGGTTGAAGATCGATACCGGCATGCATCGCCTTGGATTTTCTCCGATCGATTCAGTGCAGGCCTACCGGCGGCTGCAAGACCTGCAAAACGTCGATGCGGACATCGGCCTGATGACGCACTTCGCCAACTCCGATGTTCTCGAAGATGAGCAAACCCGGGTCCAGATGCATCGATTCGAGGAGCTTGCCGCGGAGCTGCCCGGCGCCCGCTCGCTGGCCAACTCGGCAGCCGTGCTGGAATGGCCACAGTCGCGGGCACAGTGGGTACGACCAGGCGGATTGTTGTACGGCATTTCCGTGATCGCCGGCAGTCACGCCGCGCAGTTCGGTTTTCGACCGGCGATGACCCTGACCAGCAAGCTGGTTGCGATCAACCGCGTGGGCAAGGGTGAGGCGGTTGGCTATGCGGGCGACTGGATCTGTCCCGAAGACATGGACATTGGCGTCGTGCAGATCGGTTATGGCGACGGCTATCCACGCTCTGCGCCTTCGGGAACCCCGGTGCTTCTCAACGGCCGGCGCACGCAGATCGTCGGCCGCGTTTCCATGGATCTGATCAGCATCGACCTGCGCGGGCAGGGTGATGCGCGCATGGGTGATCCGGTGCTGCTCTGGGGCGAGGGCTTGCCGGTTGAGGAGATTGCCGGTCACGCCGGCACCATTGGCTACGAATTGGTGTGCGGAATGACCCGGCGCGTGCGCTTCCTTGAGGATGAAGGCTGAGATGGCCAAGGCAAAGCTTGCCTACGTTTGCAGCGAGTGTGGCGGTGAGCATTCCAAGTGGCAGGGACAGTGCGCGGAATGTGGCGCATGGAATACCTTGACTGAGTTCGTCGTCGAGCAGTCGTCCAGGTCGAGCGGATCGGCTGCCGCAGGCCGGGCCGGTTATGCCGGCAGTGGCGACCCGGCACAGGTGACCCGACTTTCCAGCATCGGCATCGAAAGCGGTCAGCGCATTGCAACCGGCATCGGCGAACTGGATCGCGTGCTCGGCGGCGGCTTGATGACCGGATCGGTGGTGCTGATTGGCGGTGATCCCGGCATCGGCAAGTCGACCCTGTTGCTGCAAATGTTGGGTGCGATTGCCGGCCGCACGCCGAGCCTGTATGTGACCGGCGAGGAAAGCCTGGCCCAGGTTGCCGAGCGCGGTCATCGGTTGGGTCTGGATCTGGACCGGCTGGATGCGCTGGCCGACACTTCGGTCGAACGCATCCTCGCGCAAGCCTCGGCGAGCAAGCCCGAGGTACTGATCATCGACTCGATCCAGACCATCTGGACCGAAACACTGACTGCGGCCCCCGGCTCGGTGAGCCAGGTGCGTGAGTCGGCGGCCCGGCTCGTGCGCTTTGCCAAGGAGCGCGGAACCAGCGTTTTCCTGGTCGGGCACGTAACCAAGGAAGGCGGTATCGCCGGCCCCAGGGTGCTGGAGCACATGGTCGATGCGGTGCTGTACTTCGAGGGTGAATCCGGCAGCCGTTTCCGCATCCTGCGTGCCTTCAAGAACCGCTTTGGTGCGGTCAATGAATTGGGTGTGTTCGCCATGTCGGAACGCGGACTCAAGGAAGTGCCGAATCCCTCGGCCATATTCCTTTCCTCGCATGCCGCGCCGACGCCGGGATCCGCAGTCATGGTGACCCGCGAAGGAACGCGCCCCTTGTTGGTTGAAGTGCAGGCGCTGGTGGATGATTCGCCGCTGTCGAATCCGCGTCGGGTGGCTCTGGGACTTGAACAGAATCGACTGGCCATGCTGCTCGCCGTGCTGCATCGTCATGGCGGGACAGCCATCCACGATCAGGATGTCTTCGTGAACGTGGTGGGCGGCATTCGCATACAGGAAACCGCCGCAGATCTTCCGGTTCTGCTGGCGGTGTTGTCGAGTTTCAGGGATCGCGCGCTGCCGGAAAAGCTGCTGGCCTTTGGCGAGATTGGTTTATCCGGGGAGATTCGCCCGGTTCCCAACGGCGAGGAGCGTCTGCGCGAAGCGGCAAGTCACGGTTTTCGCCAAGCCATCGTGCCCAAGGCCAACGCTCCCAAGCAAGGTCGCATGGGTGAGCTGAACATCATCGGTGTGCATCGCCTCGCCGATGCGCTCTCGGCGTGGGCGGAACTCTGATCTGTCATCGCGTCGCGCTTGACCTGACTTGCAACAACGCACACTTTGCCGCTCTGCGAATTCGCCCCATCGCGGACAGGATCAATGCGGTGCGCGATGCAACACCAGTTCCAGCACGAACTTGGTGCCAAAGAAGGCGAGCAGCAACACGGCCATCCCGATCAGGGTCAGGCGAACCGCAGAAGGTCCGCGCCAGCCCCAGCGCCAGCGCCCGAACAGCAGCAGGCCGAAAACCAGCCAGGAGGCGATGGAAAGTACGGTCTTGTGAACCAGGTGCTGGGCAAACAGGTCGTCGACGAACAGCACGCCGGTGACCAGGGTCAGGGTGAGCAGCACGAAACCCACGGCGATCAGGCGGAACAGCAGCGATTCGGTCAGCGTCAAGGGTGGCAATGCGCGCAGCAGGCCGGAATCCACGCGGTGACGGCGCAGGGCGCGTTCCTGCAGTGACAACAGGATGGCGAGCAGGGCGGCAATGCTGAGCAGGCTGTAGGCAACCAGGGCAATGGCCACATGCAAGGTGATCTGCCACTCCATCGCCTCGGCGGCTTGGGGAGCAGGGCCGAAGGCGTTCACCCCCAGCAACAAGGCAGCCAGTGGAAACACGATCACACCGAGTGCGGCCACGGGCCGGAACAGGTTGACCAGCAAGGTGATTGCCGCCACGCATACGCCAACCAGTGACAGCGCAGCAAAGAAATGCAGGCTGATCCGCCCATGATGCAAGCCGAAGGCAAGCCCGGCGTGTACAAGCACGGCGAGCACAGCCAGGCAAAGCGCCAGCGTTCGATTGCGTGTGGACGGCGTAGATGACGGCAGCACGAGCAGGGCGCCGGCCAGCAGGTAGAGGCCTATCGCAACCAGGGTGGAAAGAATGAAGGGCATGCAGGAAGTTTGGCACAGACCGCAAGTGCATTGAATGTCGAACCGGGCAGGAACCGGGAATCGATTGCATGAGCCGCTGATATACTGGCGCGCTCACTTCCCCACGATTTCCGATTGCGATGTTCGAGTCTCTCAGCCAGCGTCTTTCCTCCACCGTTGACCGCCTGCGCGGTCGCGGCCGGCTCACCGAATCCAATATCCGCGAATCCCTGCGCGAAGTTCGCATCGCCCTGTTGGAAGCGGATGTTGCCTTGCCGGTTGTGCAGGCCTTGATCCAGCGCGTGCAAGTGCGTGCAGTGGGTCAGGAAGTGCTGAAGAGCCTCACGCCTGGGCAAGCCCTGATCAAGGTTGTCCGCGATGAATTGACCACGCTCATGGGTTCGGTGAATACCGACCTCAATCTGGCTGCCGCGCCGCCGGCCATCGTGCTCATGGCGGGCTTGCAGGGCGCCGGCAAGACCACCACCGTCGCCAAGCTGGCCCGCTTCCTGCGCGAACGTCGCAAGAAAAAGGTCATGGTGGTCAGCTGCGACATTTACCGGCCTGCCGCGATCGAGCAGCTGCGCACCCTGGCCGAGCAGGTTGAGGTGATGTTCCATCCCTCCTCATCCGGACAGTCGGTAGTGGACATAGCGGCTTCTGCGTTGGATGCCGCGAAACGCAATTTCGTCGATGTGTTGCTGGTGGATACCGCCGGCCGCCTGCACGTGGACGAGGCAATGATGACCGAGATCAAGGCCCTTCATGCGGCGCTGGATCCGGTGGAAACCCTGTTTGTGGTCGATTCCATGACCGGCCAGGATGCGGCGGTAACGGCCAAGGCTTTTGCCGAAGCCTTGCCCCTGACCGGTGTCGTGTTGACCAAGACCGATGGCGACGCACGCGGTGGCGCAGCGCTCTCGGTTCGCTACATCACCGGGCGCCCGATCAAGTTTGTCGGTGCCGGCGAAAAATCCGATGCACTGGAACCGTTCCATCCGGACCGCCTGGCCCAGCGCATCCTTGGCATGGGCGACGTGTTGTCGCTGGTGGAGGAGGTTGAGCGCAAGGTTGATCAGGAGAAGGTGCAAAAGCTGGCCGAGAAGGTCATCAAAGGCAAGCGCTTCGATCTGGAAGACATGAAGGTCCAGCTCGAACAGATGGTCAACATGGGTGGCATGGCCTCGCTGATCGACAAACTCCCGGGAATGGGGGCCATGTCCGAACAGGTGAAGTCGAAGGTCAATGACAAGCAGATTCATCACATGATCGCGATCATCAATTCCATGACCCGCAAGGAACGTCGCCATCCGGACCTGCTCAAGGGATCGCGCAGGGCACGTATTGCCCGGGGTTCCGGCCAGCAGCCGGCGGATGTGAATCGCCTGCTCAAGCAGTATCAGCAGATGGAAAAAATGATGTCCAAGCTCGGCAGCGGTGGCCTCAAGGGCATGATGCGACAGATGAAAGGCGCCATGCGCGGCTTGGGCGGTCCCCAGGGTTAGTGTCTGTTTTGATTCGCCATTTGTGTTTTTCAACACCTTGGTTTAGGCTCTGACGCTGGCATTTCCCCCGGTTGATGCGTGTCCCTCGGTGGCGCGGACAATGCCTTTAAAGCGTGCGCGGACAATTCAAATTCCTTTTGGGGTGACAACAAATGAAACACAAGGCAATTTTCGCAGCAGTTCTGGCCAGTTCGATGTTCGCGGGCATGGCATCCGCCGATCAGTACCTGACCAAGGCTGATGAGCGCAATGGCATTCTTTCACCCGGCGGCAATGAAGCGACCGGTGGTGGTGCCTCATGCGGCACAGCACCTGTTATCGGCTCGCTTCCCTTTGCGGATTCAGGGACAACCGTAGGCGCAACCAACACCGTCGGCTCCATTCCAGCGGGATGCAGCAACTACACCACGGTCGCCGGACCTGATGAGATCTACCTGTTCACGACTGGCGCCGGAGCCAGCGTTGGCGTTTCCCTGGATGCAACAACGGCAGCCTACGATCCGGCCATCTATGTCCTGAGCACCTGCGGCACCAGTAGCACGTGCGTGGTTGGTGCGGACGCCACGCTTGCTGGGGGTATTGAAACCATCCCCGCCCAGTCTTTTGCCCCGGGTACCTATGGTCTCTATGTGGACTCGTTTTACAACACGGCCGCAGGATCTGGCGCTTACGATTTGAGCGTAACCGGTACGTTGCCGGTGGAAGTGACGGACTTCAGCGTCGAATAAGACTTGGCGCCATTTGGTGTGCAAAAAAGGGTCGCCGTTGAGGCGACCCTTTGCTTTTGCGAGCGGCGATGACGCCTTTCGCTCCCCCCTGCGATTCAGGGAAGGCGTGAGTGTGAAGCTGTCTGCGGTATGTGCATCCATTGGGACAGCAATAACGTCGCCGAATGCGGTGAATTCCGGTTGCACGGAACTTGCCTGATTGCCGGGAATCCCAGAATGGCGGCCTGTTGCCTGATTCCGCGTGCGCGACCGACTTCCTTGAATCCTTGAAATCACGCGATTGCATGTGTCAATACGCCATGTTTCGGAAACCTATCAACATGAACCTCTGCGCTGCTGTTTCGATACTTGTCGGGATGACTATGGGAGTCCCGGCACATGCGGCGTCATCGCCGGCGGCGCTTGAATTCACCCCCGGGCAGGAAATGCCGGTAGAGGTGTATCAAGGGGATCGGGAACGCCTCCACTTTGCGGTACGAAACGTCGCGGAGCATTCGATAACGATTGACAGAATCTTTCCGCGCAAGGGCGGGGGATCCGGAAGTGCCACGCCCAGTACCCTGGCTCCAGGTGCGGTTGGGAAGATCGAACTGGACTTTACCTTCCCCGACGCGCTCGGTGCTGGACAGGTCAACTTCCTGGTCAAGACCAACAATCCCGACAAGCCCACAGAGCTGCTGGGTGTCGGCTATTTCGTGCAATCCGCCTTCAGTCCCGAATTGCGCCTGTTCGATTTCGGCAGTCTGCATACAGGTCAAAGAGCGCGATCCACACTGGAAGTGACTTCGCGACTGGTTCCGGAGCTGAAGCTGGAAAAGGTCATTTCCAAGCCTGACTGGTTGGACGTTGAGATCAAACCTTCCGCATCAGGTTCCAGCCAAACCCAGCGTGTGGTTGCTACAACCACCAGCCTTCCTCCTGTCGGAATCGTGAATTCGGAAGTCGTCTTGAAGTCGAACCTCGATCATGAGCGACCGTTGCGAATACCCGTCCTGTTGCGCGCATTCGACAAGTATGCGGTTGACCCCATCCCCTTGAGTTTGGGTGGTGTTGACGAGGGCATGGACAAACACGGCAAACTTCGGATTACCCGTTATGGCGAAGGTGATGTCCTGATCGACAGCGTGGAAAGCGGAAGTCCCGCGTTGCGTACCGAGCGGGTTTCCTGCGGATCCGGTTGTGTCGATCTCATGCTGACGTTTGATTCCATGAAGGCGAGGGGCGGCCTGCGAACGGTACTCAAGATCAGCTTCAAGGACGATACCCAACCACTGTTGGTGCCCATTGATGCCCTGGTTGTACCCATCGGGGTCAAATCCATCGAACTGGGTGACCTGGATACCCTTACCGTCCGCGGAACGACAGAAATGCTGGAGCCCAACCAATGAAATGGCTTTTTGCAATGGCATGGTTGGTGGCACTCGGAAGCGCGAGTGCGAAGGACGCGGATGCCGGTATCCGCTACGCGACTCCGGTCCTGCATTGGACCAGCAAGGATGAAAAGGGCGTCTACGGTTACATCATTTATCGGTCAGCCAAGGCTGACGGACCGTTTTTGCGCATCAACAAGCGAATCGTCCCTGCAATTCGTCCAAAGAGCCCGGTATCCGGTGAAGACGCCAGGCTTCCAATCGAAAACCGGTACGAATTCAAGGACGTATCTGCGGATCCAGCGCAAACCTACTACTACTCAATCGATGCGGTTTCGAGAACCGGATTGAGCAAGCAATTGACCAGGCCGATACGTCGCGAGCCACGCGCACTGCCCTCCAATTGAGCAAGCGAAAAGGCCTCTCAACCGGTTTGCATTGAACGCCTATTTGCTGATCGGCTGCGCTTTGATCTTGTGGCCGGAAAGCAAGGCTGCCAAGTCCGGGACTTGCTTCGCCTGCTGAAGAAGCGCCGGATTGGCGGCAAGGGCCTCATCGAGATGCGTCCTTGCCTGTTCATTCTGATCACGCCTCAGAAGAATCTGGGCCAGGCGGAATCGGGATTCCGCAAAATTTGCCTCGTTTTTGCGCACCCGGGAAAGCCATGCTTCGGCCTCCTCGAAACGCTGTTCGTCATACAGCTGCAGCCCCAACAGTGCTGCATAGACAAACTCGTCGCCGCCTGACTCGGCTGCTTTTTCAAGGGAACGGATTGAACCTTTCCGATCCCCGGCAAGGCGCTGTTGCAAAGCCATGTTTTGCAGGATGCGCACATCATCAGGAGCAATTTCCAGGGCATTCTGCAATGCACTCATGGCTTCGCTGTTGCGGCCTGTCGCGCGCAAGGTCAATGCCAGGTTTCCCCAAGCCGCGGCGCGGCGGGGTTGAAGGCGCACAGTTTCCATCCACTGCTGTGAGGCCGCCTCGTATTGGCCGCTGCGGGTGAGGGCATCGGCCAACGCGTAGTGGGTCTCTGCTTGCCCGGGATCAATTTCGATACTTCGTTTCAGCCTCGGAATGGCTTCCGCGAATCGATTCAGCTTGAGCAGCGATATGCCCGCTCGCAGTACCGCATAGCGGTTGTTTGGGTCGGTTTCCAGGACCTCGTCAAACGCTGCCAATGCTTCCTCCAGGCGATTGGCATGCAGGAGGAACTCCGCATGTCGCAGGGTGTTGCGCTCCTTCAGGTGGTCGCGAGGATTGGCCAAGCCATGGTCAGGAATTTCCTGAATGGACGCGTTGCCTAGGTAGCCGAGACTGGCGAGCTCGCGCATGGTTTCTTCGTCCTGGATTCTTGTTGAGTCCAGCAAATCCCGTGGCGACTTCAGATTGAGCATTGCCAGCTGCATGCGGTCACTGCGGGCAACCTCCCTGGCGGCGAGATCAATCTGCTCCCCTGGATCTTCGGCAATGTGATAGAGCTCGGGGACCGGGCTGCCGATGGCTTTCCATCCATCGCTGCGCAGGGCGGTAAGTGGTGACCAACCATAGGTTGTCCAGGGGACAAATGTTTCGCTGTATCCATTGGGGACAGATTGTGACTTGCCAAACATGGTGGGAGCGAGGCTGACCCCATCGGATTCGCTGAGCGTCGGCAAGCCCAGGAGCTCCAGGATTGTCGGTGCGATATCAATCAGTCGTGGCTGGATCCGGGGTTGTGCTGGTGCCAACCCGGGGTGATTGAACAACAGCGGGACCAACGTGGTGGTGTCGTAGACAAACAGCCCATGCTCTATTTCGCCATGCTCCCCGAATGCCTCAGCGTGATCTCCGCTGATCACGATCAAGGGCGACTGCCCGCTTGCACCCAGATCATCGAGCAGTCTCCCGATTTCCCGGTCAACGTAGCGGATCTCTCCGAGATAGCGGGAGCGCTCATCGGCTCCTTCGAATCCGGCTGGCGGTGCGTATGGGGTATGGGGGTCGTACAGGTGTATCCATGCGAACCAGGGTTTTCCGGCGCGCTCATGTATCCAACCCAATGCAGAGTCCACGGTTTCGCCGGCAGGGCGGTCCAGCCAGCCTTCCTTGCCGTTGGTCAAATGGTCATCGTAGAGGTCAAACCCGCGGTCCAGACCAAATCGCTTCAACAGAACGAAGGCGCTGACAAAGGCAGCCGTGTCGTAGCCGGCCTGCTTCATCCGGGTTGCAAGAACTTCCACGGACTCGGGAAGATTTTGGCCATTGTCACGAACGCCGTGACGCGCAGGATTTCTCCCGGTCATGATGCTGGCGTGGGAAGGAAGGGTCAGCGGCGCAGGTGCGACCGCGTTCTTGAAGGCAATCCCCGATTGGGCAATCGCATCGATTCGAGGAGTTTGGTTTTTCCCTGACACCCATCCCAATCCATCCGGGCGCAGGGTGTCGATCGAAATCAACAGCACGGGGGTCCCGTTTGCCAGGCGGTGGTGGACAGGAAGGATCCCGCCCCAATCAACAACTCGGTACAAGCCATATCCCATGGCTCCTGCCAAGACGATGGTGGCAAGTGTTTTTCGAAATCGCTTCAAGAAAACTGGCCTCTACGGGCATGGGTGGGCTTGCGACGATACCCGGTTCCCTTCAGCCGCACACGATCCAATGAAATTTCCGCAAACGATCCGGGGCAGCCGGTTCGACGCCTGTTCACAGGCTCCGGCACGAGCAGGCAAGTCGGACGCAGAATCGATTCATTCAAGATGGCAGTCGCAACTGCTTGTTGGGGCTTTCATTTTCCCCGAAATCGGCTAGAATGCGCGGCTCACTTGGCCCGACCCGGATGCATTCCGGCGCGCGCGCCGGAAAACCTTGGAATATCAGAGAGATAACATGGTCAAGATTCGCCTTTCCCGTGGCGGCGCGAAGAAGCGCCCCTTCTACCACATCATCGTGGCTGATCAGCGTGATGCGCGCGATGGTCGCAATATCGAGCGAATCGGCTTCTACAACCCGATTGCTGCCGGCAAGGAAGTGAAGGTTCAACTGGACACCGAACGCGTGAAGTACTGGGTTGAGAAGGGTGCCCAACTGACCGAGAAGGTCAAGGCGCTGTACAAGGCGGCATCCAAGCAGGCAGCTGCGGCTGCGTGAATGTGGTTGACGACCGGCTGATCCTGATCGGCAGGATTGTCGGGCTTCATGGGGTTGCGGGTGACGTCAAGATCGAGTCATTCACTGAACCCAGAATGCAGATTTTCCGCTACCAGCCGTGGACGCTGGTATCGGCAACCGGAGATCGCCAGATCAAGGGTTGTCGTGGCAGGGAGCATGGCAAGGGCATCGTTGCATCGATTGCGGAAGTCAACGACCGCAATCAGGCAGCTGGCCTGGTGGGAAGCGAGATCAAGGTGCGGCGGTCGGCATTGCCTGCGCCAAAACCCGGTGAATATTACTGGGCGGATCTTGAAGGGCTGGAGGTCGAAAACCTCGAGGGTGTTGCCCTCGGTCGCGTTTCGCATCTGCTCGCCACCGGCGCCAACGATGTCATGGTGGTCATGGATGGTGATCGCGAACGCCTGGTGCCGTTCGTGGTTGGGCAATATGTGAAACAGGTGGATTTCGGTGCGGGCCGCATTGCGGTCGACTGGGATCCGGATTTCTAGGGATCGTGTTCCGGGACTTGGCGCGATGCGCATTGACGTCATCACGCTGTTTCCAGAGTTCATCGAGTCCTGTGCGTTGGTGGGTGTGGTTGGCAGGGCGCAGTCGCGCGGTTTGTTGCAGGTGAATACCTGCAATCCAAGGGGCTTCGCGACCGACAACCATCGAACCGTGGATTCGCGCCCTTTTGGCGGCGGTCCCGGCATGCTGATGGCAATTGCACCATTGCGCGATGCGCTCGCCCGTGTGCAGCAGGGTTCGGCAAAGCCAGCGCATGTGGTTTGCATGAGCCCGCAAGGCTCAAGGTTGACCCAGCAACGGGTGATCGAGTTGGCCAGGCTTGATCGACTGGTTCTGGTTTGCGGTCGTTACGAAGGCATTGATGAGCGGGTCCTGGAGCATCTGGTCGACGAGGAGTTGTCCGTCGGCGACTACGTTCTCTCCGGCGGTGAGCTTGCTGCGGCCATCATCATCGATGCGATAGGGCGGTTGCAGGATGGTGCATTGAACGATGCGCTATCCGCCGAACAGGATTCCTTCAATGCGGGATTGCTTGATTGCCCGCATTACACGCGACCCGTCGAAGATGAACTCGGCGCGGTACCGCAAGTATTGCTGTCGGGTGACCATGCGTCGATCCGGCGTTGGCGGCGCAAGCAGGCTCTGGGAAGAACCTGGCTGCGGCGCCCGGATTTGCTGGCTCGCATGATGCTCAATGACGAGGATCGCGCGTTGCTTGAAGAATTCCGCCGCGAGTATCGGGCGGCCATGAAACCGCCGGGCGTGCAGTAGGGCGCCTGCAAACAAATCAAACATAGTGGTGAACGGCATGAACCTCCTCCAACAATTTGAAGCAGAACAAATCACCCGTACCTTGCCCAGCTTCAGCCCGGGCGACACCGTGGTGGTCAACGTGAAGGTCAAGGAAGGCAACCGCGAACGCGTACAGGCTTACGAAGGCGTGGTCATCGCCAAGAAGAACGCCGGCCTCAGTTCTGCATTCACGGTTCGCAAGATGTCGCATGGCACTGGCGTTGAACGCGTGTTCCAGTCGCACAGCCCGATCATCGATTCGGTGGTGGTCAAGCGCCGCGGTTCGGTGCGCGGTGCCAAGCTGTACTACCTGCGTGGCCTGCAGGGCAAGGCAGCCCGAATTCGCGAAGATCTCGGCGCCGCCGGCGATCCACAGGAATAAGGCATTCCCGTCTTGGAGCATTGAGTCGCGTCTGTGCTCCTCGTCGCAATACGGCCGCCGCAAGGCGGCCGTATTGTTTTTCAGGGCTAGCGGAACACCTGGCTTGTACATGCAGAGGCGCCATCCATTGCGCGGCGCGTTGTGGGGTTTCGACCAGGAAGGTTGAAAACCCGCCTGACATCCCCATCAGCAGGTCAGCATTGATCCGATGGAGACGTCCAACCATGACCGCTGCCACTGAAACCCGCAAGTTCGAGGCCGAAGTCGCCCAGGTTCTGCACCTGGTCACCCATTCGCTGTATTCGCACAAGGAGATCTTTCTTCGCGAACTGATCTCAAACGCCTCCGATGCCTGCGACAAGCTGCGCTTCGAGGCCATCGCCAATCCAGCCTGGCTGGCTGGTGATCCCGAGTTGCGCATCGATGTGAGCATCGACAAGGATGCGCGCACCTTGAGTGTGCATGACAACGGCATCGGCATGAGCCGCGATGAGCTTGTTTCCAATCTCGGCACCATTGCCAGCTCCGGGACGCGCCGCTATCTCGAGTCCATGAGCACAGAGAACCGGTCCGACAGTCGCCTGATCGGGCAGTTCGGCGTCGGCTTCTATTCGGCATTCGTGGTAGCCGATGAAGTCACCGTGACCAGTCGCGGTGCTGGCGACAGCGGCAGCGAAGGCACTCGCTGGCACAGCAATGGCAAGGGCGAGTACAGCCTGGAGACCGTGCCCGATGTGGCGCGTGGCACCACGGTCACCCTGCATCTGAAGGAGGATGAAGGCGAGTTCCTCGATTCCTGGAAGTTGCGCAGCCTGGTTTCCCGCTACTCCGAGCACATCGGCTTTCCCATTCGCATGCAAAAGGTGAGCGAAGGCAAGCCGACTGCGGAATGGGAAACCGTCAATTCCGCATCCGCACTGTGGACACGCCCGAAGAACGAATTGAAGGATGAGGACTACCAAGCCTTCTACAAGTCGTTGAGCCATGACTTTTCCGATGCCCTGAGCTGGACCCACAACCGGGTGGAAGGCAACCAGAACTTCACTTCTCTGCTGTTCTTGCCGGCCAAGGCCCCGTTCGATTTCATGCAGGGTCGTGAGGAACGCAAGGGCCTGAAGCTGTACATCCGCCGCGTATTCATCATGGATGCCAGCGAACAGTTGCTGCCTGCGTATCTGCGTTTCGTGCGCGGCGTGGTTGACTCCGATGACCTGCCCCTGAATGTCAGCCGCGAAATCCTGCAGCAGAATCGCCAGGTGGAACGCATCCGTGGTGCCTGCACCAAGCGCGTACTTGACCTGCTCGACAAGCTGGCGGCCGATGACGCGGGCAAGTACATGACGTTCTGGGAGGCTTTCGGTGGCGTGCTCAAGGAAGGCATCGCCGAAGACGCCGGCAACCGGGAGCGCATCGCCAAACTGTTGCGCTTCTCGTCAACCCAATCGGATGGGCCATCGCCAAGTGTTTCCCTGGACGACTACATTGCCCGCATGCCGCTTGGGCAGGACGTCATCTGGTACATCACTGCGGATTCCCATGCGGCAGCCAAGGGCAGCCCACAACTGGAAGCACTCCGGGCCAAAGGCACCGAAGTATTGCTGATGTCGGATCGCATTGACGAATGGATGGCCGGATATCTCACCGAGTATTCCGGCAAGAAGCTGCGTCATGTCGGCAAGGGCGAGATTGAACTCGATGCGACCGCCAGCGAGGCACACAAGGCCAGTGAGGAAGCCGCGGCACCGGTCGTTGCACGCATCAAGGAGTTGCTCGGCGAGCGCGTGCGCGACGTGAAGGTCAGTCGTCGCCTGACGGATTCCCCGTCCTGCCTGGTGCTTGACGAGTACGACATGGCCTTGCACCTGCGTCGTGTCATCAAGCAATCGGGCCACGAAATGCCGGATGCCAACCCCACCCTGGAGATCAATCCAAAGCATGCCCTGGTCAAGCGTCTGGAGGCAGAAGGCGACGAGGCGAAGGCAACCGACCTGGCCATGCTGCTGCTTGAGCAGGCACAGGTGGCCGAGGGTGCGCAGCTTGAGGATCCCTCGGCGTTTGTGCGGCGCATGAATCGCGTTCTGCTTGGATGACAGGCTGTTGAGCTGATCACACAGCGGCCGGGAACTGGGTTATCGTTGACGACGGCGCGGGGCTGAAACCCGCGCCGTTTCTCTTTTGCAATCAAATGGCTGCGATGAATATTGAATCCAAACTCCCAAAGGTCGGAACCACCATCTTCACGGTGATGAGCCAACTGGCCAGCAGCCACAAGGCCGAGAACCTGGGCCAGGGCTTTCCGGATTTCGACGGTCCACA
This sequence comes from Gammaproteobacteria bacterium, assembly GCA_004295005.1. Lineage (GTDB taxonomy): Bacteria > Pseudomonadota > Gammaproteobacteria > Xanthomonadales > Rhodanobacteraceae > Dokdonella. The sequence continues at coordinate 24,880 of SHNG01000056.1, forward strand.
GGCCTTGCGTGACTCGTTGACCAAGGCGATGAATGGCGGATTCAACCAGTACGCGCCAGCCAGCGGATTGCCGGCCCTGCGATCGGAAATCGCGCGCAAGTCCAGGGCGCTTTATGGCGCCCAGGTCGATGCCGACAGCGAGGTCACGGTGACCTCCGGCGCCACCGAAGCCATTTTTGCCGCCATTGCGTGCGTGGTCCGGCGGGGTGACGAGGTCATCGTCCTGGATCCCTGCTACGACTGCTACGAGCCGGCCATTGAGCTCAATGGCGGTGTCGCGGTGCATGTGTCCCTGCACGCGCCCGCCTTTTCGGTTGACTGGCAGCGCGTCCGCGATGCCATTACACCGCGTACCCGCATGCTGATCGTCAACACCCCGCACAATCCGACCGGATCGGTGTTCGACGCCGCAGACCTGGAGACGCTGGCAGACATCACCAGGGATACCCGCATCCTGGTGCTTTCCGACGAAGTCTACGAACACATCGTTTTCGAAGGCCGCGAGCACCAGAGTGTGTTGCGCAATGCCGAACTGGCCGCACGCAGCTTCGTGATCAGCTCGTTCGGCAAGACCTACCACTGCACCGGCTGGAAGGTCGGTTATTGCGTGGCGCCGCGCAACCTGAGTGCCGAATTCCGCAAGGTTCATCAATACCTCACCTTCTGCACATTCACCCCGGCCCAGGTTGCGCTTGCCGAGATTCTTGCGCAGCAGCCCGAGCACTACCTTCAATTGCCGGCGTTCTACCAGGCGCGTAGGGAACAATTCCGTCAACTGCTTGCGGATACCCGATTCAAGCTGCTGCCGGTGGCAGGCGCGTATTTCCAGCTGGTGGACTACTCGGCGATCAGCGACAAGGACGACCTGAGTTTCTGCGAGTGGCTGGTGGCGAATGCGGGCGTGGCGGCAATTCCCGTCTCCGCGTTTTACGAGACGCCGCCCGCCGACATGCGCCTGATCCGCTTCTGCTTCGCCAAATCCGATGATGTCCTGCAGGCTGCCGCCGAGCGCCTGCGCCAGCTCTGAGGTGCCTGATGAAAGCATCCGCATTGCGTGTCTCGCTTGTGCAGGGCGCCACCCGCTGGCACGACGCGGCAGCCAATCGCAGCTATTACGGCGACCTGGTGCGATCTCTTGCCGGTGCCAGTGATCTCATCGTCCTGCCGGAAACATTCCTGAGTGGGTTCACCAACGAGACCCTGGGCAATGCCGAGAGCATGCAGGGCGAGAGCGTGCGCTGGTTGTGCGCGCTTTCCCGTGAAGTGGGTGCAGTCGTTACCGGAAGCCTGATCATCCAGGAGCAGGGAACCTGCCTGAACCGCTTGCTGTGGGCGCGTCCCGACGGCAGCCATGAAACCTACGACAAGCGCCACCTTTTCCGCATGGCCGGCGAGCACCAGCGCTACGGCAGCGGGAGCAAGCGCCTGCTCGTCGAGCTCAATGGCTGGAGGATATGTCACCAGGTCTGCTATGACCTGCGCTTCCCGGTGTGGTTGCGCAATCGCCATCACGCCGACAGCGGCCAACTGGATTACGACGTGCTGGTGTTTGTCGCCAACTGGCCGGCTCCGCGCAGGCATGCCTGGAGCACACTGTTGCGTGCACGTGCGATGGAGAACCTGAGCTACTGCGTGGGCGTCAACCGGGTCGGTACGGATGGCAACCAGTTGGCATATGCAGGCGACAGCGCTGCCATTGATTTTCTTGGCCAGCCGCTGGTGGAACTGGGCGCCCAGGAGCAGGTGGTCACGGTAACCCTGGATGCCGAAGCGCTTGCCGCGCATCGCGAACGCTTCCCGGCATGGATGGATGCCGATGAGTTCAGGATTTCCGGTTGACCTGCAATTCCCACTCGGGTTCCGGTCCAAAGTGCTCTACCAGGAAATCCACCAAAACGCGGGTCTTGGCCGGCAGCATCGGAGTCTGTGGATACACCGCATGGATCGCGATGGATGGAACCATCCAGTCGGGGAGTACGTGCACCAGTTCCCCGCTGGCCAGCTGCCCGGCGACGATGAAGGCTGGCAGCAGACTGATGCCCTGGCCCAGCGCGGTAATCGCGGCAATGTAGTCGCCGTTGTTGTTGATGACCCGACCCCGCACGCGCACCGGAACCGATTCGCCGGCCTTCTGCAGGACGATCTCGTCGCGTCGCGGCGACAACGAGTAGAGGATGAATTCGTGGCGGGCAAGATCCTGCGGATGTTGCGGCGCCGGGAAGCGCTCAAGATAGGACGGGGCGGCCACCAGGAGCAGGCAGGCCGGTGCGATGCGGCGTGCCACCAGTGAGGAATCGGCCAGCTTGCCGATGCGTACCGCCACGTCGAATCCCTCTTCCACCAGATCGACCAGACGGTCGTTGAGTTCCAGATCCAGCTCGATGCGCGGATAGCGCTTCTGGAACTCCGCGAAGGCCGCAGCGAGGTATCTCACCGAGAAGGAGATGGGCGCACTGACCCGCAGGCGACCGCGTGGTTCGACCTGCAGGTTGGCCGCCTCGGCCTCGACTTCGGACAATTGACTGAGGATCTCGCTGACACGCTGGTAATAGTTGCGACCCGGATCGGTCAGGCTCACGCGGCGGGTGGTGCGATTGAGCAGGCGCACACCCAGAGCATCTTCCAGGTTGCGTATCACCTTGCTGGCAAGGGCGCGCGACATGCCCATTTGTTCGGCGGCAGTGGTGAAACTTCCGGATTCCACCACGCGGGTGAACAACTGCATGCCTTGCAGCTTGTCCATCAGAGCATGTCCAGGACGCGCTCGGGCGGACGGGCAATCAAGGCCCTGTCAGCGGAGATCACGATGGGGCGCTGGATCAGGCGCGGATGACGGCACATCGCGTCGATGAGCTGGTCGTTGTCGAGGGCAGGATTATCCAGGCCGAGTTCCCGGTATTCGTCTTCATCCTGGCGCATGAGGTCGCGCGCTTGCATGCCGAGCAGGTCCAGCCAGTGCGCGATGTCCCCAGGCGAGGGCGGGCTATCGATGTAATCGATGATTTCAGGTTGCAATCCCTTTTCATTGAGGATGGCCAGGGCGGCGCGCGACTTGCTGCAGCCGGGATTGTGCACGAGGATGAGCTTGGCCAAGATGCTTGTCTCCATGGTGATGAATCGACTTTGCCGACCTGTGGCGTTTGCGGCAAGTCTCGGCGGGTAAAGCCGGTTGGCTACGGGTGCCTTGGCTTCAGTCAGGCATTGGTGTCCGCCGCGCTGGCGGACTTCAACATCTGCCTGGCATGCGCCAGCGACTCGCGGCTGATCGCGACTCCGCCCAGCATGCGGGCCACCTCGCCTTCGCGTGATTGTGCATCCAGGATTTCAATCGTCGTTCGCGTGGAAGCCCCCTCGACCTGCTTGCTCACCTTCAGGTGGGCATGGCCTTGCGCAGCCACCTGGGGAAGGTGGGTCACGCACAACACTTGCCGGCGACTACCGAGTCGGCGCAGCTTCTGGCCAACAACTTCGGCGACGGCGCCTCCAATGCCTGCGTCGACTTCATCGAAAACCATGGTGCCCACTTCGTCCATGCCCAGCGCCGCCACTTCGATGGCCAGGCCGATGCGCGACAACTCGCCTCCGGAGGCCACCTTGCGCAGGGGACGCAGGGGCTGGCCGGGATTGGCGCTGACCAGGAATTCGCAACGCTCGCCACCCTGCGAGTCTGGCTCGCTGTTGTTGGTGGATTCCAGCGCAACCGAAAACTGCCCGCCCGCCATGCCCAGTTCGCCAAGCAAGGCATTGACCGAGGCGGCAAGCTCGGCGCCTGCGCGTCGGCGCGACTCGCCCAGTCGTGCGGATGAATTCGCATATCGGGCAAGCAGGGCATTTCGCTCGCGATTGAGGCTTTCCAGCTCACTGCCGGCGTTGCCCAATGCCTCCAGTTCGCTCCGCAGTTGCCTGGCGTGCGCTTCAAGTTCCCCGACCGGGCGACGATGCTTGCGGGCCAGATCATGCAGCTTGCCGAGTTGATTCTCGATTTCCGCAAGGCGTTCCGGATCCAGCGCCAGCGCATCCTGGTAACGCCGCAGGGCATCGATGGATTCGCTGACGTGGATGCTTGCCGACTCCAGCAGTTCCGCCGCGGTTTGCGTCGCCGGGTCAAGGCCCGCAAGACGCTGGCTTTCGCCGACCGCGCGGGTGAGCAGTTGGGAGAGGCTGAATTCGGAATCCGCATCCAGCAGCTCCGCGAGGTGGCTGCATGCGGTCATCAGGGCGCCAGAGTTGGCCAGTCGGCGATGGGTTTCCTCAAGCCTGGCCAGATCTTCGGGCGCCAGGGCAAAGGTATCGAGTTCGGCCAACTGGTGATTCAGCCACTCGATGCGTTCGTTTGGATCTTCGTGGCTTGAAATGGCAGCGATGCGCTCGTGGATGGATTTCCATTCGCCGACCATCGCGCGCAGGTCCTGCAGGTGTTCGTGATGACCGGCATAGGCATCCAGCAGGGCCAGCTGTTGAGTGCGCTCAAGCAGGGCCTGGTGCTCATGCTGGCCATGGATCTCGATCAGCTGCGCACCCAGCGCCTTCATCTGGCCGAGCGTGACTGGGCGGCCATTGATCCACGCCCGTGAACTGCCCTCGCTGCGAATTACCCGGCGCAGTTGGCAGCCTTGGCCGTCATCCAGTTCCTCGTCGCGCAGCCAGTCCAGCAAGCCAGGATTGGCCGAAATGTCGAATTCGGCGGAAAGCTCGGCGCGCTCGCAACCATGCCGAACCACGCCGGCGTCCGCGCGTCCACCAGAAAGCAGGACCAGCGCATCCACCAGCAGCGACTTGCCGGCGCCGGTTTCGCCAGTCACTACGGAAAGCCCAGGTCCGACGGCGACCTCCACTTCATCGACGATGGCCAGATCCTTGACGTAAAGCGAACGCAGCATGCAGGCGCCTGTGATGGGTTTGCAATGACAGGGCTGATCAAGTTGTTTTGCCGTCATTCCGGCGCCAGCCGGAATCCATTTGGCTTCGAAAAACCGCCATCGAAATCAAATTGGAACCCGGCTTGACCAGCCCTTCGGCTGTTGTGAATCGCCTCGCCGGAACGACGACCTGATCAGCACCACCCTGAATCGGTGAGTCGGGGCGGCATTGTCGCAGGTCCGGGCGGCCGGGTTGTAGCCCGCAGTCGTGGTAGCTCGCTGTCCACGCCGCACCCGATGGTGCAGTCCGGGTCTGCTTCCGCCCGCCCATGACTGGCTTGTATGCTGTGGCCATGAAACCTGCCGGACATTCCGACTCGTTGGATGCGCGCTCGCGCAGCCTGTTGCGGTCCCTTATTGCGCAGTACATCGCCGATGGACAGCCGGTTGGTTCGCGCACCCTGGCCAAGTCCTCGGGCCTGGACGTGAGTCCGGCCACCATCCGCAACATCATGTCCGACCTGGAAGAAGCCGGCTTGGTGGCCGCACCGCATACCTCCGCGGGTCGCGTGCCAACCGCGCAGGGCTACCGCATGTTCGTGGACAGCCTGCTGGAAATGCGCCCGCTCGGCGAGCCGCAGGTCGAGCAATTGCGCCGCGAACTGCCGACCGGTGCCGCGACGCCGGCCTTGCTCGGCAGCGCCAGTGCCTTGCTCTCGCAGATCACCCGCTTTGTCGGTGTGGTCAGTGTTCCCAAGCACGAGGAGTTTCCGTTCCGCCACATTGATTTCGTCACCCTGGATGCCGGTCGCATCCTGGTGATCCTGGTTTTCGCCGACGGCCAAGTGCAAAACCGCGTCATTGAAACCCAGCACGCCTATACGCCGGGCGAACTGGAGCAGACCGCCAATTTCCTCAATGCCAACTACGCCGGCATGCGCCTGGACGAGATACGCCGCCGTCTGCTGCGCGACATCACCGAGGAAGGCGCGCGGCTGAACCGCTTGCTGTTGGCGGCCGTGGATGTGGCCCAACAATCGTTCCAGGCGCCCGGCGACAGCGATGTGCTGGTTTCCGGACAAACCAACCTGATGGGCGTGCACGAGCTTTCAGAGATTGACCGCTTGCGCGACCTGTTCGAAGCGTTCCAGCGCAAGCGCGATCTGCTGCAATTGCTGGAGCGCTGTTCGCGGGCTGACGGCGTGCGCCTGTTCATTGGCGAGGAATCGGGCTTTGCGGCGCTCGACAATTATTCGCTGGTGACTGCGCCCTATGGCGTGGGCAACCGCGTACTCGGCGTACTGGGCGTGATCGGTCCCACGCGCATGGCCTATGAGCGGGTGATTCCGGTGGTTGCCACCACCGCCCAACTGATCTCCGGAGCCTTGAACCGGAGCGGAGCGACCCCATAGCGGAGGCGGGGCGCAGGCGTCGATCATCGACTGCCTTGTGCAGGACGTGTCCTGCGCCGATCAAACATGTCTGGAAATGACGGACTGGGGCCTTCCGATTCGGCTCCGCCAGTCAACAAGCTTGTGTGGAGGGATGATGCAAAACACGGAACCCAATCGCGATGATGCCGGGGTCGAAGCAGGCCAGGATGCTTCGAGCGTGGGCGCGGGCGATGAGGCCATGAACCAGCTCATGGCGGAATACGAAGCCAAGCTCGGCGAAATGCGTGAATTGCTGTTGCGCGAACGCGCCGAGCTCGACAATCAGCGCAAGCGTTTGCAGCGCGATCTGGAGCAGGCGCGCAAGTTTGCCAACGAGCGTCTGCTGGCGGCCCTGCTGCCGGTGATCGACAACCTCGAGCGCGGGCTGTCCGCCAATGCGGATGACCGCGGCGGCCTGCAGGCCGGTGTCGAGCTGACCCTCAAGGAATTGCTGCGGGTAACCTCTGCAAACGGTCTGGAGGCGGTTGATCCGGTCGGTCAGGCATTCGATCCAGAGCGCCATCAGGCAATGGCCATGGTCGAGGTGGACGGTGCCGCGCCCAACAGCGTGGTTGCCGTTCTGCAAAAGGGGTATGTGTTGAACGAGCGCCTGTTGCGACCGGCCTTGGTCAATGTCGCACAAGCCGGATAGGACCGCGGGTCGGGTTTGGCGGCTGCGCGATCGTTGCGCTTGAATTCCCGCCTGCCAACCCCAGTTTCTGCGCCAGTGGCCGGCACGGCCGAATGAATGATTTGGGAGAGAGAATCAAATGGGCAAGATCATCGGTATTGACCTCGGTACCACCAATTCCTGCGTGTCCGTCATGGATGGCGGATCGGCGCGCGTCATCGAGAATTCGGAAGGCGACCGCACCACGCCATCCGTGGTGGCGTTCAAGGACGGCGAAGTGCTGGTCGGCGCCACTGCGCGTCGCGGTGCCGTTACCAACCCGAAGAACACATTTCATGCGGTCAAGCGCCTGATCGGGCGCAAGTTCAGCGATGCCGAAGTGAAGAAGGATCTTGACCTGGTGCCGTACAAGATCATTGCACACGACAACGGCGATGCCTGGGTCGAGACCGCCGACGGCAGGAAGATGGCACCACCGGAAGTTTCCGCACAGGTGCTCATGAAGATGAAGAAGACGGCCGAGGATTTCCTCGGGGAACCCGTAACCGAAGCGGTCATCACTGTTCCGGCCTACTTCAATGACAGCCAACGCCAGGCGACCAAGGATGCCGGGCGCATTGCCGGTCTTGAGGTCAAGCGCATCATCAACGAGCCCACCGCTGCGGCGCTGGCCTACGGTCTGGACAAGAAGGGCGGTGATCGCAAGATCGCGGTCTACGACCTCGGTGGCGGTACCTTCGACATCTCGATCATTGAGATCGCCGAAGTCGATGGCGAGAAGCAGTTCGAGGTGTTGGCCACCAATGGCGATACCTTCCTCGGTGGCGAGGATTTCGACAAGCGCATCATCGATTACATCATCGACGAGTTCGAGAAGCAGCACGGCGTCGACCTGCGCAAGAATCCGATCCCGCTGCAGCGCGTACGCTCGGCTGCCGAGCGCGCCAAGATCGAACTCAGCTCGCGCCAGCAAACCGACATCAACGAGCCGTTCATCACCCAGGTCAACAACGAGGGTGTGCATCTGGAACTGCGCCTGACCCGTGCCAAGCTGGAGTCGCTGGTCGATGACCTGATCAAGCGCACCATCGAACCGTGCCGCACGGCGCTTTCCGATGCCGGACTCAAGGTGTCCGATATCGCGGAAGTGATCCTGGTCGGTGGTCAGACGCGCATGCCCAAGGTGCAGGAAGCGGTGAAGGACTTCTTCGGCAGGGAGCCACGCAAGGACGTCAACCCGGACGAAGCCGTCGCCATCGGCGCGGCGGTGCAGGGTGGCGTGCTGTCCGGCACGGTCAAGGACGTGCTGCTGCTCGACGTGACCCCGCTTTCGCTGGGCATCGAAACCCTGGGCGGCGTGTTCACCAAGCTGATCGAAAAGAACACCACGATTCCGACCAAGGCCTCGCAGGTGTTCTCCACCGCCGAAGACAACCAGAACGCGGTTACCGTGCATGTGCTGCAAGGCGAACGCGAACAGGCGCGCTTCAACAAGTCCTTGGCCAAGTTTGATCTGGCCGGGATCGAGCCTGCACCGCGCGGCATGCCGCAAGTCGAGGTCACCTTCGACATTGACGCCAACGGCATCCTGCATGTGTCGGCCAAGGACAAGAAGACCGGCAAGGAGCAGCGCATCGAGATCAAGGCCGGTTCGGGCTTGTCCGACGAGGAAATCCAGCGCATGGTCAGCGATGCCGAGGCCAACCGCGAGGAAGACAAGCGCTTCCAGGAGTTGGTGACGGCGCGCAACAAGGCTGACCAGTTGGTGCACCACACCCGCAGTGCCTTGAAGGAGCACGGCGGCAAGGTCCCCGGCGAGCAGCTGGGTGCCATCGAGGAGGCACTTTCGGATCTGGACAAGGCCATGAAGGGCGACGACAAGGCGCAGATCGAAGCCAAGATCGCGCGTGTCGAACAGGTTGCGCAGTCATTGCATGCGGCTGCATCGGCGGGTGTCCAGGGCGCAGGCGATGGTGCTCCCCAAGGCTCCGGCGCGGCCGCCGACGACGTGGTGGATGCCGAGTTCACCGAAGTCAAGGACGGCGACAAGTAATCTGGAGCCACAGGGCGGAACGGTAACCTGCGTATCGGCAGGCGGCCGTTCCGCCTTCGACGTTTTCAGCCAACAGGGATGCAGCGCCCGGTTTCGATATGAGCAGCAAACGCGATTACTACGAAGTGCTCGGAGTCGAGCGCAGTGCCTCGGAAGATGACCTGAAAAAGGCATTCCGCCGCTTGGCCATGAAGTGCCATCCGGATCGCTGCCCGGATGATCCGCAGGCGCAAGAGCGATTCAAGGAAGCCAAGGAAGCCTACGAAATCCTCGGCGATGCGCGCAAGCGCGCGATGTATGACCAGCATGGACATGCCGCATTTGAGCACGGTCATGGCGGTGGCGGTTTCTCCGGTGATGTCGGTGACATCTTCGGTGACATCTTCAGCGATATCTTCGGCATGGGCGGTGGCCGGCGCGGACGTGCACAGCGTGGCTCGGATCTGCGTTACCTGATGGAACTGGATCTCGAAGAAGCCGTTTTCGGCATCGATCGCAAGATAGAAGTGCCCACCCTGGTCGCCTGCTCGGAGTGCGAGGGCAGCGGCTCGCAGGACGGCAAGACCTCGCGCTGCGATACCTGTCGCGGGCATGGCCGGGTGCGCATGCAGAACGGCATCTTTTCCGTGCAGCAAACCTGTCCGCATTGCGCAGGCAGCGGCAAGACCATTTCCAATCCGTGCCGAAGCTGTCGCGGCGAAGGCAGGGTCAACGATGAACGCACCCTGGAGGTCAAGATTCCAGCAGGCGTGGACAACGGTGATCGCATTCGCCTGAGCGGACAGGGCGAGGCAGGTCCGCCGGGAACGGTGCCGGGCGATCTCTACGTCGAGGTCCGTGTGCGTGAACACGCGATATTCAAGCGTGATGGCAACGACCTCTATTGCGAGGTGCCGATACGTTTCGGCCAGGCCGCGCTGGGCGCGGAGTTGAACGTGCCCACCCTGGGCGGCGAAGCGCGCATCAGCATTCCAGCGGAGACCCAAACCGGCAAATTGTTCCGTTTGCGTGGCAAGGGCGTGAAGTCCGTGCGCAATGGTGAAACCGGAGATCTGCTGTGCCGCGTGGTGCTGGAAACCCCGGTCAAGCTCACTGCTCGTCAGCGTGAACTCATCGAGGAGCTCGATGCCAGTTTCGGCGGCGAACATGCCCACACCCACTCCCCACGCAATCGCAGTTGGCTTGATGGCGTCAAGCAGTTCTGGGATCGGGTTACATCCTGACCCTGTGCCAAACGGCCGCAACGTTGCTGAAGTCGAGTATTCCGACTGGCTTGGGGCAAGTTCGGTGGCGTGTGCATGGACTTGCGGTTTACCCTTGGGCAAACGGGGTATGTGAGTTGGTGAAGCGCAGTGACTGATGCAGTCCGAATTGCGGTGTTTGGTGCGCGCGGGCGCATGGGGCAGGCATTGCTCGATGCCGCATCCGAACGCATTGATCTTGAGGTCGTTGCCGCACTGGTGCGCGCCGGCAATTCGCCAGCGGATGCTGGTTTTCGCTCAACCCATATTCCATGCCTGGCCACGACGCTCTCGCCCGAGGCGAATGCACAGGTTTTGGTAGATTTCTCTGGAGCAGCCGGCTTTGATTCGGCAATGGAACTGGCGCTTCGACACAAGCTCGCATTGGTGAGTGGTTCGACCGGATTGAGCGAGCAGCAATCGGCTTCCCTGCAAGCGGCCAGTGAACGAGTTCCCGTGTTGTGGGCGGCCAATTTCAGTCTCGGCGTGGCGGTGCTGGCCCATGTGGCCGCGCAAGCCTCACGCCTCTTGCCGGATTGGGATTGCGAGATATTCGAGGCCCATCACCGCAACAAGCAGGATGCGCCATCGGGCACGGCATTGATGCTCGGTGAGCGTGTCAGGGAATCGCGTGGCGCGAATGAATCGCTCTTGTCATTGGACAGGAACGGCTTGCGGCCATCGCAGGGTATCGGCTTTTCGGTGATGCGGGCGGGTGACATCATCGGCGAACACGAGGTGCATCTGGTTGGCGCTGGTGAGCGCATTGAACTGGTGCATAGGGCAATGGACCGGCGCCTGTTTGCGCGCGGCGCGCTGGTGGCGGCACGCTGGCTGTGCGGACGTGAACCGGGCCGATACACGCTGGAAGCCGTGCTTGGCCTGTAAGCCTGTTTGGGAAGGTCCGATCAACCAGAGACCGTTCGCGGTGAGCCCTTCGACTTTGCCCAGGACAGGCCTGTCGAACCATGAACGAAATCAAGGTTCCACCTGCCAGGAGCCTGCGCGGGAGAAGCCATTCGGCTGCAACGCCGCTGCCATCGATTGATCCACTGAATCGCGCCAGCGTCGTTTCGCTTCGAATTCATTCTGCCGCGCAGGGTCCTAGGCCTTAGACCATGCGGAACTGGTTTGCTGCTGCCTTGGGAAGCTTCTGTATCAATCCCTGCGCACGCCCGGGTTGAATGGTACGGGGCGCTCAAATGGACCGCGTTCCTCATCTCGCATCTGAGAGGCCTGGCGCTCCGCTATCACCCGGTTGACGAGTACCGAATCCACATTGACCGTGCTTTGCACATTGTTGATGCCGGCGATGCTCAGGGTGCCAGTGGAAGCCGGATCCAACCAGTCACGCAGACGCGAGCTTGGCGCAGGACCATTCCACCCGGCCGAGAACTTGCCATAGCAGTCGTATCCGCTGTCGGGCACGGTGCCCGCGCAGAGCGCGGTGCCACCCGAAAGAACCCCGATCAGGCGGCGACCGGAACCGCTGGAATCACCCACCGGGATCCACACGCCGGAACCGGATGATCCGCCTTCGGTCGTGCCCTGCTGGTAAGGACCGGTGAACCAATGGGTATTGACGCTGCCACCGCCGGTGCCAATGCAGTTGTTGCCTTCTGACGGCCCCGGACCGAGGGTGACCTTGGCAACGTCTCCGCTTGGGTGATGCAGGCCAATGGTCGTGGCAGGCGCAATTCCCGTGGCATCCCAGCCCGCATGAAAAAGGTTCCATGCCGGATCCGGGTTTTGGTTGAGCTCCACGAGGGTGAAGTCCGCATCGTCGCGGGTTGCGCGCAGGACGGCGCCGGTCTGGTTCTGCAGGAAGGAATATCCCGTGGTCGACGCGCAACTCGTGGATTGATAGTTCCAGTAGAGACGCATGCTCGCCACTTCGGTTTGCGTGGACATGCAATGGGCTGCCGTCAGCACATAGTTCTTGCGGTCGCCGGGGACATCATTGAGCAGGGTAGCCGTGCAGATGTACGTCGTGGGTCCCGATTGGAACTCGTAGTAGGCCAGGGCGCGCGCTTCATCGGAATAGGGTTGCCCCAGCGGACAAACCACGTTGATGTTGCACGCACCCGAAGCTCCAGGACTGCCGATGCGCGGTTCTGCATGGAACAGGTCACGGTAGCCGGCGCCAACATGGGTCAAGGCCAGCTTGTTGTCCTCAATCGCGCTGCCGGCGGGCAGGCGCAGTTCAATGGTTGCGGAATCGCCGGGAACGACGGGAATCCACAGGGGCGCCGCATCTGCCGAATCGTAGGGGCCCTCAAAGTAGCTGTTCGAGCCGGTGACCCAGAGTTGCGCGCCATTCGACAGGGCATAGGTTTCAAAACCAAGATGCAAGTCAGTGGCACCCGGGGCCTTGAGTGTGAGGCTCCACAGCAGATCACCGTTTTCCAGTACCTGCCAGTTGCCATCACTTGTCGAATCCACATTCACCGGGAAGCCGTGGGCAACGGCGAGGCGTTTGTCGTGTGCGCCCTGCAGGCCGCTGCGCGTGTCCTGATCCGCCCTGCGCAGGGCTTCGGCATCAATGGCCGGCAGCAGGAGTTGTGGCGTCTGTGCAGGCAACTTTTCGGGAGATGTCAGGCCGGGGGGTGGCTGCCCCTGGCGTGCCTGTGCCGAGATGGCTCCCGCCACCAGCAGTGGAACGAGAATGATACGTGCGCAAATCATCATGTGCAGCATCCTGGTCAATCGAGGTGTGAAGCGTCGTCCTTGCGGGCGGCGCCGATGTGGCGATCAATGGCACCAAACCATTTCTTGAAAAGTCGTGACAAACGTCCGCGTCGGGTCTTGCGCAGTTTCTCCTCGTCGCTGGTCAACCAGGCGATCTGGATGACGCGGCGCTCGCCTTCATACGGCAGGTGCCCATGGTATGAGTTTTCGCTGCGCCGGAATGCAACCAGGTTTCCATACAGCGGCTTGATTTCCCCGGTGACCAGGTCCTCGATGCTGTCGGCGCGCTTGAGGAAGCGCAGGCATCCATCACTGGTGTCTGGCCAGTCCTCGTTCAGGTAGAGCAGGGCAGTCACCACCTTGGAGCGACTGTCGGTGTGGATGGTGCCGTGGCGCCGATTGAGGAATCGGCAAATGGTCACCAGGGTGGGAAAACTGCTCAGATTCTCGACTCCGAGCCGTTGGCCGATGGCATCGGCAATGGCGGGTGAACCCAGTTCCTCGATCAGCTGGTTGATGCTGGGCCCGCAATCCGCCTGCTCATGTGGAAAGAAGCCGGCACTGGGGTACTTCGGGAAGTCGCGCGCCAATTCCGCCTTGCGTTCGTCGGCAAGCTGGGCACGGGCATGCAGGAATGCAAAGGGCTCCAGGCTGCCAATCGTGTCGCTGCGGCTCAGGTTTTGGGCATCAAGCAGGTTCAAGGCGGGTGCAATTCGTTGCGGATCCGGGGTCGAATCTTAGCCCGGAACCCGTGAAGGAAACGCTTGTTTCAGTGGACAGACTCACGCCCAACACCTAACATTCCGTCTCGCCTCGACCCATACCAACGCCCAAACCACGGACTGGCACAACCAGCCCGCGGGTTTTGTCGCACCCCAACCGCCTTCCGGTTGCGTGCGCGGGCCAAACCCAGGCGTAGACATGAATCAAACCGCCATTCTTGCCCTCGCCGACGGTAGCCTGTTTCGTGGGCGCTCGATCGGCGTGCCGGGGTCCACCATCGGCGAGGTCGTTTTCAATACGGCCATGACCGGCTATCAGGAAATCCTGACCGACCCTTCGTACTCGCGCCAGATCGTGACCCTCACCTATCCACACATCGGCAACACCGGCTGCAATGCCGATGATGTCGAGTCCGACCAGGTGCATGCCGCGGGGCTGGTAATCCGCGATCTGCCCCTGTTGGCCAGCAACTGGCGCATGCAGGAATCCATCGATGCCTATCTGCTGCGCAACAAGGTGGTTGCCATTGCCGACATCGATACGCGTCGATTGACCCGCATCCTGCGCCAACATGGCGCGCAGGCCGGGTGCATCGTGGCCGGCGAGGTTCCATCCGAAGCGCAAGCCCTGGCAGGCGCACGATCCTTTGCCGGCCTTTCCGGCATGGATCTGGCCAAAGTTGTATCCACGCGCACGCAGTATTCGTGGTCATTGCCAAGCCATGAGCTGGATCCACGCCTCCGGCGTGAACCCCAATCGCGGTTCCGTGTCGTGGCATACGATTTCGGCATCAAGCAAAACATCCTGCGCCTGCTGGTGGATCACGGCTGCGAAATGGTTGTGGTGCCGGCACAAACTCCAGCGCGCGAAGTGATGGCACTGAATCCAGATGGCGTGTTCCTTTCCAATGGTCCGGGTGATCCCGAACCGTGTACCTACGCGATTGCCGCCATCCAGGAATTCATCGAACGCAAGGTTCCCGTTTTCGGCATCTGCCTGGGTCACCAATTGCTCGGACTGGCGGTTGGCGCACGAACCATGAAGATGAAATTCGGACACCATGGCGCCAACCATCCGGTGATTGACCTGGTGCGCGGGCAAGTCATGATTTCAAGCCAGAACCATGGATTC
>SHNG01000069.1 GCA_004295005.1 Gammaproteobacteria bacterium
CGGCAGATGACCTGGCTGCGCTCCGAACACGATGCCTGGCTGTTCGACTGCGATGCCGCCACCAGTTCGGGCCGCATCCGTGCGGCGCTGGCTGCTTTCCTCTGAGCGCGACCCTGGATGGATTTCCACCGGTTTGCAGCGCAGGCCCCCTGGACGGAACGGTGGCGCCTGAAAGCCGGAGACCTTGGCTGCACCTGCCGCGGAACGCGCGGTACGGCGTACTATTCGGCGAGTGCTTGGTTTACCATGCGCGCGCGTGAATCGGAGTGTAGGGGCCCAATGGGGCACTGGGCGGCGTGATTTGCCAGTCCTGGCGCTTTTTTTCCGGTTCCGGTTGCAACCAACCTGACGGGCGGCCGGCCCGGGCAAGAGGAGAATAATAATGTCCAAAGGACAATCACTGCAGGATCCCTTCCTCAACGCGCTGCGTCGCGAGCGGGTGCCGGTGTCCATTTACCTCGTCAACGGAATCAAGCTGCAGGGAACGGTCGAGTCCTTCGACCAGTTTGTGGTCCTGCTGCGCAACACGGTCAGCCAGATGGTCTACAAGCACGCCATATCCACGGTCGTGCCGAGTCGAAACGTGCGCATCAGCGGCGTCGATGACGCGGGCCATGGCGAGAACCACGAAGCCGAGTAAGCCACGCTGTTTGATCGATCGCGAAAAGGTGAACGCGCATTGCTGTTGCAGGCCCAGGCGCCTGGCCAGCACGATCCCGCGTTGATGGAGGAGTTTGCCGAATTGGCCAGGTCCGCCGGAGCCACGGTCGTGGCAACCCTCGGCGCGCGGCTGGAGCGGCCCAATCCTCGCTATTTTGTCGGTGTCGGCAAGGCCGAGGAATTGAAGGCGCACAGGATTGCCTCCGACGCCGACCTCATTCTCGTCAACCACACCCTGTCCCCGGTGCAGGAGCGCAACCTCGAACGCCTGACCGAATGCCGGGTGGTGGATCGCACCGGCCTGATCCTGGACATCTTTGCCCAGCGCGCGCGTTCCCACGAAGGCAAGTTGCAGGTGGAACTGGCCCAGTTGCGCCACATGTCCACGCGCCTGGTGCGCGGCTGGACCCACTTGGAGCGGCAGCGCGGCGGTGCCATCGGCCTGCGTGGACCGGGTGAAACCCAGCTTGAAATCGACCGTCGCCTGCTTGCCGAACGCGTGAAGCAATTGCAGAAGCGGCTGGAAAAGGTGGAAGTGCAGCGCGCCCAGGCACGCCGTTCGCGTGAGCGCAGCGCATTGCCGGTGGTTGCCTTGGTGGGCTACACCAACGCCGGCAAATCCACCTTGTTCAATGCGCTGACCGGTGCCGGCGTCTACGCCGCCGACCAGTTGTTCGCCACGCTTGATCCCACCTTGCGCCGTATCGATGGCCTGGAGTGCGGACCGATCGTGCTGGCCGATACGGTAGGCTTCATCCGCGACCTGCCACACGACCTCGTGGCGGCCTTTCGTTCCACGCTCTCCGAAGCACGCGAAGCGGACCTGCTGCTGCACGTCACTGATGCTTCCGATCCGGAACGCGACACGCGGATCGCCGACGTGGATCGCGTGCTGGCGGAAATCGGCAGTGCCGATGTGCCGCAGGTTTTGGTCTACAACAAGATCGATCGGCTCGAACTGCAGCCTCCCCCGTTGCTGCTGGATCGCGATGGGCCCTTGCGTGCCTGGGTATCGGCACTGGATGGCCGCGGCATGGATGGATTGCGTGCCTCGATCAGCAAGGCGCTTTCCAGCGAGCGCTTGCATCGCAAACTCACGCTTCCTTCGGCGTCCGGTCGCCTGCGTGCGCGCCTGCATGCGCTGGGCGTGGTGGCTTCCGAGCAGACCGATGCCGATGGCTGGGTGGTCGAGATCGATGCGCCGCGGGCGCTTATAGAGCCCCTTTTTGGTTTGCCCGGTGGCGATGGCGAGTGGTTGAAAGCCGCCTTGCTTGCCCCCACCCACAGGGCTACCTACAATCGTTCGCGTGCGACTCGCGCCTGATTTGACCATGCAGCCCGCCTGCTGCCGCCGTGCAATCGGTGTTGTGGCGGGTCGCATCCCTCCCGCAACCACGCATTCAAGCCGGAATGGGTGGTCATCAGCTGCAAATGCGACCCTACAGGATTGGATCGATGGCTTGGAATGAACCCGGTGGCGGCAAGCCACGCGACCCTTGGCGTGACAACGGTGGCGGCAAGAATGACCTGGATGACGCCATCAATCGCCTCAAGGAACGCTTCGGTCGCCTGCTTGGTGGTGGCGGCGGTGGCGGTGGCTCGGGTGGAGCGTCTGGCGGCGGCATTTTCATGGCCATTGCCGGACTGCTGATTGCCTGGCTCCTGTTTGATTCCTGGGTACAGATCGATGCGCGCCAGCAGGGCGTGGTGCTGCGCTTTGGCGAGTACTCGCGGAGCATGACGCCAGGATTCAATCTCAAGTGGCCACGGCCGGTGGAGTCGGTGACCAAGGTCGATGCGACCCAGATCCGCTCCATCTCCGACACCGTGCGCATGCTGACCCGCGACGAAAACATCGTCCAGGTGGAATTCAACGTGCAGTACCAGGTCGACAATGCGACCCGGTTCCTCTATTCCACGCGCGATCCCGACGAAACCCTGAAGCAGGCGGCGGAAAGCGCGGTGCGCGAGGTGATTGGGTCGAACAACCTCGACGCGATCATGCCCGACCAGCGCGTGGAGCCGGTCGCGGGAGAAGCGGCAGTGGCCAATCCGAGCGCTGAACTGGCGTTGCAGGCCAAGAAAGTGGTGCAGGGTACGCTGGAGCGCTACGACGCCGGCTTGCTGGTGACCGAACTGAACTTTCAAAACGTGCGCCCGCCGCAGGAAGTGAAGGATTCCTTCGATGATGCGATCAGCGCGCGTGAGGATCGCCAGCGGGCCAGCAATATTGCCGATGCCTATGCCAAGCGCGTGGTGCCGGAGGCGCGTGGTGAAGCGGCACGCATCCTGGCCGAAGCCAAGGGTTACAAGGCCGAGCGCATTGCCAAGGCGGAAGGTGATGCCCAACGCTTCGACCTCATCGCAACCGAATATCGCGCAGCACCGGAAGTCACGCGCAAGCGTCTGTATATCGAGGCCATGCAGCAGGTGGTCGGAGAAACCCCGAAGGTCATCGATTTCACGAACGGCAAGAATCTGTTGCAGATCCCGGTTCCGGGCGCGAGTACAACCGCACCGTCGGCAACGCAGGCGGCAGCGGCCGGCATCACGGCCACGGAAACCGACAAGGGAGGCCAATGACATGCGCAATACCGTCAGCATCATCGTGGCCGTCGTCATCCTGGCCCTGATCAACAGCCTGTTCACGGTCAAGGAAGGACAGACCGCGATCCTCCTGCAGTTTGGTCGCATCGTCGAATCCGGATTCAAGCCGGGTCTGCATTTCAAGCTGCCACTTGTCCAGCAGGCCTTGCGCTTCGATCAGCGCCTGCAAACGCTTGATACCGCCGCGGAGCGCTACCTGACATCCGAAAAGAAGGATGTCACCGTGGACTTCGTGGTGAAGTGGAAGATCGCCGATTCATCGAAGTTCTACACCTCTGTGGCGGGCGACCAGGATCGCGCCCAGCAGCGCCTGGCGCCAATCGTGAAAGACGGCATGCGCACGGCGATCAACTCGCGCACATTGCAACAAGTGGTGTCGAGTGCGCGCTCCGACCTGACCGATCAGCTTGTACGCACAGCCAACAAGGCGGCACTGAACCTCGGCATCGAGATCGTTGACGTGCGCATCAAGCGCGTGGACCTGCCCGAAGCCAGTTCGGTATTGCGTTCTGTCTACGAGCGCATGCGCTCGGAACGCAAGCAGGTAGCCGACTCGCTGCGTGCCGAAGGCTCCGAGGCAGCCGAACGCATCCGTGCGGATGCCGATCGCGAGGTGCAGGTCATCAAGGCGGAGGCTTACCGCGAAGCGCAGAAGGAGCGCGGTGAAGGCGATGCCAAGGCTGCCGAGGTTTATGCTGCGTCCTATGGCCGCGACGCCGAGTTCTTTGCGTTCTACCGTAGCCTGGAAGCGTACAAGGATGTCTTCAAATCATCGAACGGCGTACTTGTGCTGGATCCTGATTCCGAATTCCTGCGCTACACCCAAGGCACGAAGTAACTGCCCATGCCAAGCGAACTGGTGTCGGCGCTGTGCCTGGTCGCTGTCATCGAGGGCTTGATCCTGTTTGCCTTTCCCGGCCAATGGAAGCAAGCCATGGAGCGCATGCGCGAAATCGAGGAAGGCAGGCTGCGCATGGCGGGAGGGGTCATGATCGTAATCGGCCTGGTTGCATTGAAATTGAGTCACTGACATCGCCCCACGCGGGGTTGGCAATCAAATCAAAGAGAAGATCATGGGCAAGTCAGTTGTGGTGTTGGGCGCTCAATGGGGCGATGAAGGCAAAGGCAAGATCGTCGATCTGCTGACCGAGCGGGTCAGCATGGTGGCCCGCTTCCAGGGTGGCCACAACGCCGGCCACACCCTCGTCATAAACGGCAAGAAGACCGTGCTGCACCTGATTCCTTCGGGCATCCTGCGCGAGGGCGTGCAATGCCTGATCGGCAACGGCGTGGTGCTGTCGCCGGCGGCGTTGCGCCAGGAAATCGACGAACTGGAGCGCGAAGGTGTGGAAGTGCGCTCGCGGCTCAAGATCAGCCCGGCGACACCCTTGATCATGCCCTACCACATTGCGGTGGATCAGGCCCGCGAGCGTGCGTCCGGGGCCAAGGCCATTGGAACCACCGGGCGCGGTATCGGCCCTGCTTACGAGGACAAGGTGGCCAGGCGCAGCATCCGCGTTGCCGACCTCATGTATCCGGGTGAATTGCCGGACAAGGTGCGCAGCGCGGTGGACTATCACAATTTCATCCTGACCCAGTGGCTCAAGGCCGAAGGTGTCGACTTGCAGAAGGTGTTGGATGAAGCGATGCAGTACAGCGAATACCTGCGGCCGATGATCGACGATGTTTCAACCCTGCTGTTCGATGCGCGCAGGAACGGTGACCACATCCTGTTTGAGGGCGCGCAAGGTGCGCTTCTCGACATCGATCACGGTACCTATCCCTACGTCACCTCATCGAACACCACGGTCGGCGGTGCATTGGCCGGAACCGGCGTTGGCGCCTGCGACATCGACTACGTGCTGGGCATCTGCAAGGCCTATGCGACGCGCGTCGGTGGTGGTCCGTTCCCCACCGAGCTCAACGACGAAATGGGCGAAATGCTGCGCAAGCGTGGCAACGAATTCGGTGCCAGCACCGGGCGCCCGCGCCGCTGCGGCTGGATCGATCTGGTGGCACTCAAACGCGCCACCCAGATCAACGCCATCAACGGCCTCGCCATCACCAAGCTCGATGTACTGGACGGCCTGCCCAGCATCAAGGTGTGCATCGCCTACGAATACCGCGGCAAGCGCCGTGACCTCGCCCCGCTGGATGCCGACGGCTGGGATGAATGCAAACCGGTTTATCTGGAGTTCCCCGGCTGGGAAGAACCCACCAGCGGTGTCCGTGACTGGAACAAGCTGCCCGCCGCCGCCCGCGCCTACCTGCGCGCGGTCGAAGAACTCTCCGGCTGCCATCTCGCCCTGGTCGCCACCGGCGCCGATCGCGACGACACCATTGTCCTTCGCGATCCGTTTGCTTGAGGAGCCGGGATTAGGGATGCGATGCTTTTTCGTCTCTCCCGCCAGCGGGAGAGGCCGACGCGCAGCGGCGGGTGAGGGTGGTGCTTCGGCCTGCGGTCTGCACAGCCCTGCCTTCTCCCACAGGCGGGCGAGGAGAAATTGAAGTAGCCAAGGGTTACCGAATTCCGCCTGGCGGGTGCTTGCGTGCCATTCCCCTGAGCAATCCAGGTGCATGCGTCATGATTTGAATGCTGTGCGTCGCCTCACATCTCCGATCCTTCTCCTGCGCATGGAGAACGGAGCGCAGCGGAATAGCGGGGCGTGGAGGCAGCAATCAGCGAATCGCAAATGCACCTTGCCTGTCGGCCGCACGAATAGGATCTACTTGCCGGAGCCCGGCGTAGCGATCAAACCGGAGACAAAAAACCCCGCAAAATCGCGGGGTTTCGTGTGGTTTCGGGACGTGGTGGGAAGTCCTGAAACTCGTATGTGGTGCCCAGGAGAGGACTCGAACCTCCACGGGTCGCCCCGCTAACACCTGAAGCTAGTGCGTCTACCAATTCCGCCACCTGGGCAAACCCGGAGATGCTGGGATCACCGGGGGCGCGAACGATACGTGGGACGCTGCGGGCTGTCAATGCGGATTGCCCCGTTCACGCACGGCGTTTCTCGCTGGCGTACGGAATCTGTCAAAGTGTTGCCGTTGGCTGAATCCCTGCGGACAGCGACGAGGAGAATGCAAGCGTGCGCAACAAGTCCAACAAATCGCACAAGTCTTCAGGCGCAGGGCGCAGCAAGGGGACCAAGGCCGCAAAGGGCGCTGCATCAGGCCCGAAGCCCTCGGCGCCCCTGCGTGGCGCGGCCAAGCCCGCGGCGAAAGCCAAGGGCAGGTTGCCGGCGTGGATGCCGGAACCGCCGCCGACAAGGGGCAAGGCCGCAGGGCATGGCAAGCCAATGTCCCTGGCGAGGCAGAAACCTGCCGGTCCCGCAGCACGCAAGGATCCGTTTGCGCAGCGCGAAGCCCAGCGCTATGAGCGCCCCATACCAAGCCGTGAAGCCATCCTGGCCTTGCTTGCGGAAAATGCATCGCTTCTGAAAACCGAGGCGATTGCCGAAGCACTCGAGTTGCGCAGCGAGTACGACGTCGATGCCTTGAGCAAGCGCCTCGCCGCGATGGTGCGCGATGGCCAGTTGCTGCAGAACCGGCGTGGCGGATTCGGCGTGGCGGAAAAACTGGACCTGATTGCCGGCGTCGTGTTGGCCAATGCCGATGGCTACGGGTTCCTTCGACCGGATGAAGGCGGCGAGGACCTGTACCTTTCCCCTGCGCAGATGCGACCGGTGCTGCACGGTGATCGCGTGCTTGGCAGTGTGATCGGCGTTGATCGTCGTGGACGTCGCCAGGGTGCGATCGTCGAGGTGCTGGAGCGGCGTGCCTCACGTCTGGTGGGTCGCGTGGTCATCGAGGACGGCCTCATCCTGGTTGCGCCGGATGACCGGCGCGTTCACCAGGATGTCCTGATCCGCCCCGGCGAGTCGCAGAATGCGCGCCCCGGGCAGATCGTGATTGTCGAAATCACTGATCCGCCAACCCAGCACCGTGGACCCATCGGACGCATCCTGTCCGTGCTTGGCGAGCGCTTGACCCCTTCGCTTACCGTGGAGATGGCCATTGCCAGCCACGATTTGCCGCACGAGTGGCCCGATCCGGTCACCCGCCAGGCGGCGCAGATCGATGCGCAGGTGCAGGCAGCGGACACCGCCGGGCGCGTCGACCTGCGCGCACTGCCACTGGTCACCATCGATGGCGAGGATGCGCGCGACTTCGATGACGCGGTTTATGCCGAGGAGGATGCCAGGGGCTTTCGTCTGCTCGTCGCCATCGCCGATGTTTCGCACTACGTGGACATCGGCAGCGCGCTGGACGAGGAAGCCTATCTGCGCTCGACGTCCGTGTATTTCCCGGGGTTCGTGGTGCCGATGTTGCCGGAGACCCTGTCCAACGGCATCTGCTCGCTGAATCCGAAAGTGGACAGGTTGTGCATGGTTTGCGACATGCGCATCAATCGCAGTGGCGAGGTGTTGTCCTCGACGTTTTACGACGCCGTGATGCGCTCGCATGCGCGCCTGACCTACACCCGCGTGTGGCAGGCCATCGGCGAGAAGCTGGCCGACGCGCGCGACGAGATCGGCAGCCTGATGCCGCAACTGGAGAAGCTGCATCAGCTCTACAAGGTGTTGGCGAAGGCGCGCCAGAAGCGCGGTTCCATCGATTTCGAGAGCAGCGAGGTGAAGTTCCGCCTGGCCGCATCGGGCGAGGTCATCCAGTTGGGTGCCGAGGTTCGCAATGATGCACACCGCCTGATCGAGGAATGCATGATTGCCGCCAACGTCGAGGCGGCCCGGTTCCTGCTGCGCAAGCGCATTCCGGCTCCATTCCGGGTTCATGAACCGCCGCCGGCATCGCGCTATGAAGACCTGCTCGAATTCCTGCGCGAGTTCAAGCTGGGTTTGCCGCCTGCAGACGAGGTGACGCCCGCGGATTTTGCCGCCTTGCTGAAGAAGATCCGCGATCGGCCGGAAGTCAGCCTGATCGAATCGGTGTTGCTGCGTGCGCAGAGCATGGCGGTCTATCAACCGGAGAATTCAGGGCACTTCGGACTGGCCCTGGATGCCTATGCCCATTTCACCTCGCCGATCCGGCGCTATCCGGACTTGCTCGTGCATCGTGCCATCCGCTACGCGAACAGCGGCGGCAAGGCATCCGGTTATGCCTATTCGCCGACCCAGATGGGTTCCATGTCGGTACATTGTTCAAACAACGAACGGCGTGCCCAGGAGGCCGAGCGCGATGTCGATGAGCGCTACAAGTGCGCATGGATGGAGAAGCACGTCGGCAGCACGTTTGCCGGTGTGGTCTCCGGCGTCACTTCATTCGGACTGTTTGTCGAGTTGAGCGAATCGCGCATCAACGGACTGGTACACATTACCCAGTTGCCCAACGACTACTACCATTTCGATCCCAAGCGGCACCTGCTCACGGGCGAACGACGAGGCCTGAAATTCCGCCTTGGTGACCCGGTCCATGTGCAGGTTCTGCGTGCCAGCCTGGAGGATCGCAAGATCGATTTGCGACTGGCTGCTGACCCGGAGAAGCACAGGCACTAATCTGATGACATTTGATTTTTCATCCGCAGCGTTGATCCACCACCGCAATCGCGAGACTCCATGAGTACCGAACTGCTGATCGGCATCCATTCCGTTGAGGCCGCATTGAACTACGATGCGGGCAACATCCTTGAGCTGTACATCGAATCCGGGCAACAGAATCCGCGCGTGCGCGAACTTGCCGAGCGCGCCCGCGATGCGGGGGTCAAGCCGCACGCGCGCGACAAGGCCGATCTTGACCGCATGACCGGTGGTGCACGCCACCAGGGAATTGCCGCCAAGTACCGTACGCCACCTGCGCGCACCGAGAGCGATCTGCCGGCGATCATCGAAGCAGCAGGGAGCTCGGCCTTGTTCCTGGTGCTCGATGGCGTCACCGATCCGCACAACCTGGGAGCCTGTCTGCGCAGCGCGGAAGCAGCGGGAGTCAGCGCCGTCATCGTGCCCAAGGACAGGGCCGTCGGTATCACGCCCACGGTGCGTCGTGCCTCGGCTGGTGCGGCGGATCGGGTGCCGTTCGTGGCCAGCACCAATCTGGCGCGCAGCCTGAAGCTGCTCAAGCAATCCGGCATCTGGCTGACCGGGCTGGCCGGTGATGGCGATCAATCCCTCTATGCCTGCGATTTCAAGGGGCCGGTGGCCGTCGTCATCGGCAGCGAAGGCGAGGGCATGCGCCGCCTGACCCGCGAGAGTTGCGACTTCATTGCGCGCATCCCGATGCAGGGGAGCGTGGAGAGCCTGAATGTTTCCGTGGCCACCGGCGTGGTCTTGTTTGAAGTTCTGCGCCAGCGAATGGGCTGAGGTGGAATGAACCGGTTTGCAGGGCTGGACCTGCTGCGTGCCATTGCCGGTCTTGCGCTGATCGTCTGCCACACCGCATTTCTGCTTGCCTCCCTGCGCTTGCCGGATTCGGTGTGGCTGTACCTGGGCCTGGTCGGGGTAGAAGTATTTCTCGTCAGCCTGGGATTCCTGCTCACCTGCCGCATGCTGGAGGTGGCTCCGGTGCGAATCGGACACCGCTGGTTGCGGGCCATCATGCGCTGGTGGCCGCTGTACCTGTTGATGCTGGGCGTGAACCTGTTCATTTCCGGAGCCGGCACTTCCAGCATTCAATGGATGCCGTATGTGGTTTTTGCGCAAAACCTCGCCTGGCCGCATCCCGGGTTTTTTGGCGAGGCATGGATCGTTGCCACAGCCGCGATGATTGCGCTGCTGATTCCGCTTGTCCTCCGATTCCTTGCGCGATGTTCGTTTGTTGTCGGCGTGGGCTGGATCGCTGGTCTGCTGATTGCGGGGTGCGCGGTACGCAGCCTGGTGATCGGCTTGCAGGATCCGGATTTTGATTTCGGTGTGCGCAAGATCCTGCTGATGCGCCTGGATCTGCCGTTCTTCGGTGTTCTGGCCGGCTGGCTGTGGATGCATCGACGCAGTGGACTGGTGCGCTGGCGGCATGCACTGGCGGCGTCGGGAGTCATTGCGCTCGCTGCAACGGCGTATGTGTACGTTTCCATTGCGCTTGATGAGAGCGTGCTTGCGCGCAACGCCTTGCTGCCGCTGTGCGACCTTGGCTGTGTCTTGCTTTTGCCCTGGGCGTGTTCGCTGCGGCTTGGAGATCGCCTGAGCGCGGTCCTGCGCGTTTTCGCCGCCAGCATGTATGCAGGGCTGCTGACGCATGTGACCGTGTTGCGCCTTGGCCTCATCCTGGGTCTGCCGCTTGCGGCTCAGTCTGCCTTGCAGGGTTTTCTGATGCTGTCAGCGTGCATCCTGGTTTGCAGCGGCGTTGCCGTTCTGGTCTGGTGGCTGCTGGACCGGCCCTGGCTGCTGCTGCGTGATCGCCTGTTTCCCAAACATGCGGGCCCAATCCGTGAACGGTGATACCACTGCGCGCCAAGGCGAATTGAGATTCTCGCGTGAGTGAAGTCCGGTGGCCGGATATTCGTCATGGCCCGGTTTGCAGTAGGTTCCAAAGGCGATGTCGAAAATGGGAAAGAAGGCGGCAAAATTGCGGTCGGCGTGCTGTGGCTCGATGGAATGATGCAGGCGATGCCATTGGGGTCCGGCGAAGATCCATGTGCCCGAGCCAAACGAAAGCCGGACATTCATGTGCACGAAGAATCCGAACAGGCTGAGCAGGGTTGCAATCCAACCGATGGTGACCGGCTTCTGGTCGAAGATCAGTCCGATCGGCACCAGGATCAGCCATGCACGGAAGGGCTCTTCCAGCCAGTGGTGACGCAGGCTGGTGGTTACATTGACCGACTCGTCGGCATGATGCAGCTTGTGCAAGGGCCACGCGAACGAGAAACGGTGTTGCGCACGATGGAACCAGTAGTAGAAGAAGTCGTGGATGAAAAGGAAGACCAGCGCCTGTAGTGCCTGCCAACCGAGTCCATCGGGAAAATGAATGGGTATCTGCAGGCCGTGGCGCTGGACCAGGGGTTGCAGGAAATGCAGCAAGGGCGGAAGCAACAGCACGTTGACCAGCACGATGAATGCGGTATAGCCGATGTTGAAGGCGACGTTCCGCCACGGTTGCCGCCGCTGCGCAGGGCGCAGGGCTTCGATCAGCATGGCAATCACAAAGATGATTGCGACCAGCCTGATCTGGACCTGGAAATTCGCAAGGGCGTCAGCGAGGTATTGCATCGAATCCGTTGGCAGGTGAAATGCAGTCAGGGCAATCGACACGAACGAGGTGTTCGTGCGCAACGCAGTATAGCGGCCGCCTGCCGGAGGACGGCCGCAGCTCGGCGGGGTATCGATTGTCGCAGTCGGCAGTGAGTGGTCTGTCAAGAAACCTGACAGCGCGCAAGCGGCGTGCCTTGAACTCCAGGCAATGACTTGTCTACTCGCGGTGAACCCGCCAGACTCGCCCAAGCGTGGGCACAGGGGAAGGCCAATGATCCAGGTCGTCATTGTTGATGATCATGAGCTGGTGCGTACCGGCTATCGGCTCATCATCGAGCAGCAGGCCGACATCAAGGTGGTGGGAGAGGCTGCGGATGGAGAGCAGGGCCTTGCGCTGCTGCGCCAGCTGGAACCGGATGTGGCCATCGTCGACTTGCACATGCCTGGCGTCAGCGGGATCGAAGTCACCGAGCGCGTGCGCAAGCTCAAACTGAAGACACGCATCGTCATCGTGACCATGGTCAGCGAATCGCCGCTGCCGCGCAGGTTGCTGGAAGCCGGAGCCAGCGGTTACATCACCAAGGCATGCCCGGCCCCGGAACTGCTGCGAGCGCTGCGCCAGGTGGCGGATGGGCGCCGCTATCTGGCCGCCGGAATTGCCGAAGCCATGGCGCTGGATGTGATCGATGGCTCCAGGCAATCCCCGTTCGAGCAATTGTCATCGCGCGAACTTGAAGTGGCGCTGATGCTGGCAAGGGGGCAGGACATGCAGCTCATTGCCGAACGCCTGAACCTGAGCGCAAAAACCGTTGCAACCTACAAATATCGACTGTTCGAAAAGTTGAATATCGACAACGCCGTTACCCTGTCACACCTGGCCGGGTTGCATGGCCTGCTCGACAACCAGGGCGCCCTCTAGCCGACGAGTCTTTGGTAGCACCTGCGGCTGCGTAGACGCGTCATGCCTTGGTTTCGCCAGCGTTGCCGCGCACTTGCCTTGAGGCAAATGCACGGCCCTGCGTGACTCAGGAGCTGCCTTCGCTACCCGGCTTGGGTGATTCGGGCTTGTCGGCTGACGCAGGCGTTGCTGCCGGCTTTGGAGTTTCGGGAATGGTCGCAAAGCTCTTGGCGACCTCTGCGGCAACCTGTGGTTGCGAGGCCAGGATGGGCGAGGGCGCCGTGATGGGCGCGCTTCGGGGCAGCGTCTGGCGATTGGGAACCGAGAACAGATCCTGGACGGAATGCGGACGCACGGGAGTCGGTCGGTCCGATTGGGCTGGCGGCATTCCGGTGGCTGTGGCCGCTGGGCGCGGCTGGCTTGCGGATACAGAGGGCTGGCTCGGCGGCGCGGTTGGGATCGGTCTCGCCGGAGGCGATTGCGTCGATGCCGGTGGCTGGACCGGAGTCTGATGCTGAGCCGGAGCTTGTGTTGGTGTCGGCGCGGGTATCGTTGTGCGAACCGGAGCCTGGGTCTGAACCGGAGCCTGGGTCTGAACCGGAGCCTGGGTCTGAACGGGAGCCTGGGTCTGAACCGGAGCCTGGGTCTGAACTGGAGCCTGGGTCTGAACCGGAGCCTGGGTCTGAACCGGAGCCTGGGTCTGAACCGGAGCCTGGGTCTGAACCGGAGACTGGGTCTGAACCGGAGCCTGGGTCTGAGCAGGAGCCTGGGTCTGAGCAGGAGCCTGGGGCTGAACCGGAGCCGGAGCTTGGGTCTGAATCGGAGCCGGGCTCTGAACCGGAGCCGGGGCTTGGGTCTGAGCCGGAGCCTGGGTATGAATCGGAGCCGGGCTCTGGGCTGGAGCCTGAGCTGGAGCGGTGACTACGGGCCTTGGAGCGGAATCGGACGCGCCTGCGGATGCTGCCTGCGCATTCGGATTGCGCACATGCGGGGAGGCCATGGCGCGATCCGCTGCGGCTACGGTGTTCGCGGGTTTGCTGCCGGAATCGGCGCCTTGGTCGACATCTTCATCATCAAAGTCATCGCGAGCAACATTCGGCGCGTCGGCACCTGCAGCACCAGCTTCACCCTTGCGACGGCGGCGGCCACCACGGCGGCCGCGGCGACGCTTGGAAGATCCGCCTTCATCCGACTGCACTGCGGGCACGCTGGCTGCTTCCACAGCCACTGGCATCGCGGTCAGCTTCTTTTCCTCGATAGCCTCACCGCCCGACGTAGCAACGGCAGCCTGCTTGATGGCGGGCTTGGCGTTCTGGCCCGGAGCAGCCGTTGCCGCTGCTTGTGGCTTGCGTGCGTCGCGATTCTGGCGTGGCTGATCCTGACGCTGCTGCTTCTGGTTCTGTCCCTTGCGCGCGTCACGTGCTTCGTTGCGATTGGCATCCTTGCGCTGCGACTCGGCGCGGGAGTTCCGACCTTGCTGCTGACCGCGTGCATCCTTTCGGCCATCGCGCTGATCGCGTTTCGCCTGCGTGTTCGATCTTGGTTGTGGCCGGCTGACTGCGGTTTCCGCCGGCTTGCCACCAAACAGGCCACCGAGCCAGGCCAGGAATCCACCGCGAGCGGGTTGTGGCGCTGCCACTTCCGCTACCGGAAGGACGATTTCATTCTTGACCGGTGCCGGGCTGGCCGGAACCACCCGGCTGACGGCTGGTTGTTCCGGCTCATCGCCCACTTGCGCAAGTTGCGGCAACGGAGTGGCGGCAACCGGTGTCAGGCGCTGGTAGCTTGGTTTTGCGTCCTCATTCACATCAGCGGCACGGATGCGCTCGATGTGCAGGTGCGGTGTCTCCAGCTTGTCGTCGGCAACAACGATGACCTGCACTTCCTGGCGGATTTCGATTTCGGAAAGCTGGCGGCGCTTCTCGTTGACGAGGAAGTTGGCCACCGCCGGTGGGGCCTGCACCAGCACTTGTCCGGTGTTTTCCTTCATCGCGTGCTCTTCGACCAGGCGCAGCGCGGAAAGCGAGAGTGATTCGACGCTGCGGATGCGGCCGTGGCCATCGCAGCGCGGACACACGATCTGGGTGGCTTCGCCCAGCGAAGGGCGCAGGCGCTGGCGCGACAATTCAAGCAGGCCAAAGCGCGAAATGCGGCCGATTTGCACGCGGGCGCGATCCACGCGCATCGCGTCCTTGAGCTTGTCCTCGACTTCGCGTTGGTGGCGCGGGCTGTCCATGTCGATGAAATCGACCACGATCAGGCCACCGGCATCGCGAATGCGCAACTGGCGAGCGATTTCCGCTGCCGCTTCAAGGTTGGTGTTGAACGCGGTTTCCTCGATGTCGCTGCCCTTGGTGGCTTTCGAGGAGTTGATGTCGATCGCGGTCAGCGCTTCGGTCTGGTCGATCACGATCGATCCGCCTGACGGAAGCCGCACGGTGCGCTGGAACGCATTTTCGATCTGCGTTTCAATCTGGAAGCGCGAGAACAACGGAACCGTGTCCTGGTACAGCTTCAATTTGCGCAGGTTGTTCGGCATCACCTGCTGGACGAACTCGCGGGCATCGTTGTAGAGCTCCTCGGTGTCGATAAGGATTTCGCCGATGTCGTTGCGCAGGTAGTCGCGCAGGGCGCGGATGATGAGCTTGGATTCCTGGTAGATCAGGAACGGGGCAGGGCGCGAGGTGGCGGCTTCGGAAATCGCCTTCCACAGTTGCAGCAGGTAGTCGAGGTCCCATTGCAGTTCTTCGGCATCGCGACCCATGCCGGCGGTGCGGATGATCATGCCCATGTCGTCAGGCAGTTTCAGTTCATCCATGGCGTCCTTGAGGTTCTGGCGATCCTCACCCTCGATGCGGCGGGATACGCCGCCGGCGCGCGGGTTGTTCGGCATCAGCACCAGATAGCGTCCGGCCAGGCTGATGAAGGTGGTCAGCGCCGCACCCTTGTTGCCGCGCTCCTCCTTGTCGACCTGGACCACCAGGGTCTGGCCTTCCTTCAGCAGTTCACGCGTGCTTGCCTTGTTGGGGTCGAGTCCCGGCGTGAAGTACTGCCTGGAGATTTCCTTGAGCGGCAGGAAGCCGTGGCGTTCGCCGCCGTAATCCACGAAACAGGCTTCCAGCGAAGGCTCGACACGCGTGATGCGGCCGAGATAGATGTTGGATTTCTTCTGTTCGCGGGAGGGGATCTCGACGTCGAGATCGTAGAGGGTCTGGCCATCGACGATAGCCACGCGCAACTCTTCACGCTGAGTTGCGTTGATCAACATACGCTTCATTTTTATTGTTCCTTTGGCAGGCTCTCGAACCGCTGCCGCGCATGACCGCGCTGCCCGTGGGCTTCGCGTCGCGCGATCCGGCTGGACCGGAATTCCGGCCGCGGGAGCGCCTGTGCTCATCAATATGCCGGCGCTTTCCGGGCGCCGACGCTCATTTGGTGCATGCGAATCCGGCGACCCATTGCCTCCGCAAGGGTGGCAAGCAATCTCCGATCCGAGCCGTTAGGATGTCCGGGCTTGTCTTGCCTGCGGCCTCTCAACCTGAGTACGGGCAGCAGGGCACGAACAACGCTGACGGTCGTATGCGCCTTGAAAATGTCTCGGAAATTCCGCAATTGCGGGCCGATGACGGCGCGAAACGCCTGCGCAGTGTATCAGTCCAGTCCGGATTTTTTCAATGAAGACACACACTTCGACCAACTTTGCAGATCCGGTCTCGCACGGCGTGCAAGTGGTCAAGGTCGAGCCGGATCGAGCCGGGCAGCGGGTGGACAACTTCCTTGCAGGTCGCCTCAAGGGGGTGCCGCGCAGCCTGGTCTACCGCATCCTTCGTACCGGACAGGTGCGCATCAATGGGCGCCGAGCAAAGCCGGATACACGCCTGGAGGCAGGGGACGAGGTACGAATTCCGCCGGTGCGAACCGCGCAGCGTGACGATCCTGCACTTCCCGCCAGCGGACAATTGCGCAGGATCGAGCAGGCCATCCTGCATGAAGACCGCGAATTCCTCGTGCTCGACAAGCCCAGTGGAATAGCCAGCCACGGCGGCAGTGGCGTCAGTTTCGGTGCCATCGAACTGCTGCGCGCTGCGCGACCGAAGGACACCCTCGAATTGGTGCATCGACTGGACCGGGATACCAGTGGCGTACTCGTGCTCGCGCGCAAGCGCACGGCCCTGACCGCATTGCAGGAACAGATTCGCCAAGGGCTGGCAAGCAAACACTACCTGACCCTGCTCCAGGGTGACTTGCCAAAGCCGCGCATTACGGTGCGTGAGGCCTTGCGCAAATCGGTCCTGCAAGGTGGCGAGCGCATGGTGCGCGTGGACGCCGAAGGCAAGCCTTCCGTCTCGCATTTGACCCAGCTTGAGCGCTATACCGACGCGTGCCTGTGCGAAGTGGCCATCGAAACCGGACGCACCCATCAGATTCGCGTTCATTGCGCGCACATTGGCCGCCCGGTGGCGGGTGATGAGAAATACGGCGAACGTGCATTCAATCAGCGCATGCGTGGGGCCGGGCTGAAACGACTGTTCCTGCATGCCGCCCGCTTCGAGTTCGAGATCGGCGAGCGGCGCTACGCGTTCAGCTCACCCTTGCCGCAGGACCTGCGTCAGGTGCTTGACCATCTGCAACGGAAGTTGGGTCAGGATGGTCCGATCAGGAAATAGCGTACGCTGACTTCGGCCGAATACAGCCAATGCGGCGGCAGGCTGAGCGTCAGCAGGATGCCGCACAGCGCATGCGCAACGATGTTTGCCAGCAATGCGCGATGGCTTTGCCAGTTCCAGATCCAGATCAGGCCGCCAACAAAGGTCAACTGCATCAGCATGGCATTGGGTGCGTGCAACAAGGCAAACAGTGCAGCAGCGCCGAGAATTGCCGAGCTCCGGTTGCGACACAGGATTTCGATGCGCCCGGCAACGATCACGCAGATCAGGAATTGCTGCACGGTAGCCCACGCCAGGTACCTTGCGCCTTCCGCAAGCGTGGGCCAGTCGAAATGGGTGATTCCGCCACCGAGCAGGAGGCTCACGGAACTGGCAATTGCGATGCTGAGCAAGGCAACGCTCCAACCACGCACCAGCATGCGCGAACCTGGAAGCGCCGGTGCGGTGCCAAACAGCAGGCTCAGTGCAAATACGAAGGTGATGGCGGCAACGGCCAGCAGGGGCGGACTGAGGTTGTCGCCAATCTGGTTGCCGAGGATCAATGCGAGCGGCGCACCCATCACGCCCGCCAGTTCCAGTGCCGCGCGCAAGCGTGCATTGAAGGGAGGGCGCAAGCGCAGGAGCATCAGCGCCGCGGCCAACAGCGTCACCCCGAGCCACCTCGGCCAGGACGCCGAGGGGCTTCTGCTGGTCCATGCGACAGCGCGCTCGCTGACGCCGGCAAGATCGCCCTTCGGGATGATGATGGTCTCCGGCATGGCCTCGAGAATGCGGTCGCGTGCCACCAGCACCTGCTCGACGCGGGCATCCAGGGGCAATTGCAGCAGCGTCGGATGTGGGCGCGCCGGGTCGGCGACGAGACGCTGCAATTCGCGTTCGAATGCCGGCTCGTCGCCCGGCGCCGGCAGCAGGGGAGCCGCGTGTCTCGCCAGGTCGGCAACGGCAAGCGTCGAGCGCGAGTTCAACTGAGCGGAACGAAAGACAAACCCGGTGTTGGCTGGTCCCTCAAACTGCATGCGCAGCATGGCCGCCTGCTGTGGCGCGGATCGCGCGGGATTCACGCAACGCCACTTGACTCGGGGAATGGCAAATTCGATCTCGCTTGGCCCGGCGGGAACAGGGCGTGACTCACTTGTGCAGACCGGCCCATCGAGCGATTCGCGAACGAGAAGGCTGACGCGTGAGGGATTGCTGGAGGCGATGTCGATCGTGAGCGTGGAATGCGAGAGCAGGTCGATGTTCCCGGAAATCACCAACCCGACAGCGGCAGGATTCGGACCGACGCGAAAATGCAGGCCGTCGTCCTTGAATTCAAACGTGGGTGCGGAGAACGCCCGCTGCGCAACGACGTCGGTCGGCACCGTGCCTGACCAACGATGCGGGGACATGGAATGCAGGCGCATGCCAAGGCGTTCGCTGGCTACGCCATCAAGCTGCGCCCTCAGTCTTTGCCGGGCCAGTTGGTCCAGCGCAAACATGCAGATAGCCGCCGCGAGCAGCCAGAGCAGCGCCTGCGAAATCGCACGTACGGCGATCATCAAGCGCGATTCAAGCCTTGGCAACCAGGCGCTCCACCTTGGCCGCGCAGATGAAGTCGTTCAGGGAAATGCCTCCCACGTCATGCGTGGAGAAATGCAGCTCGCAGCTTGGATAGCTGACCTTGAAATCGGGATGGTGGTCTTCGACATGCGCTATCCACGCAACGGCATTGACGAACGCCATGGTGTGATGGAAATCGGGGAAACGGAATTCCTTGTGGATACCCAGTCCGTCGGCAGTCAGTTGCCAGCCCGGCAAGACGGCAAGAGCCGTGCGGATCTGCTCCTGGTCCAGCGCATGTTCCTTGCCCTTGCGTGGAACGCAGTGTGCGTTTTCGAGTTCGGTGGCTTGCATGACTTGTCCGGCTGTAAGGCGTCCCGACAGTATAGACGCGGGCAAACTCCTTGGCCGTGCACGGGAGGCTCTGGCGCAAACGGCTTGTTCCGCGTCAATAAAGGACTAAAATGGTCCTGTTTTGATTCGGGCAGCAAGAACAATGATTGAACTGAGTGAGTCTGCGGCCAGCCATTTCCGCAACCTGATTGCTTCGCAGGACATTCCCGGCCTGGGCATCCGCATTCGCGCGGTCGGTGCGGGAACGCCGCAAGGTGATTGCCAGCTGGAATTCTGCGAGCCGAACGAGTTGTCTGGCAGCGAGTGGGAAATCGAGTGCGATGGTTTCTCGATCTATGTGCATGCCGACAGCGTGACCGCCCTGGATGGCGCCAGCATTGATTTCCAGCGCGATGCCACCGGTGGTCAATTGTCGATCAAGGCGCCGGCGCTGCGCGGCTCGGCTCCATCCACGGACGCAAGCCTGATCGAACGGGTGCGCTACCTCATCGACAGTGAGGTGAATCCGCAACTGGCTTCACACGGCGGCCGCGTCAGCCTGCGCGAGGTGACGGCCGAGGGGATTGTCGTGCTGCAGTTTGGCGGTGGCTGCCATGGTTGCGGCATGGTGGATGTCACCTTGCGCAACGGCATCGAGAAAACCCTGCGCGAACGCATTCCGGAAGTGACCGGCGTACGCGATGTCACCGACCATGCCAGTGGGGCCAAGCCCTACTACGGTCGTCGCACGGGTTGAAGGGATTCGGCAGCGCCAATGGCTGCCGAGTGCCAGGCCGGCAGCAATCAGTCGGCGTTCATGCGGTCGTACAGGTCATCGACCTGCGCCGGCATGCTGGAGAAATAAGCCGCGAGTTCCGCGATGTCCTGGTCGCTCAGCTTTTCCACATATACCGCCATGATGGGATTGTTGCGTCCGCCATCACGGTACTCGTGCAGGGCGCGGGCAAGATAGTCGGCGTACTGTCCGGCCAGGTGCGGATAGATGGGGGCGGTTGCCACGCCGTTGGCACCATGGCAGGCCTGGCAGGGTTCGGCGAGCTTCTTGGCCGCTTCGGGATTCGCCGGGCCGCGTGCGAGGACACTGGTTGAAGAGATGGCGAATCCGCACAGGGCGAGCAGGGCAATCGGCTTGATCATGGAAAGTGTGTTCATGGCGGAATTCACTCGGCGACCTTGAGGCTGGACAGGAACGCGGCAATGTCGCGGATATCCGCTTCGCTCAGGCTTTCGCCTTGTGCGCGCATGGTGGGGTGGTTGCGTTCACCGTTCTGGTAACCGGTCAGGGCGGCCACCAGGTAGTCATAGGACTGCCCGGCGACACGCGGCACGTGATAGCTCGGGTAGGCGTTTTTCCAGCCGGTAATGCCGTGGCAACCCATGCAGGTGTATGCCTTCAGGCGGCCTTCGTTGGCGTTGCCCTTGCCGTCTTGGGCAAGAGCCGGGGTGGCGAAAATCAGGGCAACAAGAAGCAGCAGCGCTCGGGTCATCTCGAAGGTTCCGGATCCGGCTGGAGTAGTGGGGTTTGCAGCAGGCGCCAGAGTATAGCGAGTAGCCATGCGAACGTCAGGGGTTGACTCGCGCGTTGCAAGTTGAATGACCTATGGCTCAATACAATCGAGCGGCTTGCAGACTAATCTCATGCGACCTGCTCGACCCAAACGGAAGTTTGGGGGCAGCGGCCAGGTAGAGAGGCACTCATTTTCGATATTCCCCTCCATTGGAACCGCGCGCGCTGTCGTCGTATCCATTGGCTCCGAACCAAGCCTGCATATCGCTTGCGGATGTGTAGTGTTATGGTCTACTATAACACCATATCAACCAGAGACCTTTCGATGCGCCTTTTACGCGACTCCCGCGCCTGCCGGCTGGCAGCCCGATTGTTCCTGTTGGCCCTGCTGGCGGGATTGGCTGCCTGCCAGGGCGACAACAAGGACGCCAATGCCGAAGAGGCGGCCAACAACGCCGTTCCCGTGGAAGTTGCGCCGGTGGCGCGTCGTTCGATCAGTGCCAGCTACGAGGGAACGGCTACGCTCGAGCCGGAAAGCCAGGCGCAGGTGGCAGCCAAGGTCAATGGCGTGTTGCTCAAGCTGATGGTCGAGGAAGGTGATCATGTCACCCAGGGCCAGGTATTGGCCAAGCTGGATGACGAGATTCCGCGCCTCAACCTGGCCAAGGCCGAAGCGGTCTTGCGCAAGCTGGAAAACGATTTCCGTCGCTCCCAGGAAATGTTCGAGCGCAAGCTCTTGAGCGTTGAGCAGAATGACAAGATCCGCTACGACCTGGAAACCCAGCGGGCCACCCATGATCTTGCCAAGCTGGAACTTTCCTACACCGATATCGTGGCTCCGATCAGCGGCGTGATCTCGCGACGCCTGGTGAAGGTTGGCAATTACATCCAGTTGAACCAAGCCCTGTTCCAGATCGACAACTTCGATCCGCTGCTGGCAGTGCTCAACGTGCCCGAACGCGAATTGACCACCTTGCGCGCGGGCCAAGTGGTGGGCATGCAGGTTGATTCCATGCCTGGGCAGCAGTTCGAAGGTGCCATCCAGCGCATCAGCCCGGTGGTGGACGCCGCGACCGGCACGTTTCGGGTCACCTGCGAATTCCGCGATGCCAGCGGGCAACTCAAGTCCGGCATGTTTGGTCGCCTGGGCATCACTTTCGCCAAGCATGACGACATCCTGGCGATACCGCGCAGCGCGCTGATGGATGAGGATGGTGAAACCGCCGTCTATGTCGTGGTCAGTGGCGCCAGTGTTGCCGCCGAGGCCAAGCAGGAGTCGAACGGCAATCCCGATCCGAACGCGAAATCCGACAGGGGCAAGGACAAGGCGGGCAAGGACAAGGCCGCAAATGCAACGCCGGCCTGGGTCGCCAAACGTCGCCTGGTCAAGATCGGCTACAGCGATGCCAATTACGTGGAGGTGAATTCCGGTCTGCAGGAAGGTGATCGGGTCATCACCCTGGGTCGTTCGGCGGTGCGCGACGGAACTGCCATCCAGGTGCTCGAGGCCGTGCAATGAACATCGTTGAATTTGCCACGCGCCGACGCGTCACCATCGGCATGACCACGCTGACCATCGTGTTGTTCGGATTGATCGCGTTGTCCGGACTCAAGGTCAATCTGCTGCCCGATCTTTCCTACCCAACCCTGACGGTCCGCACCGAGTTCGAAGGCGCGGCGCCGATCGAGATCGAGAACCTCATCTCGCAGCCGGTCGAGGAAGCGCTCGGCGTGGTCAGGAACGTGCGCAAGATCCATTCGATTTCGCGCACCGGCCAATCCGATGTCGTGCTCGAATTCGCCTGGGGCACGGACATGGAGCAGGCCAGCCTCGAAACCCGCGACAAGCTCGACATCCTCAGCCTTCCGTTGGAGGCCGAGAAGCCGGTGTTGCTGCGCTTCAATCCATCCACCGATCCGATCATCCGACTGGGGCTCAGTGGTTCGGATGCGCAGGCGGGATACAGCGAGGCCCAGCTCAAGCAACTGCGCCGGTTTGCCGATGACGATCTGAAGAAGCGCCTGGAGCCCGTGGCAGGCGTTGCCGCGGTCAAGGTGGGCGGTGGTCTCGAGGATCAGATCAGTGTTGCCCTCGACCAGCAGAAACTGGCCCAGCTAAACCTCAGTGTCGACGAAGTGGCGCAGCGCCTGCGCGCCGAGAACGTCAATGTTTCCGCGGGACGCATCGAGGAGGGAAGCCAGCGTTACCTCGTACGCACCATCAACCAGTTCGCCAACCTCGACCAGATGCGCGACATGCTGATCAAGGTGGACAACGGTGTGCCGATCCGGCTCAAGGATGTCGCCGATGTTTTCCAGGGTTACAAGGAACGCGAGGGTGTTGTCCGCATCAATGGCCACGAAGCCATCGAGTTGGCGATCTACAAGGAAGGTGACGGCAACACGGTCGCCGTGGCCAATGCAGTCAACGCCAGGCTGGTGAAGCTCAAGGAGTCATTGCCGCCCGGGGCAAGCCTGACCACCATCGATGACCAATCGACCTTCATCCAGCATTCGCTGGACGAGGTGCGCAACGATGCGCTGATTGGCGGCACCCTGGCCGTTTTGATGATCTTCTTCTTCCTCGGCCATGGGCGCAGTACCTTCGTCATCTCGCTGTCCTTGCCCATTTCGCTGATCGCCACCTTTTTCTTCATGGGCCAGGCGGATCTCAGCCTCAACGTGATGTCGTTGGGCGGCCTTGCGCTGGCCACCGGCATGGTCGTCGACGACTCCATCGTGGTTTTGGAAAACATCGCCCGCTTGCGCGAGCAGGGGCTGTCGGTGATCGACGCCACCGTCAAGGGTGCCAGCGAAGTGAGCATGGCGGTGACGGCATCGACGCTGACCACGGTTGCCGTGTTCTTTCCACTGGTGTTCGTGGAAGGCGTTGCCGGCCAATTGTTCCGCGATCAGTCATTGACGATCACCTATGCCATGCTGATTTCGCTGGTGGTGGCCATGACCCTGATCCCGATGATGGCTTCGCTGGAGGGCAGGTCTCCGCTGGCGTTTCGCGATGAACCGGAAGTGCCGCAACGGCCGCTGCCGAAGAACCGCATCCTGCGTGGCCTGGTGCGTGGTGGGCGTTTTGTGGGTGAGCTGCTGTTTCACTGGATTCCGCGCGGATTGGTGATCGCAGTCGGTTTTGCAGCACGCATGCTCGATCGAACTCTCGGAGCTGTGCTGCGCTGGCTGGGGCGTCGCGTCGTATCCGCTTACGATGCATCGGCGCGTGGCTATCACCGCATGTTGCCCGGCGCGATGGATCGCCCCTGGCTGGTGCTGGGTTCGGCAGCCCTCGCGTTTGCGATCAGTATCGCGCTCATTCCCAGCCTGGGCATGAACCTGATTCCGAGCCTCGCCCAGGGTCAATTCGAGGCGACCATCAAGTTGCCGCCCGGCACGCCGCTGGCAGAAACCGATGCGCTGGTGGCGCAGATCGAGCAGCAGCATGCACGCGACCCCAATATTGCGTCCATCTATGGCGTGGCTGGCGTGGGAACGCGTCTCGACGCATCGCCCACCGAGTCCGGAGAAAACATTGCGCGCTTGCTGGTGAGTCTCAGGGCCGGCGCGGGGGATCGCGAGGAAGCCGAAGCCATGAAATCCCTGCGCGCTTCGCTGGCCCAGCGGCCGGATCTCGAAGTGAAGTTCGCCAGGCCAGCCCTGTTCAGTTTTTCCACGCCGCTGGAAATCGAGATCCGTGGCTATGATCTGGATGCATTGACCCGCTCCGGCAAGAAACTGGCCGAACAGATTTCGGCTTCCGATCGTTTCGCTGACATCAAGTCCACGGTCGAGGATGGTTATCCGGAGGTACAAATCCGCTTCGATCAGGATCGGGCGGCGGCACTCGGCCTGACCACGCGGCAGATCTCCGATGCAGTGGTCGGCAAGGTGCGTGGCGAAGTGGCCACGCGATACAACTTCCGTGATCGCAAGATCGACGTATTGACCCGCTTGCGCGAGACAGATCGGGCCAGTGTCGACGACATCCGCAATCTGGTGGTGAATCCCGGCGCCGAGCGTCCGATCCGCCTGTCCGCCGTTGCCGATGTCACCGCCACCGAAGGGCCCAGCGAGATCCATCGCGTCGATCAGGAGCGCGTCGCCATCATCTCGGCCAACCTCGCGCATGGCGATCTGGGCAGCGCAGTCGCCGAAGTCAACCGCATCCTGGCAAAAACCACGCTGGCACCCGGCGTCGCCGTGCACATCGGTGGCCAAGGCGAGGAGATGGATGCGTCCACGCGCTCGATGCTGTTCGCATTCGGTCTGGCCATCTTCCTTGTCTATCTGGTAATGGCCTCGCAGTTCGAATCACTGGTGCATCCCTTTGTCATCATGTTCTCCATTCCATTGGCCCTGGTGGGTGCCGTGCTCGCGCTCAAGCTGACCGGCACGCCCATTTCAGTGGTCGTGTTCATCGGCCTCATCATGCTGGCGGGAATCGTGGTCAAGAACGCCATCGTGTTGATCGATCGCGTCAACCAGTTGCGCGAGGAAGGACATGCCAAGCGTGAGGCGATCATCCTCGCTGCGGAATCGCGCCTGCGACCGATCACCATGACCACATTGGCCACGCTGCTCGGCTTTCTCCCGCTTGCCATCGGCTTGGGCGAAGGATCGGAAGTGCGCTCGCCGATGGCCATCACCGTGATTGGCGGGCTTGCCGTATCAACCCTGTTGACCCTGGTGGTGATTCCGGTTGTCTACGAACTGGTGGACCGCAAGGCGGATGCCTATTACGTCGAACGCCGCGCGCGCAAGGACAATCGCGCTGAAGGGGTAGCGGATGCGCCGGCGCATGACCTGGCGGAGTCGCACTCGTGAGCAAGCGGCTGGCCATCCTGCGGGCTGATGATTCGCAGCCACGCACTCGTCGAGGGTCTTCGATCCTTCAGGGTCGTGCTCGTAAAAGTGTAGGAGCGCCTTCAGGCGCGATCAACGTGCACAAAGTCAATCGCTTTCCCGCGTCTGCGGCGCGTCCAGTCAAAGGCCTTCCCACGCCTGCGGCGTGCGAGTCACTTTCTCTTGATTGGTCAAGAGAAAGCAACCAAGGAGAAGACCACCCCACGACGGCCATGGGTGGCTCGAGTGCAGGCAATGCAGGAGCAAATTGCCTGCAGCAAGCGCCCTGCGCACAGTCCTTGTGCTTCGGGTACGCGAGTCTGCTGCGGGGTTCGCTGACAGCACCTCCATGTGCTGGCAGCGAACTGGCCCACATCGTGTGGGCCATCCTGCGGACAATTCCTGCGCAGCCTCGCCGCCAGCGAGGGACCCCGGTCGGCGCGCATTGTGCGCGCAGAAGCACTAGCCACGCCCGCATGGTGTCGTCAATTGCGCGCATGAAGCCAATGGGCGGAGCGTACGCATGACCCTTGCCGAGATCAGCCTCAAGCGACCGGTGACGGCGGTGATGTTCTTCATCTCCTTGACCGTGATTGGCTTGCTGGCATCGTTTCGCTTGCCGCTTGAATTCCTGCCGGACATCGAGGCGCCATTCCTGTTCGTGAACATCCCGTATCCCGGGTCCACGCCGGCGGAAATCGAACGCACCATCACCCGTCCGGTCGAAGAGGTCCTCGCCACCTTGCCCGGCGTGCAAAACATGAACTCGCGTTCACGCGCCGATGGCGCTGAAATCTTCATGGAGTTCAAGTGGGGCCAAAACGTGGCAACCAAGGCGGTGGAGGCGCGCGACAAGATCGACGCCATCCGCGCCGATCTTCCGGATGACCTGCAGCGCTTTTTCGTGCTCAAGTTTTCCACGTCTGATCAACCGGTTTTGCAACTGCGCATTTCCAGTGATGGTGATCTTTCCAATTCCTGGGAGTTGCTGGATCGTCGCCTGAAGCGCCCCCTCGAACGTGTGCCCGGAGTGGCCAGGGTCGACATCCAGGGCGTTGCACCGCCAGAGGTGGAGATCGAGTTGTCCTCGGACCGCCTTACCGCGCACAACATTGGCCTGAATGACCTGGCGCGCCTGCTCAGGGACGCCAACTTCTCGACCTCTGCCGGCCTCATCCACGATGGCGGCATGCGCTATCGCGTGCAACCGCAGGGCGAGTGGCGATCGCTGGACGAAATCCGCAGCCTGGTGATCAACAATTCCGGTCTTCGCCTGGGCGACATTGCAAGCGTGAGCATGCGTCCGGCACGCCTCGACTACCAACGTCGCCTTGACCAGCGTCCGGCCGTGGCGGTGGACATCAGTCGTGAGCGCAGTGCCAATCTGGTGGAAGTTGCGCGTGGCGTGCTGGCCGAAGTGGCACGTGCATCCACCCAGGCTGACATGAAGGGACTCAAGCTGTATTTCCTGCAAAACCAGGCCAAGGGTGTCACCGACTCCCTGCGCGAGTTGGCCAAGGCCGGCCTCGAAGGCACGTTGCTTTCGGTGCTGGTGTTGTTCTTTTTCCTGCGCGACTGGCGTTCAACCGCCATGGTGTCCCTGGCCATTCCCATCTGCTTCGTGATGACCCTGGGATGCATGTATTTCTTTGGCATCACCCTCAACATCCTGTCGATGATGGGCCTGCTGCTGGCCGTCGGCATGCTGGTCGACAATGCCGTGGTGGCGGTGGAGAGCATCTATCAATATCGCGAGCGCTATCCGGACAAGCCGTGGTACTGCGCGGTCGAAGGAACGAAAGCGGTGGGTACCGCGATCACCGCTGGAACCCTGACCAGCATCATCGTGTTCCTGCCGAATGTGTTCGGCGAACGCACGCCGATTGCCATCTACCTGACCCAGGTCGCGGTTTCCATGGCCATCGCCCACATTGCCTCGTGGCTGGTTGCGGTCAGCCTGGTTCCGATGCTGTCCGCAAAGCTTCCACCACCCAGATTCATTGGACGCGAGAACGCAATCACGCGCATGCAGAAGCGTTACGGCAGGCTGGTCGAGTGGACCTTGCAGCACCGGCGCAAATCGATGTTCGCCCTGCTGGCCCTGTTGCTGCTCAGCTTTGTGCCGATGACGCAGAGCAAGACCGACATGTTCCCGGCCGGCCAGACCCGCGAACTGCATATCGAGT
Source organism: Gammaproteobacteria bacterium (assembly GCA_004295005.1). GTDB lineage: Bacteria > Pseudomonadota > Gammaproteobacteria > Xanthomonadales > Rhodanobacteraceae > Dokdonella. Next base: position 27,414 of record SHNG01000069.1, read on the forward strand.
ACGACCTCAATGGCACCTACCGCCTGCCCGAGCTTGAAGCGTCAATCGGCAAGGTCGAAGCCTATCTGCAGGCACATCGCGAAGAATTCGAGATCCGCAACATCTACAGCTATTACGACGAGCGTGGCAATGCGCAAACCAACATCCTGCTGACCGAGGATGCCAGCGCCAAGCGCACCTCGGTGGAGATCATGGACGATGTGCGCAAGGGTTTGCCCAAACTGGCGATCGGCACGATCAACTTCGATCAGGGTGGGGACCAGGGAAGTGGCAACAATGGCATCAGGATTTCCCTGATTGGCGATTCCAGCGAAACCCTGCGCGAGCAATCCGATGCCGTAATTGCACTTCTGGGCAAGGTCAAGGGAGTGCACGATGTTCGCCTGGCCGAAGGCTCGCAGGAGCGCGAAGTGGCCGTGCGCATTGATCGCGAGCGTGCGCGCAACTACGGGTTCAGTGCGACCGACGTGGCGCAGTTTGTATCGATTGGCCTGCGTGGCGCCCAGCTCAAGGATTTCCGCAGCGGCGACCAGCAGATTCCCGTGTGGCTGCGTTTCCAGAATGCGGATGCGCAAAGCGTTGGCGATCTGTCCGACTACAAGCTGCGTGCTGCGGATGGAACCCAGGTGCCCCTGATGTCGATGGTGCAGTTGCAGACGCAGGATGCCGCATCCACCATCCAGCGAGAGGACCGGCAGACCTCGTTGCAGATCCAGACCAGCCTCGACAGTGAAACCACGTCGGATGTTGCGCGCGAGCGCATCGAGGCGGCGATGAAATCGGTAAGCCTGCCCGCCGGATACCACTGGACCTTTGGAACCTCCTTCCGCGAGTCCGACGAAACCGGTCAGCGCATGATGTTCAACATCCTCATCGCGCTGGTGCTGGTGTACGTGGTGATGTGCGCGATGTTCGAGTCGCTGATCTATCCGGCGGCCATCATGACCACCTTTGTGTTTTCGATCTTCGGCGTGTTCTGGTTGTTCTGGATTACCGATACCACATTCTCATTCATGGCCATGATCGGCATCCTGATCCTGATGGGCGTGGTGGTGAACAACGGCATCGTCATGCTCATGCACATCAACCAGTTGCGCCATGAAGGGCACATGCGCACCGAAGCCCTGATCCAGGGCAGCAAGGATCGCCTGCGCCCGGTGCTGATGACCATGGGCACGGCCATCCTCGCGATGATTCCGCTGTGCCTGGGCAATGTGCAGGTTGGTGGTGACGGGCCACCGTATTTCCCGATGGCGCGTGCCATCGTTGGTGGCCTGTTGTTCTCGACCATCGTCACCTTGCTGGCCTTGCCGGTGATTTACTCGCTGCTCGATGACGCCCGCGGCTGGCTGCGCAATGTGCTGCGCGATGGTCGCGCGCGGCAGTGGAGGCGCGTGCGCTTGGCGTCTTCCTGAGCGGGTTGAGATCGGTGGTGCGCGGATCTTTTGCTGGAGCAGCCTCTTAACCGGCAACCCGCGCGCTGCCCTGCGTGCAGTAGGAGTCCCTTCAGGGACGACCCATCGCCAGGTGGCAACGCATGAGTAGGAGTCCCGAAGAGGGGATAAACCTCTTCAGGGGCGATCCTTCGCTTCGTTCGCGCCTGAAGGCGCTCCTGCAAAAGCTGCCCCTCCCGGCGCCAATCCCTTGCTGCAAAACCATTTTTCAGGGGCGATCAAGATTTGTGGCCCCTGCGGTCGCGCTTTTCCGTGTTGAATCTGAAATCCCTCAATCTGGATGCATAACCATGGTTCCGAAGCGTGGTTTGAAGGAGGTTCAATGAAGTTCACCACAGTGTCTGGCGTCGTCGTTCTGCTTTGCATGAGTGCTGCCTTGGGCGTGGTGCAGGCCGGTGGTTTCCAGCTTGCCGAGCACAGTATTTCCCCGGGTGGAGGCGCCATCGCTTCGGCCGATGGTTGTCGACGCATGCAGGCCACATTGGGCGAGCCGGTAAATGGGCGCTTGACCGGTGGTGATTTCGTGGTGGTGGCCGGTTTTCAGGCGCGTGTTGGCGCCTATCCACGCGATTCGATTTTCAATGACGGTTTTCAGGAGTGCCAGTGATGAAATCTTTCCGATCGTTCTCCCGGCTGCGCGCCATCGCATGCGCCTGCCTGACCTTGGTGACATTGAGCGTACAGGCCGCTCCGCAAATTCCCGACTTCGTTTACCAGGGGCGCCTTGAACAGAATGGCGCTCCGGCGAACGGCAACTTCGATCTCACGTTTACCCTCTACGACGCACCCACTGCCGGCAACGCGGTCGGCGCGCCTGTCTCGGAACCGGATTTCCCGATCAGCGATGGCCTGTTCAGCGTTTCGCTGGCTTTCCCTGGCGCGTTCAACGGCACGCAGCTTTACCTTGAGGTCAGCGTGGAAGGCACGCCGATGGCACCACGCCATGCGGTCGCCACGGCCCCCGTGTCGCAGTTTTCCCTGAGCGGAGGCATCAGTGGACCGGCAGGTGGTGCGCTCACCGGGTCCTACCCGAATCCTTCGATTGCGGCTTCCGCCGTGGGCACCACCGCGCTTGCCCCGTCTGCCGTGAGCAGCACGAAACTCGCCGCTGGAGCAGTCACCAATTCAAAGATACTTGACGGCGCAGTCGAAAGTGACTCGATTCTGGATGGATCCATTGCGACCGATGACATTGCGACCGGTGCAGTCACCAAGGCCAAGATCGCGGATAACAACATCACACGCGACAAGATCGCCGGCGGCTACAGCAACGGCGCCATTTCCATCAATGTTTCGGCGAACGATTGCAACGACTACAACATCACCGTTCCCGGTGCGCAGACGAACGACCTCGTGTTCTTCAACCTGCAGTCCGGATCATCGTTGCCTGCCAACATGCTGATCCAGCCACTCAGGGCGACGGCCGCGGACACCGTGCAGATTCGCGCCTGCAATCTGGGCAACGTGGCGCAGAGCACGGGGTCCATCGCGATCTATGTGCTGACCATGCGCTGAGCGGAACCCGGTTCACGCCGGCAATTGTGTCAGCGTTGCGCGGTTGGTCAAAACCATCGCTCAGTGCCCGGCTGCGCTCTCCACTTGCCGCATCAGTCGCAGCAGGTTGCCGCCCAGGATGCCGTCGATCTGCGCCTCGCTGTAACCTTCTTGCACGAGGCGCTCGGTAATTTTCGGCAGGCTGGCGATATCTTCCATGCCCTTGACGCCACCGCCGCCGTCCCAGTCCGCACCGAGGCCGACATGCTCGGGACCGGCCACCTTGATGATGTGCAACAGGTGTTTCATGTAGTCGTTGAAAGTGGCCATGGGCAGCGGGTATTGCTTCTCGATGTCGTGGTAGCGGCGCATGGCTTCCCGCTGGCGTTCCGGGGTCAACCTTGCGCTGTCTTCGATGATTTCCCAGAAGGAGTCCATGGCCTTGTCGCGTTCGGCATTCTTTGGCGTCTCGATCAGGAAGGAACTGACCGAATTGACCTGGATCACGCCGCCCTTGGCGGCCAACTTGCGGATTCGCGCATCGTCGATGTTGCGAGGATGCGGATTCAGCGCATGAGAGGCACTGTGCGAAAGGATCACCGGGGCCCTGGACAACTCCAGCACCTGGTCGAAGGTGTCATTGCTTGAATGTGACAGATCGACGATCAGGCCCAGGCGGTTGGCATCGGCAAGCAGGGCGCGACCCTTGTCGCTGAGGCCCTTGAATTCGGCGCCTTCAGGATTGGTTGCGGAGTCGGCGAAATCATTGTTCGAGGAGTGCACCAGGCCGAGCATGCGCAGGCCGAGCGCGTAGTAGGTTTCCAGCAGGCTGGGATCAGTCGCGAGCGGTGATGCATTCTCCATGCTGATGTACACCGCGCGTTTGCCGGCGTTGACGATGCGCTGCGCATCGTCGGCGCGCAGGGCAATTTCAAAGTGGTTGCGATGGGCCGCCACCATTTCGCGGATGTCCATCAGGCGCCGCAATCCCGCATCGCGAGCCTTGCGCTTTCCGGCCAGATCGCGTTCACCCTGGGCTGTCCAGATTGCCCAGAATCCGCCATCCAGCCCGCCATCGACCATGCGCGGATAATCGACATAGGAAAAATCGGCATCCACGGTGTGCCGGTCCATGATGTCCCAACCGGGTCGGGCAAACAGCAGCGGTGTATCCAGGTGTGTATCCAGCACCAGGGCGCGCGCATGGATCGACTGTGCCTGTGCGTGCGCTGAAATCTTCTCGGACTGGCCGGCAAGCGCAGACGGGCTCAGGCAGGCAAGCAGGACGGCAAAGGATACGGACGATCTCATGGGGGATTCCTGCACGGGAAAGCCCGGATCAGATCACAGTGGCCGGTTCACGACAATGCACGGGCTCCAGCGGCTTGCCATGTTTTGCCGTCGCGGATGGCCAAAGGTCGCCCGGATGCAGGCGCACGGCTATCATGTGCATCTTTTCACGCGTCCTTGTGCGCGAACAGAGGTTGGAGTCGATCATGAACGAGTCTGTGGATGTCGCGCAGTGGGCAAAAGCCTGGGAAGCACTGGCGCGCCAGGCGCAATCGGTGTTGGGTGGTGGGCAGGCGACGGCGGACTCCGCTGCGGCGATGCCACCGTGGCTGGAAAAGATCGACCAGATCAATCCCTTCGCCAAGGGAAAGATGCAGAACGAAGCGGTGGAGCATCTGCTTGCGGGTGCCCAAGGGTATCTGGGCATGTTGCAAAGTCTGGCCAACGCCGCAGGCGGACAAGCCACCGCGATCAATCCAGCCCAATGGGCAGGTGGGTTCATTCCCGGGGCGTTCGCAGGGTCTTTCAGCAACCCCTTCGCTCAGGCCATGCGGACGTTTGGTGGCCATGGCGCGGCGGGCTTCGAGCAGATGTTCGATCGCTTTGCGCAGACTGTTGCGCCCATGCTGGAGAAGGGCAAGAGCGTGCTCAACTTGCCGGCCTTCGGCCATCTGCGCGAGAAGCAGGAAAACCTGCAGAAGACGGCCCGCGTATTCATGGAATACCAGGAACAGAGCGCGCGCTATGACCGGATCATGCTGAAAGTGGGCGAGCAGAGCTTCGCGCGCTTCCAGCTCAAGTTGGCCGAACGCGAGGAACCGGGACGCCAGATCGAATCGGTGCGCGCACTCTACGACCTGTGGATCGATGCGGCCGAGGAAGCCTATGCGGAGATGGCACTGTCCGAGGAATTCCGCGAAGTCTATGCCGGCGTGGTGGATGCGCAGATGCGCGTGCGCCAGCAGGTTCAGGGCGAAGTCGAGAAACTCTGCAATGAGTTCGGCATGCCCACGCGCAGTGAAGTCGACAGCATCGGAGAGCGCTTGCAAGCACTGCGACGGGAGTTTCGACAGTTCCAGGAATCGTGGGGCGCGGCATCGATGGCGCCGGTCATGGCCGAGCCCGTGCCGGCCGAACGCGTCCATGCGCAAGCTGTTGACACGCCAGCGGTGGCCAAGGCGCGTGCCGGCAAGTCGGCGCGTGTGCTCAAACGCAGTGCCCGCAGCAAGAAGGTGAGCGCCAAGGCAGCCCCTGCCCGCAGGACTGCGGAATCCAAGGTCCGCGCGCACAAGCCCGATACTGCGCCGAAGATCACGAAAGCGACCAAAGTCCCTGCGAAAGCAAAGCATCGCAGTGTGACTCCAGCCCGACGCAAAAATGCAGTCAAGACACCCGCCAGGCGCACGGCGGCAAGCAGGGCTTCGGCACCGGCCACACGTACGGCCAAGGGCAGTTTCGCCACCAGCATCGCGCGCTTCGCGCGCAAGACCCAGAGTGCCGCTAGCCGCGGCGGGAGCAAGTAATGGGACCTCTCAAACTTGATGCAGCCGGAGTCTTCGCGGAAGCGCAGAAGTTCCAGAAGAAACTCACCGCCGGCATGAAGGTGCTGGGTACGCTGGATGACGTGCAGTTTGGCGTGACGCCCAAGGAAGAGATCTATCGCGAGGACAAGCTCGTGGTCTATCGCTTCCGTGGTGATCGCAAACCCACGGCGAAGACGCCGACGTTGATCGTCTATGCCCTGGTCAATCGACCCTACATGGTGGACTTGCAGGAAGACAAGTCGCTGGTGCGCAACCTGCTCGCCCAGGGCGAAGACATCTACCTGATCGATTGGGGTTACCCGGATCGGGCGGACCGCTGGCTGACCCTGGACGACTACATCAACGGCTACATCCGGCGCAGTGTCGAAGCCGTGGCGCACCATGCCGGAGTGAAGAAGATCAACGTGCTTGGCATTTGCCAAGGCGGCGCATTTTCGTTGTGCTTCACCGCCATGCATCCGCATCTGGTGAAGAACCTCATCACCATGGTCACCCCGGTCGACTTCCATACGCCAGACAACATGCTGTCGAACTGGACGCGCAACCTGGATGCGGACCTGTTCGTCGACACCATCGGCAACGTGCCGGCCGACCTGATGAACTGGTGTTACCTCACCTTGAAGCCGATGCGCCTGCTGCAGCAGAAGTACGTGGGCATGGTCGACATTCTCGACGACAAGGTCGAGCTGGAGAACTTCCTGCGCATGGAGAAGTGGATCTTCGATTCGCCAGACCAGGCCGGCGAGGCATTCCGCCAGTTCATGCGCGATTTCTACCAAGGCAACAAACTGGTCAAGGGCGGTTTGCGCATAGGCAACCGCGATGTCGACCTGGCTCGGGTCACCATGCCGGTACTCAACATCTTTGCCGAGCAGGATCACCTGGTACCGCCGGATGCCTCACGCGCCTTGAAGGATGTCGTCGGCAGCAGGGATTACACCCAAATCGCGTTCAAGGGCGGGCATATCGGCATCTATGTGTCCGGCCGTGCCCAACGCGAAGTGCCGCCCGCGATCCACGACTGGCTCAAGGCACGCGCCTGATTGAAGGGTCTCCTGCGGAGGCGTGAGGCATTCGCAGGAGCGCCCCTTCGCCGAGCTCAGGACAAGCTTCAGGCGTTTGTCCCCTATTCGGGGCGATGCTTTTCGCTGCCTGACCGTCACGTAGAATGCACGGTCAAATTCTTGCGGTGCAGCACGATGAACGAAGTCCTGTTCCACATTCACCAGATCGGTGTCACGCCGTGGAAGCTGATCGGCTACCTGGGTGTGCTGCTGTTCACCAGCCGCTGGTTCGTGCAGATGTACGCCACGCGGAAGCTGCGCCGGGTGCACATGCCTCGCGCATTCTGGTGGTTGTCGATTGCTGGCAGCCTGATGCTGGTGAGCTATTTCATCTTCGGCAAGAACGATTCGGTGGGCATTCTTTCCAATGCTTTTCCGGCCCTGGTTTCGGTTTACAACCTGGTTGTGGACTTCCGCCACCGCAAGGAATGGGCCGAACCCTGAACGGATGCAGTCAGCGCCGCTTCGTGCCAGAATCGGCTGGTCAGGCAGCCGCCTGGCCATCAATCTCGGGGAGAGGGAAACATGGAAAATCGTAGCAGTGCACCGGTGATGTCGCTGGGTGATTGGATCATCACCATGATCGTTCTGGCGATTCCGCTGGTAAACATCATCATGCTGTTTGTGTGGGGCTTCTCCAGCAGCACCAATCCGAACAAGGCCAACTTCTGCAAGGCCTATTTGATCTTCTTCTTGATCGCCATCGTCTTGTTCTTCGTGATGGGCGGTGCAGCCATCATGTCCGTAATGAGTGGGGCTGGAACTCCGGCAACCATGTAGTTCCCGACGCGCCTGCCGCGTGCGGCAGGCGCGTTTCCCCAGTGACGCGGATCACTCGGGGTCGTAATCCAGGTTCGGAGCCAACCAGCGCTCGGCCTCGGACAATTCCCAACCCTTGCGTTTTGCATAGTCCGCGACCTGTTCGCGCGATAGGCGCCCGGTCACGAAATACTGGCTTTGCGGGTGGCTGAAATACCAGCCGGAAACTGCCGCTGCCGGATACATGGCAAACCCTTCGGTCAGTTCCACGCCGGCGTTGCGAGTGGCCTCCAGGATGCGGAACAGGGTGGCCTTTTCGGTGTGATCGACACAGGCCGGATAGCCGGGGGCAGGACGGATGCCCCGATAGGCCTCCGCAATCAGCGCTTCGTTGTCGAGCGCCTCGTCTGCCGCATAGCCCCAGAGTTCGGTGCGCACCTTGCGGTGCATGTATTCGGCCAAAGCTTCGGCCAAGCGGTCGGCCAATGCCTTGAGAATGATTGCCGAATAATCATCATTCTCCCGCTGGAAACGCTCCAGGTGTGGCTCGATGCCAAGCCCTGCGGTCACCGCAAAGCCCCCGATCCAGTCGGCAACACCGGATTCCTTCGGCGCGATGAAATCGGCCAGGCACAGGTTGGGGCGTTCCACCGGCTTTTCCGCCTGCTGGCGCAGGTGGTGCAGCATGATCGATTGGCCTTCGTGCCGGATCTCGATGTCATCGCCGATGCGTGCGGCCGGCCAGAAGCCGACCACGGCGCTGGCGCGCAGCCATTTTTCATCAACGATGCGCTCGAGGATGGCTTGCGCATCCTGGAAGAGTTCCGTGGCCTGCACACCGACCACGGCATCGGTGAGGATGGCCGGGTAGTGGCCATGCAGTTCCCAGGCCTGGAAGAACGGCGTCCAGTCGATTACCGGCAAAAGCTCGTTCAGGGGAATCCCGTCGAACACGGTGATGCCCGGTTTGCGCGGTGTCGGTGGCGTGTAGTTTCTGAAGTCCAGGCGTGAGCCATTGCCGCGTGCGGCTTCCAGGCTGACCAGGCGCTTGCCGCTGCCGCGATTGCGGTGGCGCTCACGCACCTCCGAGTAGTCGGCACGCACCTTGGCAAGAAAATCGTCCACCAGTTCCTTGCTGACCAGTGATTGGGCGACGCCGACGGCGCGCGAGGCGTCTTTCACCCACACGCAAGCCGCGGGGTAGTTGGGTTCGATCTTGAGCGCGGTGTGCGCACGCGAGGTGGTCGCACCGCCGATCAAGAGCGGGATGTGGAAGTCCTGGCGTGCCATTTCCTTCGCGACATGCGCCATTTCCTCCAGCGACGGGGTGATCAGGCCGGATACGCCGATCATGTCGGCGTTCTCTGCGATTGCGGCATCGAGGATCTTCTGCGCCGGCACCATCACGCCGAGGTCCACCACCTCGAAGTTGTTGCAGGCCAGCACCACGCCGACGATGTTCTTGCCGATGTCGTGCACGTCGCCCTTGACCGTGGCCATCACGATCTTGCCATTCGGCTTGCTGGCCTCGCCGCTGCGCTTTTTCTCCTCCTCCATGAACGGCAGCAGCCAGGCCACCGCCTTTTTCATGACGCGGGCGGATTTGACCACCTGTGGCAGGAACATCTTGCCCGCGCCAAACAGGTCGCCGACCACGTTCATGCCATCCATCAGCGGACCTTCGATCACGTCCAGCGTTCGCGCGACGGTCTTGCGCACTTCCTCGGTGTCTTCGGTGACGAACTGGTCGATGCCGTGCACCAGGGCATGTTCCAGGCGTTTTCTGACTGGCCATTCGCGCCAGGCCAGGGTGGTGCCGGTGTCCTTTTCCTTGCCGCCCTTCTTGAAGCGTTCGGCGACTTCCATCAGCCGCTCGGTGGCGTCGGCGCGACGGTTGAGCACCACGTCCTCGACCCGCTCGCGAAGGTCGGCATCGAGATCGTCATAGATCGGCATGCCGCCCGCGTTGACGATGCCCATGTTCATGCCGGCCTTGATGGCGTGGTAGAGGAACACCGAATGGATGGCCTCGCGCACCGCATTGTTGCCACGAAACGAGAACGATACGTTGGAGACGCCGCCGGAAACATGCGAATGCGGATAGCGCCGACGCAATTCACGCGCGGCTTCGATGAAGTTCACCGCGTTGTCGGCATGCTCGTCGATGCCGGTTGCCACCGGGAAGATGTTGGAATCGAAGATGATGTCTTCGGGCGGGAAGCCGACCTTCTCGGTAAGCAGGCGATAGGAGCGTTCGCAGATCTCCAGGCGCCGCGCAATGCTGTCGGCCTGGCCCTTCTCGTCGAAGGCCATGACTACGGTTGCCGCGCCGTATTGCAGGATCTTGCGTGCCTGTTCGAGGAAGGGCTCCTCGCCTTCCTTGAGCGAAATGGAATTGACCACGCCCTTGCCCTGCAGGCACTGCAGGCCGGCTTCGATCACGCTCCATTTCGAGGAATCGACCATCACGGGAATGCGCGCGATGTCCGGTTCCGAGGCGATAAGATTGAGAAAACGGACCATCGCCGCTTCGGCATCGAGCAGGCCTTCGTCCATGTTTACATCGAGGATCTGTGCACCATTGGCCACCTGCTGCCTGGCGACTTCGACGGCTTCGTCGTAGCGGTCTTCCTTGATCAGCTTTTTGAACTGGGCCGAGCCGGTGACATTGGTGCGTTCGCCGACGTTGACGAACAGCGAATCCGAATCGATCAGCAGCGGTTCGAGACCGGAAAGTCGGAGTGGACGGCGGGACGTAGACATGTTGTCCACTCAGGCGGCCACTGCGTGGTCTTGGGGCAAGGCACGCGGCGCCACGCCCTCGACGGCTGCGGCAATCGCGGCAATGTGCGCGGGCGTGGTGCCGCAACAACCACCCACCAGATTGACCAGGCCGGAGCGGGCGAATTCGCCGATCAATGCGGCCATTTCCGCCGGCGTTTCATCGTATTCGGCAAACGCATTGGGCAAGCCGGCGTTGGGATGGGCGCTGACATGGCAGTTGGCCACGCGCGCCAGGGTATCGACGTACTCGCGCAAGTCCTTTGCTCCAAGCGCACAGTTGAGGCCCACCGCCAGCGGACGCGCGTGCGCAACCGAGATGTAGAAAGCTTCCGTGGTCTGCCCGGACAGGGTGCGCCCGGAACGGTCGGTAATGGTGCCGGAAATCATGACCGGCAAGCGACTGCCGCGCGCACGGAACACTTCATCGATGGCGAACAGCGCCGCCTTCGCGTTCAAGGTGTCGAAAATGGTTTCCACCATGAGAATGTCGGCACCACCCTCGATCAGCCCTTCGCTTGCCTCGCGGTAGTTGATGCGCAGCTCCTCGAAGCTGGTGTTGCGGAAACCCGGGTCGTTCACGTTGGGGCTGATCGACGCGGTGCGACTGGTCGGGCCAAGCACGCCGATGACGAAACGCGGCTTGTCCGGGTTGGCTGCCTCGGCGGCATCGCAGCAGGCGCGGGCCAGGCGTGCGCCTTCCCGGTTCAATTCACCGACCATGCGTTCCAGGCGGTAGTCGGGCTGGCTGATCG
>SHNG01000094.1 GCA_004295005.1 Gammaproteobacteria bacterium
GAAGGCCGCGAGGTCCCCCTCGCCCGCTGGCGGGAGAGGGTCGGGGTGAGGGTGGTACATGCCGTCCATAGCCATCGCCCGCAACTGCTCCAACCTCGTCCCTTTCTCCCGCTGGCGGGAGAGGGTCGGGGTGAGGGTGGTACATGCCGTCCATGGCCATCGCCTGCAATTGCTCCTGCATTGCAGGCATACATGCCGTCCATGGCCATCGCCTGCAATTGCTCCTGCATTGCAGGCATACATGCCGTCCATGGCAATAAAAAACCCCGCGGATATCAGGGGAAATGTCCGCGGGGTCCAAGGTGCCACCCGCCGGATCAACCGGACAAGCGGCCTTGCTCTGTCGATGCGTCAGTCGCGACGATCGTAGTAACTGGCACGTTGCAGGTATTGGCGGTCGCGATCACCGTAGTCGCGTCCCGGGTAGTAGCCGTCATTATCGTAGTCGCGACCGCGACGGTCGTCATCGTAGTAGTCGTCATAGCGGACGACCCGACGCACCACGACCGGCCGCTCGCGGTGATAGCTGCGACGAACATGGGTTGTGCGGTAGTAATCGCCGTACCAGGGTCCGCCCTGGTAGTAGCCCGGTGAGTAGTAATAACTCGGCGAGTAGTAGCCGCCGTAATAGCCACCGTAGTAACTGGAGGGATACCGGTAGTAGCTGCCCGGATAATGGCTTGAGTAGTAACCGCCGTTGTATCCACTTGACCAGCCGCCACCGTAGTACCCACCCGTGTAGTAGCCACCGTAGACGCTGCCGCTGAAATAACCGCCGCCACAGTGACGGCAATCGCTGTAGCCAACGCTGTAACCGGGGCCCGAGAATCCGATGCTGACGCCCCAGTTGGAATGGTGGCCTCCGCGTGCAAAGGCAACGGGCGCAAACATCGTGGCGCCCACGAGCAAGGCGGCAACACCCAGGGTGCGAACGCGACCTGCAAAGCCATTCAACATGATGGGATCCTCCGCCAGAACGCCGACACTCTGCGATTGGACGGCTGAATCGAAACTGAAAGATTCACGCTCCCGAACGCGCTTGCAGTTCGTAACAGTGATGAATCCGTGAATTTCTCGTGAAGTCGAATGGAATGCTGGCGCTGCTCACATCCTGCACGAAGAATTGCTCCTCCACTTCGGCATCCAGACGGAAGCGCCGGAAGTTGTTGGAAAACACGATCAACCCGCCAAAGGCGAGCCGCTCGGCACACAGGGCAAGCAGGCGCGCGTGCTCCTTCTGCACATCGAAATCGTCGGCGCGCTTGGAATTGGAAAAGGTGGGCGGATCGACGAATACCAAGTCGTACTCACCGCGATCATGCTCCAGCCACCTCAGGCAATCGGCCTGAATCAGTTGGTGTGTCGAACCGCCAAAGCCGTTCAAGGCCAGGTTGCGCGCCGCCCATTCCAGGTAGTTTGCCGACAGGTCCACGCTGGTCGTGCTGCGTGCGCCACCGTGTGCTGCATAAACGCTCGCGGTTGCGGTGTAACAGAACAGATTGAGAAAGCGGCGACCGCGCGCCAGTTCACGCAAGCGCATGCGCACGGGGCGATGGTCGAGAAACAAGCCGGTGTCCAGGTAATCGTGCAGGTTGACGCGGAAGCGCAATCCGCCCTCCTCGACAATCAGGAAGCGTTCGCGATCCGCCATGCGGCCATACTTGCCACCGCCCTTGGACTTGTAGCGCGTCTTGACTGCGATTCGCTCACGCGGGACCTCGAAGGCAACGCCGGCGGCACGCACCAGATCGGCCAGTCGTGCCGATGCCACGTGCTCGGGAATTTCCTTTGGAGCCGCGTACTCCTGCACGTGCAACCAGGTGGCAGGTGGCTGGCCAGGATTTGATTCTTCGACACCGGCATACACATCAATCGCCGCCGCGTATTCGGGAATGTCGGCATCGTAGGCACGCCAACAATGGATCGAGTCGCGGGTGAGCGTCTTGCGCAGGTGTCGCATGGTCTTGCGCAATCGATTGACAACGGCTTCCGCGCCCGCACTCAATGGGCGTTCGTCAACCTGACGTTGCGGTGCCGCGGCGCCTCCGATCTCGAACACCAGCAGGCGGCATTCGAGAGCACCGTTGAACAGCACATAGCGTTTCTGCGCGCGCAATCCGATGGCATGGCCAAGGTCGTTGTCCGAGGTGATGACAGCAAGCCGCCAACCCCCGAACTGTGCGCGCGCCTGATTCCCGAGGCTGCGGTACAGGGGCACCAGCTCCTGCTGCTGGCCGAGCCGTTCGCCATAGGGCGGATTGCAGATCAACAGGCCCTTGCCCTTCGCATCGTCCGGGCGGCGCAGGTGTTCGATGGATTGCCGTTCGAACCGAACGAAGCCGATGAGCCCCGCTTCCTGGGCATTGCGTTTGGCCTGGCTGAGCACATGCGGGTCGGCATCGTTGCCATGAAACACTGCCCGCAACTGGCGCAGGCCTGCATCAGCGCGCGTGCGTGCTTCATCGCACAACTGTTGCCAGGTCGAGGCATCGTGACCCAACCAGCCCTGGAATCCGAAGTATCCGCGCTTGAGGCCCGGGGCAACATCCGCTGCCATCAGCGCCGCCTCGATCAGCAGGGTGCCGGCACCACACATCGGATCGATGATGCTCGCACCCTCGGCATGCAACTCTGGCCATCCCGCACGCAGCAACATGGCGCAGGCCAGATTTTCCTTGAGCGGTGCTTCACCCTGCCCGACGCGGTATCCGCGTCGATGCAAGGGCGTGCCCGACAGATCCAGCGACACGGTGGCGCGGTCCTTGCGCAGCAACAGGTTCAGGCGCACGGACGGTTGTTCCAGGTCCACACCGGGTCGCGTTCCGCAACGGTCGCGGAACTGATCGACGATGCCGTCCTTCACCTTTTGCGCAAGATAGCGTGAGTGTCGCATCGCGCTGGAGATGCTGACCGCGTCAACCGCCAGCGTGCCATCCGCTGCCAGATGATCGCTCCAGTCGATGCGCTGGATGCCGTCATACAGGGCGTGTTCGTCGGCCGCGGCAAATTCATCCAGCGGCATCAGGATGCGGCTGGCCAATCGCGACCACAGGCATGCGCGATAGCCGACAGGCAGTTCACCGGAAAAGCGCACGCCGGCCAGGGCTTCGTGCACCTCACTGGCTCCCAGCGCCACCAGTTCATCGCGCAGCAGGTATTCGAGACCCTTGGGACAGGTGGCGAAGAATTGTCGCATGGTCAATCCAGCGAATTCAGGAACTGTCGAAACAACTCCGCGCAATACGCCACGTGCGCGCCAAGCCGGTGATCATCATCGACCAGGTGCAGACTGTCGCCACGCGCACGCGCAAACTCGATGGTCGCATTGACTGGACACAATTCATCGTGCCAACCGTGCACCAGGGTGGTCGGAACCTTGGCGGCCTTGAAGGCAACCGGATAACCCTCGATACCCACCGGCAAGGCAAGCAGGAACAATCCTTCACAGGTTCGCTGGGTGGAGGCAAGCCCGGAAATGAAAGCGCCCATGCTGGATCCGGCAAAAACCACCCGTCCACTGGCCGGCGCCGATGCCAAGGCACGCGCCGTGCGTGCGCCAATGGCTTCCAGGCTGCGTGTGGCATCCAGATCCCGATAGTCGGGCCGCACGCTGCTCCAGCCGCAGGCTTCGGCAACCTTGGCCAAGGCGCTGACCTTGGTTGCATCCGGCCCACTCTCAAGGCCGTGGGACAGCACGATGGTTCCCTTCATGTTTCCTGCTCCACGCATGTTTGCGCGCGATGCTAACACCTGACTCCGTTCACCACGCATGCGACACTGGCGGCATGAATCCGCCGATGATCCATGACTGGCCGTTACCCTATGTCGAGCGACTGGCAGAACGCCGGGCTGATGGCATCGATCTGGTCGTGATCCATTGCACGGAGTTGCCCGACATGGCCATGGCGCGAGAGTTCGGTGAGCGCATCCAGCACCAGGAATCCCGCACCGGCAACAGCGGGCACTATTACATCGACCGTGACGGCAGCATCTCGCGTTTCGTCAGTGAGTTGCGCGTGGCCCACCACACCTTCCAGTTCAATCCACGCTCGATCGGCATCGAACTGGTCAACCTTGGACGCTATCCGAACTGGAACGACTCCCGCCACCAGATGATGAGCGAGCCTTATCCCGAAGCGCAGATCGAATCCCTGCTCGGCCTGCTTGCGCAACTGCGCGAAACGTTCCCGGACTTGCGCTGGATTGCCGGACACGATGCCCTTGACCAGCGCCGGGAGCCGGCCAGCGACAATCCCGACCTGATGCTGGCGCGTCGACTCGATCCCGGCCCGATGTTTCCTTGGGCAAGAGTGCTCGGGGCGTGCGCACTTGTGCGCTGGAGCGATTCCACATCCCCGTGAAGTGCAATGGGCTTGGCTATACTGCCTGCCCTTTTTCCCGCGGTACCACGAAATGAGCAATCCGGTTGTCGACGAATTGATCAACCTGCTGCAACTTGAGCGGCTCGAAGACAATTTGTTTCGCGGACAGAGTCGCGATATCGGCACGCGCTATGTCTTTGGTGGCCAGGTGCTTGGCCAGGCACTGTCGGCGGCACAACAGACCGTCGACCCGGCACGCCACGCGCACTCGCTGCACGCCTATTTCCTGCGCGCGGGCGATGTCGAGGCGCCCATCGTCTACAACGTCGAACGCAGTCGTGACGGCCACAGCTTTTCGGCCCGGCGCATCGTTGCCATCCAGCATGGGCAGACCATTCTCAACATGACTGCATCCTTCCATGTGCCAGAATCCGGAGCAGAGCATCAGTTCCCGATGCCGCTGGTGCCCAAGCCCGAGGATATGCCGGATGTAGCCATGGTCACGGCCGATGAACTGGAAAAGGTGCCGGCCCAGCGCAAGCGCTGGTTGAACAAGGACGGCCCGTTCCAATTCCGTCATGTGCATCCGCGCAATGAATTGAATCCGACTCGCCAGCCGCCGTACCAGAATGTCTGGTTTCGCCTGGTCGACCGCGTCGCCGACAACCCGGTGCTGCATCGGTCGCTGCTGGCCTATGCATCGGATTTCCATCTGATCGGCACAACCACGTTTCCGCATGCGCTTTCCTATCTGCAACCCAATGTGCGCATGGCCAGTCTGGATCATGCCTTGTGGTTCCATCGCCCGTTTCGTGCCGACGAATGGCTGCTGTATTCCTGTGAAAGTCCCAGTGCACAGGCGTCGCGCGGCCTTGCCCGTGGCATGATCTTCACGCGCGATGGCGTGCTGGTGGCATCCACCGCGCAGGAAGGTTTGATACGCGTCGTGGAATCGGGCGAGTCCTGACCGGCTGTCGAAAGCAAACCGCAAGACCCATCTGCTGTGGCAGTCGAAATCACCTCGGCTGCACGTCTGGAATTGAATCATGCGCCAGATCTATACCTCCCCCCGCTACGAGAACGTGCAGCGCGTGGTTGCGCTGCTGCACGAAAACCACATTGCGACGACGGTGCGCAACCGCCAGGACTGGCAGGGTGGCCAGTGGAAGCGATTCAGTTATACCCAGCGCAGCGAAAGTGAGGGCTGGGGCCAGGTGTGGGTGGTGGATTCCAATGACCAGACCCGTGCCCGGGAAATCCTGCGCGAAGCCGGCCTTGAACCGGCAACGCGATTTGCCGATGAACTGGCCGCCGCGCGCACACCGGGCGACCCGCAGCGGCACAAGGCCAATTCCGTGCGCATGCGCATGATTCTGCTCGGACTGATTGCCGGGGTGATCCTGTTGATTGCCGCCAGCCAGCTCCCCCCCTGACACGGCAGGCTGCCAACCCGTTCATGTAGCCGGCCGCGATGCTCAGGCAGAATAGCCACATGCGTTCAGACGTGGTCCGACTTTTCCAGACCTTGCCGCATCCTTGCGGGTATTTCAGCGAGCGCACCGCACAGAACCTGGTCATTGACCCAAGCTCCCCGGAACTTCGGCAGCTTTACGATTTCGGTTTGCAATGCGGCTATCGACGCGCCGGCGAGCATGTCTATGTGCCGCACTGCTCAGGGTGCCGGGCATGTATTCCCTGCCGCATTCCCGTGGAACGGTTTGTGGCGGACCGCAGCCAGCGTCGCTGCCTCACCAGCAATGATGATGTGCAATTGAAGGTTCTCCCGGTTGGATTCAGCGAGGAACGTTTTGAGCTGTATCGACGCTACTTGCAGTGGCGACATCCGAACGGTGGCATGGATGACGCGCGGCCGGAGGATTTCACGCGTTTTCTCTACACCGCCTGGAGTCCGACGCGGTTCCTGGAGATGCGTCTTGATTCACGCCTCGTCGGCGTTGCCGTGACCGACTTCTGCACAACCGGCCTGTCCGCCGTGTATACGTTCTACGACCCGGACCTGTCCGCGCGCGGGCTTGGCACGTTTGCCATCCTCAGCCAGATCCGGATCGCACTCGAACACAATCTGGAACATCTCTATCTCGGGTTCTGGATCGGCGCGCATCCCAAGATGGGCTACAAGTCCCGCTTCCGGCCCATTGAAACCCTGCGCAATGGCCATTGGCAGGTGGAGACGCACGCCCGAAGCGCCAACTGAAACAGGCGTGAGCTGGCCAGGAGCCTGCGAACCCGCAGGACCATTGCTAGCCCTAGTACGTCACAATCAGGCTTTGCCTGCCGGGTTTCTGCAATGCTCCGAACAATCGCCTTCGTGTTGTTGCTGCTGCCGCTGCATGCTTGGGCCAAGCCTGCCGCCAACCAGTGGTACAGCGTCCTGTTGGATGGCCGCAAGATCGGTTACTTTGAAAGCTCGCGAAGCGTTGCCGGGGATGTCGTCACCACGCGGCAAAATCTGGAAATCGAACTGGACCGCGCCGGCACGCGCATCGAGGTTGCAAGCCGGGAAGAATGCACGGAAAGCACTTCCGGTGAACCGCTGTCCTTCTCTTCCATCTCGCGACTGAGCGGTACTGAAACCCGCGTGCGCGGCACGGTGCATGGCGACAGCGTGCATTTGCAAACCTCCATCGGTGGTGCCAGCAACAAACGCAGCATGCCGTGGCCAAAGGGCGCGCTCATGGTGGAAGGCCTGCGCCTGGCCAGCCTGAAAGTGCCACTCGACCCGGGTCGCCAGTTCCGAGAACTTGCCTTCCAGCCCTCCAGTCTGGATGCGGTCGAGGTCATCAGCACGATCGGCAAGCGCGAACGCGTGGATTTGCCCGAAGGCAGCAAGAGCCTGCAGCGCATCGAACAGGTCTTCAATTTTGCCGGTGCTCCCATCCGCAACACCGCCTGGGTGGACGATGAACGCGATGTCCACAAGCTCACCATGCCCGCCATGGGCGTGGATCTGATCCTGGTGGCCTGTTCCCGATCCTGCGCGCACGCACCAAACCAGGGCACGAATGTATTTGATCGCACCCTGATGCCGGCGCCGCGCGCCCTGTCGGCAACCGAGTTGGCATCGACCATGCGCTACACAATCAGCCCTAGCGAACCGGGTGTGCCCATGAACTTGCCCGACACTTCCGAACAAAGCGTATCCAGGCGGGATGACAAGCTGCTGGTTGAGGTGAATGCGCATGCGCTCGAGCGCGGCAGCGCACCCGCGCCGCAGGACTTCATGCCGAATGACTGGCTGCAAAGCGCGGCACCGGAACTGATCGCCATTGCACGCAAGCAGACTGGCGAAATCACCGGCGATTCGGAAAAGATGCGCGCACTCGAGACTTTCGTGCGTGGCTATATCAGCACCAAGTCATTGGGCGTCGGCTATGCCTCTGCGCTCCAGGTCCTTCACAAACCGGAAGGCGACTGCACCGAACATGCGGTATTGCTCGCGGCTCTGGGGCGCGCAGCGGGCATCGCGACCCGCGTTGTCGATGGCCTCGCCTACGCACCGCGTTTTGACCAAACGGATCACGTGTTCGTGCCGCACGCGTGGACCCAAGCCTGGGTCGATGGCCGCTGGCGAAGCTACGACGCCGCGCTCGGCGGATTCGATGCCGGCCATATTGCCTTCTCGACCGGCGATGGCGATCCATGGCGCTTCTACCAGGGCCTGGATCTGCTCGGTCGCACGCGTCTGGATCAGGCCGAAGCCGTACCCGCGGACAGCGCGCAGTGACTGGATCCCTGCTTGCCATGGTATTGCTGTTCAGCCCCTTGGCATGGGCGCTGGATACACCACCCCAGCCACTTGGCGAGCCAACCTTGCAGGCCCTGATCACCGATCCCGCATTGAACGAGATCAGCGGAATCGCCGCCTCGCGTCGCAACGACGGCATCTACTGGGTTCACGGTGACGCACCAAGGCCCGCCGAGTTGCTGGCCATCAACGCCAAGGGCGCGCTGATTGCAAGGCTCCGCATCGAGGGCGTGCGCGCGGTGGACTGGGAAGACATTGCCAGCTACCGGAAAGATGGCAAGGCCTGGTTGCTGATCGGCGACATCGGCGACAACAACGGAAGTCGAAGCCAGTACGAAGTGATCGCGGTTGAAGAACCGGAAATTGATGGCAAGGTTTCCACCCTCAGCGTCAAGCCGGCCTGGCGCCTGCCATTCCGCTACGCGGATGGGGCACACGATTGCGAAGCGATGGCCGTCGATACGGTGAGCAATGAAGTATTGCTCATCAACAAGCACGCACCGCTGGCCATCCATTCGCTGGCGCTTGATCCGTCGCGCCACAAGGGTGACGTTGCAATTGCCACCCGTCTGGGCGCGCTCGAGTCGATTCCCCAACCCGATGCGGGTGAGCGGCTGGCGCGCTTTCCCTCGGCCCGATTTGGCGGCTCGCCCACTGGCATGGACATCGATGCCTCGGGACGCCTGGCTGTCGTTCTGACCTACCGGGACGCGTGGCTTTTCGAGCGACGTGCCGCAATGTCCTGGCTGGAGGCATTCGACAAGCCACTGCAACGCCTGACCTTGCCGCCGCTGCCCCAGGCCGAAGCCATCGGGTTCAGTCCCGATTCCCGCTACCTCCTGATCGGCAGTGAAAACCTTCCCGCACCGCTGCTGCGCGTGGACCTATCCACACAAGGTGGACGTACGGAAGACTGACCCGGGCTATTTGCCAATCGGTTGTGTGCATCCGTGGCCCTTGCTTTCGATAGACTTCCGCAATGCGAGACCAGTCCCCGACTCCTCCCCAGCGCTGCGATACGCAGCAGCGTCGACGCGTGATCAGCGCGGCTCGTGAACTTGGCGTGCCGAACGATTATGCGACGCAACGCAAGTTGCGCGCGGTACGCGAACCTCGCGAACTCGCCTGCATAGGCCAGGACATCCACGATCGTCCGCAATGGATGGAGCCCAGGGCCGCCCGCGCCTGGATGCGCATGCGCGATGCAGCGCACGGTGATGGCGTGGAACTGCAGGTGGTTTCCGCATTCCGTTCTGCGGCCTATCAGCTCAACATCGTGCAGCGCAAACTGGAGCGCGGCCTTTCCATCGACGAGATTCTCAAGGTCAGCGCAGCACCTGGCTACAGCGAGCACCACTCCGGTCGGGTTCTTGATTTGACCACTCCGGGCTTCCCCGCTCTTGAGGAAGACTTTGAACGCTCAGCCGCCTATGCCTGGCTGCTGGCCAACGCCGCCCGTTTCGGCTTCCAGCTTTCCTATCCCCGCGGCAATCGCTACGGCATCGCCTTTGAACCCTGGCATTGGTGCTGGCACCGAAGGTAAGGCAAGGCGGGTCATATCCCGCATGTCCAGAGCCCTTTGACGCGGTTCAGGACTGGCATGTCGAAGGATTGGCGCGCGGCCCCAGGGTTCCGTTCATGGTTCGACTGGCCTGTCCTGAGCACAGTCGAAGGGCTCACCACGAACGGAATTTCTGCTCAGAACTGGTTGACCGGCAACATGGAATCTCACCACGAACGGAAGCTGCTTGACCAACGTTGCCTCAAGCTCAGTGTGCGTGCTCGACGCCCCCGGGACCATGCACGTGACCGTGGGCGATTTCCTCCTCGCTGGCCTCGCGAACCGAGACGATCTCGATCTGGAAATTCAGGGTCAACCCGGCCAGCGGATGATTGAGATCCACGTCGATGACGCTGGATCCGACCTTGGCCACCACCACCGTACGCTGACCGCCTTCCTTGGTTGCCAGTACGGTGACCATGCCCGGCTTCAGCCTGGCTCCATCGCGAAAGTACTTCTTCGGCACCCGCTGCATGCTGCCCTCGTGGCGCTCGCCGTAGGCGTCGGCTGGAGCGACCACCACCTCGAAGGCATCGCCCGCCTCGCGACCGAGCAGCGCACGTTCCAGGCCGGGAATGATGCCGCCGTGCCCGACCAGTACCTGGATTGGACCCGCGCCCTGCCTGGAGTTCTCGATTTCCTTGCCACTTTCTGCGCTCAAGGAATAGTGCAAGGACACAACGGAATTGGCAGCTATCGACACGTCTACACTCCTCGCCACGGCGGGACGGGAAACAGGGCGCGCGAGCCTAGCAGGTCTGCGCCACAGGCGGTACCGCAAACCGCGGGTGGCAACACACGGCATCGAATCCTCGCCTGGCCGGATGCCTGTTCCGTGTGTCTCAATCGTTGACGTTCAATTGCTCCGGGGAGCTTGCGACAAACGGCTATACTCGGCCAGGGCACGCGGCGGACAGGGGTTCAGCGTGGGCATCGCCAGCATTTTCGATTCGTGCAGATCGGTGGTCGCCATCGTGCGCCAAACCGACGCTCGCTTCGTCGATGTGAATTCGGCCATGCAGGAACAACTGGGATGGACTGCGGCGGACGTGGTCGGCCTGCGTCCGGCCGATATCGACTTGTGGCCGGATGCCGACACCCGCTCGCGCATCTACGCCGCCTTGCGCACGCGCCAACGTGTGGTCGCGTTGCCCTTGCTGGTTCGCCATCGCAACGCTGAACTGATTCCCTCCCTGCTCGATGTCGAGTGCTTCACCCTCGATGGTGAAGTGATGAACTTCTGCCTGCTGCGGGTTGGCACACAGAAACATGGCATCAGTCCCGACCCGGAAACCGAGCAAGCCAGCTATCGCGCATTGTTCGTGGCCGCAAGCGAAGGCTTGTACCGCCAACTGCCGGACGGTGGCTTCATCGATGTCAATCCGGCCATGGTTGAGATCCTGGGTTTCGCCTCCGCCGCACAGATGCTTGCCAGTCCTGCGCACCTTGCCGCCGAGATCTATGCGGATCCCGATCAGGCCAGCTTCCTGAAACGCGAACTCATCCAGCATGGACGCATTCGCGGCCAGCGCAGTCGGATCCTTCGACGCGATGGGCAGGAGCGCTGGATTCTCGAAAATGCGATTGCAGTACGCGATGAGGATGGCGTCCTGCGCTACTTCGAAGGATCCGTGGTCGACATCACAGAGCAGGTTGCCGCCGAGGCGGCGCTGCGACATTCCGAGAACATGTACCGCGTGCTGGTGGACAACTGCCGCGATGGCGTGTTCCTGATCCAGCACGGCAAGATCAAGTTCTGCAATCCGGCCCTGGCCAGGATGCTCGGCTACCCGCAGGCAGAGCTTATTGGCAGCGACTACATGAGCCTGGTGGCCGACGAGGACCAGGGGGCGCAAGCGCAGCGCAGGCAAGCGCGTGAACGCGGTTCCATGGCACCCCAGAGTTACGAAGTACACATGCGCCACAAGCAGGGCCACAAGCGCTTGTTTGCGGTGTTTGCCGATGCCGTGATCCTGAATGGCGAGGCGGCCTCCACTGGAATCGCCCGGGATGTCACTGATGAACGCGCCCAATTGCGCGCACTGGAGGATGCCGAACGCCGCTACCGTGAGCTGTTCGAACAATCACCCATTGGCCTGTTCCGCACATCCCAGGACGGCGGAATGGCTACGGCCAACCCGGTCATGCTCAGCATGCTTGGCTATGCCGACATGGAGCAGATCCGCAGCGAAGTCGGCAACGTGGCCAACCTCTATGCGGAACCCCGGGATCGCGTCGCCCTGCTCTCCCGCATGTCCCGCGATGGCGACGTCGCCGATTTCGAGACGCGCATGGTCTGCCGCGACGGCAGCAAGCGCTGGGTCAACATCAACGTACGCCGCCAGGCCGAGGAAATCGGGGAAGACGGAGAAGCACTCACCCACTTTGCCGGCTCGGTGCAGGACATGGAGCATCGGCATGTCATGGAACAGGCCTTGCAGCGTTCCGAGGCGCGCTTCCGCCTGCTCGTTGAACACAGCCAGAGTGGCGTGTTCATGCTGCGTGGGTTCAAGCTGGTCTATGTCAACCAGCGCATGGCCGGCATGTTCGGCCATGACGAGGACGAGTTGACACGCCTGAGCATGGATCAATTGCTGGTGCCTGATCAGCGCGAGCAAGTAATGGCACGTTTGCAGGCCATTGAACTGGGCAAGGAAACCCCACAGGAATTCGAGACCTGCTGTCTGCATCGTGATGGGCGGCGCATCCCGGCAACCATCAGTGCCGGCCCCATCGACATTGATGGCGAACGCCATCTGACCGGCACCCTGCGTGACATCTCCCGCCAGCATGAGGCGGAAGAACAGTTGCGCTTCCATGCATCCCACGACGCGCTCACCGGCCTGCCCAATCGACTGGTCTTCCACGAACACCTCCAGCAGCGCATCCGTCATGCGAGCCAGACCGGGCAATGCGATTACGCCGTGCTGTTTGTCGACCTCGATGGCTTCAAGCTGGTCAATGATGGTCTTGGTCACGCCACCGGCGACCAGCTTCTGCTGGCCATCGGCAGGCAAATGGCTTCCCAGCTCAAGGATGAGGCGCTGATCGCGCGTTACGGCGGTGACGAGTTCACCCTGCTCTCCACCGGCAGTTGCAACGCGGAGCGTGCCGCGGCAATGGCCAGGCGCTTGCTGGAACTCTTCCAGCAGCCGCAATCAATCAACGGTCACCGTGTCTACTCGGGAGCCAGTATTGGCATCGTCATGGGTGACCTGCAGTACCAGAACCCGGAACAGATCCTGCGTGACGCCGACACCGCAATGTACCGGGCCAAATTGCAGGGCAAGTCGCGCCATGTGTTTTTCGATGACAGCATGCGTGCCGCCGCCCAGCATCGCCTGGCGCTGGAGACCGATTTGCGCCAGGCCCAGGAGCGCGGGGAGTTCCGCGTCTTCTACCAACCCATTGTCGACATGGGCAGCGGGCAACTGCGCGGGTGCGAGGCATTGATTCGCTGGCAGCATCCAAGTCGCGGCCTGCTGCTGCCTTGTGAGTTTCTTGGCGTCGCCGAGGAAAGCGGCTTGCTGGCCGGTATCGACTGGTGGGTCTTGAACACCGCCATCAGCCAGCTTCAGGCATGGCTCAAACAACATCCGGGAATGGATCTGACCCTGAGCGTGAATCTCGATGAACGCCAGTTCCACGATCCCGGCCTGCCCATGCAACTTCAGTCCGTGCTGCGCAGCCACGGCATGCCGGCACAGCGCCTGCAGCTGGAAATGACGGAAACTGTCTTCCGAAATGGCCGGCATACGGCGATCGAACGCCTTCTCGAGCTCAAGGCATTGGGCTTGCACCTGGCCGTTGACGATTTCGGTACGGGCTACTCGTCGCTGGAATCCTTCGCCTCACCCGCCTTCGATGTGCTCAAGATCGATCACAGCTTCATCGTCGATCTCGTCGGCAATCCGCGCAGCCAGGCCTTGACCCGCACCATCATCGGCCTCGCGCACGACCTTGAGCTCGATCTCGTTGCCGAAGGCGTCGAAACCGATGCCCAGCGCCAACTGCTGCAGACCATGGGTTGTCGTGGCGGACAAGGAACCCTGTTCGGCGCACCGATGGAAAGCGATGCATTCGCCTTGCTGCTCGGAGAATGAGAGCGGGGCGCCGGC
The DNA here is from genome assembly GCA_004295005.1 of Gammaproteobacteria bacterium. Classification (GTDB taxonomy): domain Bacteria; phylum Pseudomonadota; class Gammaproteobacteria; order Xanthomonadales; family Rhodanobacteraceae; genus Dokdonella. The sequence continues at coordinate 13,768 of SHNG01000094.1, forward strand.
CTGCCACGCGGCAACTCAACGTGAGCCATGCAGCCTTGCATCACGCGGACGCAAGGCTGCCAGGCACGTTCAAGGCGGGCTCAGAGGGATCCGCCGCCGAACTTGTGGGTGTATTGCACGTTGATGGTACGGCCCACCGCATCGAACCATGAGATGTCGTAGTACGGATACGAGGTGTAGGTCGGATCCTTGGGCGGCATCTTGTTGAACAGGTTGACCACCGACAGCGAGATCCTTGAAGCGTCGTTGAAGCGATAGGCCATGGACGCGTTGTAACGGTAGGTCGCTGCAATGGTCGGACCCGGGTCGCCGTCTTCCCAAACCTGGTCATACGACCAGCCATTGGGCAAACGTCCCAGGCGCTGGCCATAGAGGGTTGCCGACCAGGCATCCTTTTCCCAGCCCACGCTGACACTGGTCTTGGTGCGCGGAATGTCGAATCCGCTGTTCACCGCAAACTGATCCTCGACCGGGTCACCCGGATACTGCTGGAAATCGTGCTCGTTGACCCAGGTGTGGTTGGCGCTCACGGTAAAACGGCCGATGCCGGTATCGAAACGGTAACGGGCAGTGAAGTCGAGGCCGCTGGTGTTTTCGCGGGCCACGTTGATCGGGTTGACGAAGATTCCGTACAGCGATCCATTGCCACTGCGCGTGATGCGGGCCAGCGCATCCACGCAAGTGGGTGAATTGATATCGAGCGTACCCAGGCGGCAGGAGGCCTCGTCACGCAGGATGGCATCCACGCTCATATCCTGGACCTGGTTGCGCATGCGAATGTCGAACCAGTCGAGAGACAGGTCGAGGCCTTCCAGCGGGGAGAACACGAAGCCCGCCGTCCACGACTTGCTGGTCTCCGGATCGAGTTCGCGGTTGCCGGCACGGGTACGGATCAGGCCTTCCGAGTAATCCTCGCAATCCTCGGCCTCCTCCAGCAGGCAGGTGTAGTAATCGATGCCGGAGGTTTCGTCATTGCCGATGCCGGCGTAGACGTAGTGCAGGTCAGGTGCGCGGAACGCGGTGCCATAGGAGCCACGCACCAGCAGGCTGTCGACCGGCCGCCATTCCAGTCCGGTGCTCCAGGTGGCCTTGCCAATCTCGTTGCCGGAATAGCGGTATTCGTCCCAGCGACCGGCGACGCTCAGGTTGAGGGATTCGTGCAGGGGCATGCGCAACTCCCCGGCTGCGGCCCAGCGATTGCGCCCGCCATGGCCATCGGAATCCTTCCAACTGTAGTAGTAGTACTGCGTCGCCAGGGGATCCGGTTTCAGGTCATACGACTGACGGCCAAATTCAACCGTGCCGGAAAATCCTGCATCGCCGCCAGGCAGCGAGAACAGGTCCAGCTTGCTGGTCGTAAAGGCCGCAGTCGTGGTCTCCGATTGCGGGTGATACACGGTGCGCGCCGCGATCGAATCGTATTCGGCACGGGTCAACGGCGTGTAAAGGCGGCTCGGATCGGCATTGAAGATCGGGAATCCGTCATCGTCCTCGCCAAGCTGCGGTCCGAGAAACAGGGCGTTTGCATTGGCAGCGACAATCTGCGGCCAACTGATCTCGGCCTTGTACAGAGAGTGACTGAGCGAAGCTTCGTAGTCCCAGCTTTCGGCAAATACTCCCTTGAATCCGCTCGTGAATCCAAAGGTCTTTTGCGTGGTTTCAATCATGCCGCGATTGAGTCCACCCATTTCCTCGGGCGTGAACTGGCGCTGCCAGTACTCCACCTGGTCGGTGGCCTGGTTGAAGAAATAGCCCTCCTCGTTGCCGTCCGGTGCCATGTAGCTCCACGCGGCAACATCGCGAAACAGGTCGACGGTGTGATAACCCGCCTGCACATCGGCGAACCAGGACATACCATCGCCAAAATCGTAGCTCATCGACGAATAGCCATTGATGCCACGGCGCTTGCTGATGATCGTGCCGTATCCGATCGAGGACTGGCTGCCGCAGTAAAAACCCGGACCGTAGTCGTCGAGTTCCGGATCGTACTCACCGTATCCTGGGCGCGATGCATAAAAGGTGCTGCCGTCGTTGTATGCGGCCAGCGCATCGCAGGCGGCCTGCCCCGGATCAAGATAGGTATCGTAGTAGTCGGTGCGCAGCCAGCCACGCCGGGCAATCTGTCCACTCGCGCGTGGTGCATCCAGGGTCGAATCCTGGATATCGCGGTCGTAGGCCCACAGCGGCTCTTGCGCTTGCAGGTCGACTGAAAACACGCCGCTAAAGGCATCGCGACCGAATCCGCTGACCAGGCTGGCCTCCAAGGATTCACCACCGCCTTCGGTGGTAGTGCCTGCACGTACATCCAGTATCGCGCCATCAACATGCTTCTTGAGGATGAAATTGACCACACCTGAAATCGCATCCGAACCATAAATGGCCGATGCGCTGCCGGTCAGCACTTCGATGCGATCAATCATGCCCACCGGAATGTTCGAAATATCGGTGAAGTTGCTGCGCCCCTTGAAAGGCATGGGAAAGTCGGCGATGCGGCGGCCATTGACCAGCACCAGGGTGTGATTGGGCCCAAGACCACGCAGATCCACCTGTTGCGCACCGGGAGAAAAATCGGCACCGCTGGAGGATTGTTGGCTCTGGGTTTCACCGCCGTTCTGGGTCATCGAACGCAGCACGTCGGGGATGCTGGTGAAACCGTTGGCCTGGATTTCCGCAGCAGTGATCACGGACACCGGCGCGGGACCCTCAACCTGGGCACGCGGGATGCGCGAACCGGTCACCTGCAGGGTCTTCATTTGCGTGACAGGCGTGTCGTCGGCTGCGGCGGATGGTCGCGCAGGCGCGACTTCGGCTTCAGCCGCGTCGGACTGGGCAATGAGCAAGGCGCCCGAATCGGGATCCCGGGTTGCCGCAAAGCCGCTGCCGTGCAACAGCGTCTCCAGGGCCTGGCTGGTCGATGTTGCGCCCTGCACGCCTGGCGTTTGCATGCCGCGCAATTGGTCCGCATGGTAGACAAGCTGGGTTCCGCTCTGGCGGGCCAGGGTATTCAGCGCGCTGGAAAGATCGCCAGCCGGCACATTGATTGGGCCGCTCACGGCTTCTGCCTGCGCAGCCAATGCAACCGAACAGGCCAGACTGAGCAACAAGCGATTCATGGATCGACGCACGATGTTTCTCCCCCAGGTTCAGAAAAGTTCACGCATGTAGACAAGCAGACGAGCAAGACCGGCGAATCCCTCCCATTGAGTTCGCGCCGTCAGAGTGAATGCAGGACGATCCGGTCCGGCAGGCGTTCAACACGAACCGGAAATCCAAGCTCCAGCAGACTCACGAATCCATCGCTGTTGTCCCAGCGGAAATTCCCGCCGATTCGCAGCAAGGCGACGCTGGAATCGCCGAGTTCGATCTTGCGCAGGCTGAATCTGTTGAATTCCGCCACTGCATCCACCAGAGCCGTATCGTCGAATGCGAGAAACCCGCTGCGCCATTCCAGGTGGCGCTCGGCTTCCTCGAGGGACACGGAACGCACCAAAACACCATTGGGCCCGGCACTGGCCATGCTGCCAGCCGGCAGGAACGTGGATGGCCCACCTTGTCCATGGGCATCGGCTGGACTGTCGAGCCTGACCTTGCCCTCGGTCACTACCACGCGCAGGTTTCTTGCATCGCGACGTACCGAAAAGCGCGTGCCCACCGCCACCACATGGTGGTCATTTGCGCTGACGGCAAATGGACGAGCGGCGTCATGCGCCACCTCGAAGTAAGCCTCGCCGCGCAGCAGGGTGACGGAACGTGCATCACGCGTCATGACCACGTCGATCTGGCTGGCACTGCTCAGCGTGGCCGAGCTTCCATCGGCAAGCGCAATGGTTTTCAGCTCACCCGTGCGACTGGCAAACGTGGCCTCCTGGCGCCCACTGCGGTTCCAGCCAGACCATGCCATAAATGCAACAGCAACGACTCCAAGCGAGGCTACGAGCGCCATGCGCCATCCACGCACCCGATGTGCGCGGGTGCGCAACGGTCGCGGATTGCGCCACTCGACCTGGCTGCTTGCTTGCGGCTCACCGGACCCGGCAACCGCATGCGAAGTCCAGGCGTATCGAGCAGGCACGCCTCCCTTGTCGGCAGCAATGGACAGGGCACGCAGCCGGTCCGCCTCCCTCCACGCCGCTTCCAGTCGCAGGAATGCGACCCGGTGACGGGTAGAGCTGGACAACCAGGCTTCCAGTTCCTCGCCATCGCGTGGCGTCCATTCATTGCACTCGCGACGTGCGAGCCATTCAGCCGCATGCTGCTCAATCCACCTGCTGTCGCGCATGAGCTTCTTCCTCTTCATCACCGCCACGACGCGCCTGCTGCCGCGCGTTTCGATGCATGGGTTCGCCGCCATACAGGTGATCGGCGATCAACCGCATGCCCTTGGCGAGGTGCTTCTCAACGGTCTTGGCGCTGATTCCAAGCTTTTCCGACACGTCCTTTTGCGGCAGGTTTTCAACCCTGCGCAACCAGACCACCTGACGGCATCGCTGCGGCAGCCGATCCATGACTTCGATCAATCGCTTGAGGGCCTGGCGACCCCCAAACCATCTTTCCGGCGAAACCTCGTCAATCAGGTAGACGTTTGAAGGCTCGAAATCACCCATCGGTTCTATCGATACCACCCGGTTGCGACGGGCACGATCCGCCATCAGGTGTCGCGCGGTGGCAAACAGGAACGCGGCCGGCCTCGTCGGACGCTTGTCCAGCCCGGCCTCGTAGACGCGTGCATAGATTTCCTGGCGCAGGTCATGGACTTCGTCGCGATGAGGCCAATTGCGCAGCAGCATTCGCGTCAGCGCATGCTCGTGGACGAGGATCTCGCGTACGAACCAGTCATCGTGATCGGTGGACATGCCCGGACTTTACGCCAGAATCGGTACGATTGGCGTTGCGGCGAATGGGGGAAGGCCAGTACCGGTTCGTCTCCCTACTCATTGCCCGGCGAGGTCGCTCGCCTCCAACCAGGATCAAGCATCATGCCCAAGCGAATTTCCCTCTGGAGTATCGCCTTGCTGTCATTCCTGCCGATCGCGCTGGCAGCCCAGGCAGCGGACTACGGCCACTACCTGCTTGGCGACCGGTCAGCAAAAACACACGGGAGCGTGCAACCTGGACTGCTTCTGATGGGCGGTGGCGACCGCAATTTCGATGCGCTGCGCTGGTTCATGCAGCGTGCGGGCGGCGGTCACATCGTGGTCCTGCGCGCTTCGCAGGCAGGTGAAATCGGCGAGGAGTTCTTCAACGAGGTGGGCGGCATCGCCTCGGTGGAGACCTACGTGTTCAAGGACCGCGCAGCGGCCAGCGACGGCAAGATCCTGCGCGCGCTCAAGCATGCCGACGGCATCTTCATCGCCGGCGGCGACCAATCCCGCTATGTGCGCTGGTGGCGGGGCACTCCCGTCGCCGAGGCCCTGGATGCCCATGTGCGCGCAGGCAAGCCGCTGGGCGGCACCAGCGCCGGACTCGCCATGCTCGGTGAATACCTGTACGGAGCAATGGACGGTGGCAGCCAGATCAGTCCACGCGCGTTGGCCGATCCGCTGGGTGCATCCAATACCATCGAGACGGATTTCCTGCACATCGAGCTCCTGAAAGGAATCATCACCGACACCCATTTCAGTGAGCGCAACCGGCTCGGTCGCTTGATCGCTTTCCTGGCAAAGGGTGAATCGCTGGCTGGACATCCCTTGCTTGGAATCGGCGTGGATGAGGACGCGGCGGTGGCGGTCGACGCCAAGGGCGTTGCGCGCGTGTTCGCCACGGCACCGGGTGCCGGCGCAACCATCGTCAAGGGCGGCTTGGCCACCCAGGTTGAAGACGAGCCGATGCAGCTCGCGCGCGTGCACACGTTGCGTGCCGGCGTTGATTCCGTCCTGCACCTGCCGCAGGGAACCGTCGAGAAGGCATCCGCTGAACGCGAGTATGCGGTTCGCGATGGAGTTCTGGCGGCACTGGACTCTCCCATGCTGGTCATCCATGGCGGCGCAGGAGTCGAGCGCGCCGATCTTTCGGCTGTCGAGGAGGCCGCCGCGCGCCTTGCGCTTGAATCGGCATTGCGCGCTGGACACAAGGAACTTGCAGGGGGCAAGCCCGCGCTCGATGCCGTGACCGCAGCCATCACCGTGCTGGAAGACGCACCACAGTTCAATGCCGGTCGTGGTGCCGTGTTCAACCACGATGGCAGGAACGAACTGGATTCCTCGATCATGGATGGTGCATCTCACAAGGCCGGTGCCGTAGCCGGCGTGCACCGGGTCAGGAATCCAATCCTGCTCGCTCGCGCGGTGATGGAGCAGTCGAAACACGTGATGATGGTGGGAGACGGCGCCGAGGCCTTTGCCGTCGAGCGCGGATTCAGCCTGGTTGATCCTTCCTACTTCCGCACCGAAAAGCGCTGGCAGCAATTGCAACGCGCGCTGGAAGCCGAGCGCAACGCCAAGGCAGCGGGGCTTGCGCTTGAATTGCCCGGCAAGGCCTTTTTCGGCACGGTCGGCGCCTTGGCCCTCGACTCGAAAGGACACCTTGCCGCCGGCACATCAACCGGTGGCATGACCAACAAGCGCTATGGACGCGTCGGTGATTCCCCCATCATCGGCGCAGGCACCTGGGCCGATGAACGTTGTGCGGTTTCCGGAACCGGATGGGGCGAGTACTACATCCGCGCTTCTGCTGCGCACGAGATCTGCGCGCGCGTGCGCCTGTCCGGACAATCCATCGCACGTGCATCGGAGGGTGTCATCAACGATGACATCCCCAAGGCCGGCGGTGACGGCGGTGCCATTGCACTGGCCAGTGATGGCACCTGGAGCATGCCGTTCAATTCGGAAGGCATGTATCGCGGCTGGATCGGCAGCGATGGCGTGCCTCATGTGGAAGTCTTCAGGACACCGGCTCCGACATCCACCCGCTGATTGGGACAGGCTGCACGGGTTGTCGCGAACCGATCCGGATGGCCTGTGGGCCGCATGCCAGGATTCGGGATGTGTGCAACCGCGCACAAGTCCGCAAACCGGCACCGGGGAACCGGTGCAACGGCGCAACCGCTCTGGCTAAACTTCCCGCATTGGTCGGCTCACTGGGGAGCAAAGGTCCATGAACACGTGCCTGCAACGCCTCGTGCTGGCGGTTTGCATCCTGCTTCCGGAATTGGCTCTCGCCGGCTCCTTGCCGTATGACATCGTCTATGTGCGCCAGCCGCGGTTTGGCGACAACCAGAACACCAACTGGCCTGAGGTGTTCCACCCGGCGATGCTCGATCCCGGTGCGGATCTCATGCTGCTGCATCCCAACGGCAACGAGGAAGTCCTGGTTGCCGGCGGCAATGGCAGCGTGACCGATCCGGTTGTTTCATTCGACGCGCAATGGGTCTACTACAGCTACTTTCCCGACCTGCGCCCACAGGCCATCAACACCCAGCGCGACCTGCCCTACCAGGGTGCGGACATCTACCGTATCAACCTGAACACGCGCGTGGTGCAACGGCTGACCCACGGTGAGTTCACGCCCAATACCGGGGCCGGCAATTGGGACGAGTCCAATCCGCTGGACCCGCCTTCGCAGTTCAATCGGCTTGGCTACGGAATATTCAATCTCGGGCCGATGCCTCTGCCGGGAGGGCGCATTGCATTCACCAGCAACCGCAACGGCTTCCAGCCACCCAAGGGATACACCAACCCCACCTTGCAGTTGTATGTCATGGATGAAGATGGCGGCAACGTGACCGCCATCGCGCCCATGTCGATTGGCAGCACCTTGCATCCGACCGTGCTTGCCGATGGTCGCATCATGTTCAGCACCTATGAAAGCCAGGGACTGCGCGACCAGCGCCTGTGGGGCGTCTGGACGATCTGGCCCGATGGCCGGCATTGGGCACCGCTGATCAGCGCGTTCCGCAGGCCGCAATCGCTGCATTTCATGACCCAATTGAGCGGCGGCGACGTGGTGGTGGTCGACTACTACAACCTCAACAACAATGGCTTTGGCACCCTGTACCGCATGCCGCCGGCACTGCCACCCGGCCAGCCTGCGTTCTACGACGCATTCGCCACCGGAGCACCCGAAATTGGTCGCACGACCGGCAGCGGGCTGGTGTACGGCTTCACCTTTCCGTTCCAGCCGGTCGGTTTGCGCTCGATCACCCCGTTCACCACCGGCGAAGACGAAGCCGCTCCGGTGGGCACCAACGGGATACGCGTAGGCAAGTTCACCCAGCCCTCCGCCGCACCCGGCAATGACCTGCTGGTGGTTTGGACGCCGGGACCGGCAAACGACCTCAATCGGCCATCGCCGATTCCCTACTACGACGCCGGCCTGTATCTGATCCCGAATGGTGAAACCATCAACAGCCCCGCCGAGCTGGTGACGATCAAGAACAATCCCGCCTACAACGAAGCCTGGCCGCGCGCGGTGGTGCCCTACTCGGCCATCCACGGCATTGCCGAACCGGTCAACCTGCCTTGGCTGCCAAATGACGGAAGCCTGCATGCAGCCTTGCCTGCCGGGACTCCCAACGGACTGGTCGGCACCTCGAGTTTCTACAAGCGCGAGAGTTTTCCCGGCCTGGTGACTCCATGGTCCAACACCTTTGATGGGCTGGATTCCTTCAACACCGCCGAGAACGAACAATCGAGCAACTGGGAAGGACAAGGCGCCGATGCGGGCCTGTACAGCAACAGCGACATCTGGGCGGTGCGCGTGCTGGCCATGGAACCCAACACCCATCGCAGCTACGGACCCAACGCCGGTCGCCAGTTCCACAACCACGCCAACGAGCGCCTGCGCGTGATGGGTGAAATTCCCCTGCGCAAGACCAATGGCAACGGCCAACCCTTGCTGGATTCGGAAGGCAATCCCGACACCAGTTTTCTCGCCAGGCTCCCGGCCGATACGCCTTTCACCTTCCAGACCCTCGACCGTCGCGGCATGGTGCTCAACATGGCGCAGACCTGGCATCAGCTTCGTCCCGGTGAAATGCGCGTGGATTGCGGCGGTTGTCATGCGCACAGCCAGGTTCCGCTGCCCTTTGCGGGAACGGCCGCTTCCGCACCTGGATTCCAGCCTGTCGACCTGACCTCCACGCTGCCCCTGCTCACCGTGGTCAACGGCGAACCGGCACAGCGCAGCGTTGCGCCAGGCAGTTACGATGTGGAGTTTCTTGCCGACATCCGTCCCATCCTGCAGGCGCGCTGCGTCAGTTGTCACCAGGGCGCCAATCCTGCCGGCAACCTCAACCTCAACGACCTGACCGAAATCGAAATTCCGAACGTCGGCGGCTACCCTGGTGACTACTATCGTTTGGCCATGGATGATGCCGCGCAGTTTGGCTACCGTTCCGTGATCGGCAGTGGTCGCTGGCGACAGACCAATGCCAGCCGCTATGTGCGCATGTTCCAGAGCCGACGCTCATTGTTGATATGGAAGATCTTTGGCCAGCGCCTCGACGGCTGGACCAATGCCGACCATCCGACGGAATCCGTGCCCGGCAATGCGGCAACCCTTCCGGCTGGTGCGGACCCCAATGCCGCGGATATCGATTTCACCGGTTCGATCATGCCACCGCCACCCGCACAAGGATTGAGCGAGGAAGAAAAGCTGACCTTCGTGCGCTGGATCGATCTGGGTGCGCCCATCGATACCGGCAATGCGGCCTTCGGCTGGCGCCTGGATGACCTCAAACCCACCTTGACGGTGTCATCGCCTCGTCCCGGCCTAAATACAACTGCCGTGAATGTCATCCGCATCGGCGCCGCCGACATCAACAGTGGCCTGGCACCCGGCTCTCTCTCGCTGACTGCGGATTTTGTCGTCGCCGGTCGTCCAGCGGGGAGTGAACTGGCGGACCTGCTGCAAACCTCCAGCGCGGGCATCTTCGTTCTTCCGCTGGCTGCGCCGCTGCCGGAAATGGCGCACGCCAACCTGCATGCCAGCGTGCGCGACGTACAGGGCAATATCACCCGGGTCCATGTGACGTTCTCCACCATCGAGGCTCCCGACTTGATCTTTGCGGACAATTTCGAATAAAGGACCGGCGGGCGAATGCGACGCCCGACTCGGGCTTGTGATCCAGGCATCCCATCGCCTGACCGCAGACACAACGCCCGAACCGGCTCCGCGCATTCTTGCATGGCATCGCCGGTGGACTTCCGCTAGACTGCGCGCCGCGATTTGCGTCGCCCGCCGATTTCCCTCGCGGAATTCCATTCCCGGCCCCTTGGCCTGCAGCGGATCCCACCACTCGCGGTGACGACGCCCTTCCCCGGTATTCCCGCCATGTCGGCCGGAAGCCGGACGTTACAAGCCTGCAGCGCGGTTGATCAGGGACGTTCCAGGCCACATTCAAGGAGTTTTGCCCATGTCTTTCGACACCCTCGGGCTGTCGCCGGCGCTGCTGCGCGCCCTCAACGAACACGGCTACACCGAACCGACCCCGGTGCAGCTTGCAGCCATCCCCGTGGTCCTTGCCGGCAGCGACCTCATGGCCGGTGCGCAGACCGGCACCGGAAAAACGGCGGCCTTTGCATTGCCGATGCTCGAACGCCTGCATCCCGCAGGAGCACAGACGGTCTCTACCCGCAAGCCGCGCGCATTGGTGCTGACTCCGACGCGCGAGCTCGCGGCCCAGGTCCAGGAGAGCGTTCGCAACTACGGCAAGCATCTCAACGCGCGCTCCATCACCGTCTTCGGTGGCGTCGGCATGGGCCCACAGATCGATGCGCTGCGTCGTGGCGTGGATATCCTGGTGGCAACACCGGGACGCCTGCTCGATCACATGCAGCGTCGAAGCGTTGACCTCTCCGGAATCGAAATCGTCGTGCTCGACGAGGCCGACCGCATGCTCGACATGGGCTTCCTGCCCAGCATGAAGCGGGTTCTCGGCGCCTTGCCACGCGAACGCCAGACCTTGCTGTTCTCGGCAACCTTCTCCGCCGAGATCAAGGCCCTGGCCAGCCAGTTCATGCGCGATCCGCAGGAAATCCAGATCGCCAAGCCCAACAGCGTGGCGGCGACAGTTACCCATCGCGTGCATCCGGTTGACCAGGAATTCAAGCGCGACCTGCTGCTGCACCTGCTCGAGCGCAGCGGTGGCCAGACGCTCGTGTTTGGTCGCACCAAGCACGGCTGCGACAAGCTGGCCCGCCTGCTGGAAAAGGCCGGTTTGCGCGCCGCGGCGATCCATGGCAACAAGAGCCAGAACCAACGCACGCGCGCACTGTCCGATTTCAAGACCGGGCGTGTGAACGTGCTGGTCGCGACCGACATCGCGGCACGCGGACTGGACATCGACCAGTTGCCAATGGTCATCAACTTCGAACTGCCGATGGTTGCCGAGGACTATGTTCATCGCATCGGACGCACCGGACGCGCCGGAGCAGAAGGCCTGGCCATTTCATTGGTGTGCCGGGCGGAAGAAGGCCAGTTGCGCGACATCCGCAAGCTCCTGAAACAGGATCTCGCCATCGTCCCGGTCGAAGGCTTCGAGCCAACCCAACCACTCCGCCTGGACGCACCCGTTGGTGCCAATCGGCCGACGAAATCGCGCGCGCCGCAGCATGCCCGTCGACCGCATGCCCAACAGACTCGTGGCAACGGCGACCACGCAGCGGGCAACCGGAAGCGTCGCGGACAGCATGCCAAGCCGGCTTCGCGAAACATCTGAGCCAGGCCATCGCAAAGCGCGCCGTGCGCCCCTGATTCTGCAAAAAAAACGGGTGGCCGGATTGCTCCGGCCACCCAGGTTCAGAACTTCACTGCAATCGTGCGATCAGGGAGTGAAGCTGGTGCTCAGTGTCACTCCGGAGAACGCCGAGTAGGCACGCACGCGCACGTAGTAGGTTCCTGCGGTCGGTGCCGCAAACGTGCAGGTCTCGTTGTTGCCGCTCAGGTACGGCCGGCAGTTGTAGCTGGTCGTCGTTGGAGCTGATCCAAGCCGCACGTACATGTCTGCATCGCCCGTACCGCCGGCAATGCTGAACTTCAGGTTGCTTGCGCCAGCCGGCACGACCAGCTTGTAGGTCGAAGTCCACTTGCCCTTGGCCGCCGACAAGCCACTCACCTGCGAGCCATTGCACAGCGTGGTGCCCGACGGCGTGCAGCTTCCGCCACCACTCGACACGGTGACCGACTTGCTCGTCGAATTGGTGGCCCCATCATCGTCTGTCACCGTCAGGCTTACCGTGTAGGTTCCTGCCGATGCGTAAGTGTGGCTGGGGTTGGTTGCCGTCGAAGTGCTGCCATCACCAAAATTCCAGGAGCGCGATGCAATGGAGCCATCGCTGTCGCTGGACGAATCAGTGAAGTTGGCGGTCAGGGTGCTGGTGGTGAAACTGAAGTTCGCGGTTGGCGCGCTGTTGGTGGGAATTGTGTAGCTGCCCGTCAGCGATGCACCCGAGAAGGTCGAGTACGCCTTGATGCGCACATGGTAGGTACCAGCCTGAGCCGTGGCGATGTTGCAGGTTTCGCTATTGCCACTGAGGTACGGACGGCAATCGTAACTGGAATCCGTGGGTGCGCTGCCGAACTTCACGTACATGTCGGCATCACCCGTGCCACCGGACATGACGAACTTGAGGCCCGTCGCCCCCGCTGGAACATCCAGTGTGTAGTTCACCGAATTGCCGGTCGTCGCATTGATGCCAGACACCGTGACACCGTTGGTCAAGGGACCGCCGGTGCTGCCACCACCGCCACCACCGCCGCAGGAAACCCCCACTCCGCTGAAGGCCGTCGTGACTGCCGCAGCGCTGAAGCCGAGGTCGGTTGCTGCCGTCTGCACGCCGCAGGCACCTTCATTGAAGGTGCTGTTTGGCGTCCAGTACAGGTCATTGGCACGCGCAAATACCCTGAACGCATTCGGCGTGGTCCAGCCCGAGGATGTCGCCAGCAGGTAGAACGCCTTGTTGTACACACCCGAGGAGTAGTGCACATCCAGCGAACTCGTGTAGTCGGCGGCGTTGTCAATCGACGCACCATCCTGTGGCGGGTTGTTCATGTAACGCAGTGCGCCGGATCCCTTGAAGATCTCCGCGCCCACCAGCCAGTCATTGCTGCCGTGCATGTAGTACTCGGCGGCTTCGCCGGCCATGTCCGAGTAGGCCTCGTTCATGCCGCCGGACATTCCGGAGTAAACAAGGCCGGAATTCTGCTCGGTAAAGCCGTGGCTGACTTCGTGCGCTGAGACATCCAGGCTGACCAGCGGATAGAACGTGCTGGCACCATCACCGAAGGTCATTGCGCTGCCATCCCAGAACGCATTCTCGTAGCCGTTCTGATAGTGCACCTTCATCATCAACTGGAAGGACAGCGGCGCCGCACCGTGATACGCCTGATACATGTTGTAAATGACGCCACCGAAATAGTGGGCATCGTTCAACGGCGAATACGCACCGTTGATGGTCTTCACCGTATTGCGCGGACAGGTGTAGGAAAACGCGGTCGTGCTGGTATTGCTGCTGGAATGGTTGAGATTCACCGTCTTTACGTTGGCATTGTTCATGGTGCAGGTGCTGCCGCTCTGCGCCACATCCAGATAGCCAAAGTTGGTGCCGTACTCATACTGGCCGGTCTTTGCATTGCCACCGGGGCCGGTGCCGATCTCGGCGGTGTTCAAGCCTTCCCAGCGCTTGAGCACGAGGCCCGTCAACGCATCGACGATCACGAATGGACGCGTCGGTTGCACAGCTTGCTTGCGCGAGCTTCCGCCCATCCCGTCCTTTGCTTCGGCGAAGAACGATACGACAAATGCCAGGTGTGCCTTGCCGTTGCCGTCAACGAAGATCATTTGCGTGCTGGATTCATTCCTGATCTGCATCGACGCACGCTGGCTGCCGAGTGACAGGTTCTTGGCGGTTTCCAGGGCCTCACGCGAGGCGATCAAAGGCGCACGCTCGGGAATGTCGGCGGCGAGATCACCGATCACGTGGCCGAACAGGTTCTTCACGGTGCCGGAGGCATCGTCCGAAACGATGACATGTTCACCCCACACCGGAATGCCACGGAACATCTGCTGGTAGCGGTAGTGCGTGGTGCCGTCGGCATCCCGTTTTACCTTGATTGCATTCAGCGAGGACTCGTTGTCGAGGCCGAGCATTTCCGCGTGCCGTTCACTGGCACTCAAGGACACCCCGACATTGGCGGTTGCCACCGCATAGCGGGCATTGAGTTGTGCAACATCCTGCTGATGAAGATCGGAACGCGTTGCCGCTGCCGCGGAGCTTGCCAGCATGCCCAGGGCAATTGGCAACAGCGCGCAGTTCACTGCGCGATACAGTTTGGATTTGGTCACGGATAGATTCCCAAGAGTAGTAATCGAACGCCGTCGAGACGGCCGTGAATACCGCACTTATTCCGGAACCGAGGGCCGCAGCGCCAAGTCGAGCCGTTGGCCCGAACTTGGCCCCATGCAACACTGCGGAATCCCCCGATTGCGTCCCAGACCCCCAATGGCCATGAGCGCGCCGCGCAAACTAGCAACCTTATGCTTGAATGTAATGACGCGTCGCAATGCTGCTTTCCAAGCGAATTCTCTCCGCCTTTCGGCGACTCGATATCCGCCCATGGCCGAATTGACTGCCATGAAAACCAATGGTTACGCGCTCAAGCTCAGAGGAAGTCATTCAATGCCTGCACATTGCTCGGATCGAAATTTTCGCAACGCAGCATGATCGGTTTGACGATTCTGGTCAGAAAGTGCCGATTTTGGCGCCGGCAGAAACGACATGAACCCGAACAGACCATTGGCCGAAAGGTGCTACAGGTTTCAAGTCGAGTCGGAGGAACACAGCTGCTCGAAATCCATGAGCGGCCCAGCCGTGGCAGCCGGTCCACAGCCAGGACATTGCGGATCACGCGGCAAGCCCAACTCGTGGAATCGCGCGGTCAACGCGTCCTGACACAGCAAGCGCCCGATCAAGGGCTGGCCGATACCGAGCAGGAGCTTGATGGCCTCGGTGGCCTGCAGCAGGCCGATGATTCCCGGCAATACTCCCAGCACACCGGCTTCGCTGCAGTTGGGTGCATCGGACGCATCCGGCGGCTGCGGAAACAGGCAGCGGTAACAGGGCGACGCCGGATCGCGCGGATCAAATACGCTCACCTGCCCACTGAACCGGTGAACGGCTCCGTAGACCAGGGGAAGATTCAAGCGACGACTTGCCGCATTGAGCAGATAACGGGTCGGAAAGTTGTCAGCTCCATCGATGACAAGATCGCTGCCACTGAGCAACTCCAGTGCGTTCGATGCCTGCAGGCGGGTCTCGAAGGTTTCAATGCGAACACCGGGATTGAGCGCGCCCAGGGTCAGGCGCGCAGACTCCGCCTTGCTCATGCCGACGCGTGCGTCGCTGTGCAGTACCTGGCGTTGCAGATTCGAACGTTCAACCCGATCATCATCGATCACGCGCAGGGTGCCGACCCCGGCCGCGGCCAGATACAGCGCGGCTGGCGAACCCAAACCACCTGCTCCGATCAGAACAACCCGTGCAGCCGACAACTTTCTTTGCCCGGCGATTCCCACTTCCGGCAGAACCAGATGCCGCGCGTAGCGCTCTGCCGAGTCCGCATCCAGGTCGCCGTATTCCACAGGCAAGGTTTCGCTGCGCCAGCGATTGAACCCGCCGCGCACGGAAACCACGTTTCGGTAACCCAATGCAAGCAGGGATTCACGGGCTGCCAGCGAACGCCTGCCGCTGGCACAAAGCAGGATCAGCGGTGATGAAACATCCGGCACCCGCTTGGCGATGTCGCGCAGCAGATCAGCCATGGGCAGGCCAAGTGCACCGGGCGCGGTGCCGCTGGCACGCTCGCCCGCTTCACGCACGTCGATCAGGCAAACGCCTTGTGCCTGGAAGTCGATCGCCTGGACCGGATCAATCTCCATTCCACAGGATTCAAATGCATGCTCCGGCGCCATCTGCTTGCCTTGGCTCAGTCGTGCTGGATCGGAAAAACGCGTACCACCTGACCTGCATCAAGAGTTTGCGCGGACTCGGGAAATTCCACCAGGACATCGGCAGCAAGCATACCGCTGATCATTGCGGAACCTTGCCTGCCCGACACGCGGACCTTGAGCGTACCGTCTTCACCGGACTCAAGACACCCACGCAACATTTCCGTGCGCTGGTGCTGCTTGCGCACCGGCTCGATCAGTCTCGCGTTCAACCAGCGCGGATGGATATCCCTGTCGCCTTGCAATGCCCGCAAGGCAGGTCGAACCAGGATCTGGAACGTCACCAGGCTTGAAACCGGATTCCCCGGCAGGCAGAACAGCAGGGTGCCTTCGATTTCGCCGAACAGGAACGGCATGCCGGGTCGCAAGCGCACCTTCCAGAAATGCACACGCCCCAGCTCGCGCACCAGACCCGGCAAATGATCTGCCTCACCAGCGGAAACGCCACCACTGGTGATGACCACGTCAGATGTGCGGGCGGCATTCAGCAACGCGCGTCGCAACTGTTCCCGATCGTCCGGCACATGCCGGAATGGAAGCCCGTCCGTGCTTCCATCGACCCGATTCAACCGCGCATCGGCGCCACCAATCAAGGCACCCAGTCCGAATCCATTGCTGTTGTATATCTGCGCGCCGGAGCACGGCTGCCCAGGCATCACCAATTCATCTCCGGTGGAAATGATGCTGACCCGTGGCTTCCCGAATACCCGGACCCGGTCCATTCCGAGACTCGCCAGCAGCGAAGCGTGGGTCGGGCGAATGCGTTGGCCGCACTCCACGGCAAGTTGTCCGGCGCGCATTTCCTCACCCCGCGGGCGAACATTGGAACCCATGCGTTCGCCACTGCCGATGATTGCGAAATTCGCCTCGACGCGCACGCGCTCCTTGATCACCACCGTGTCCGCACCGTTTGGCATGCGTGCTCCGGTCATGATGCGCATGCATTGACCGGCGCCAAGAACATGCCGCGTGTCATGCCCGGCCAGCAGCGTCTCCACGATCTGAAAACGCGCCTCACCATCGTTGGGCAAGTCTTCGCCACGCACGGCAAAACCATCCATGGCGGAATTGTCGAGCGCCGGCATGTCGCCCGCTGCAAGCGCATGTTCGGCAAGCACCCGACCGACAGTCGCCTGCAATGGAACCGTGTCGATGGCTGGAGTCCTGGACTTGCAGACGGCAACCACGCGCTGCTGCGCTTCCTCCAGCGAAAGCGACATCGGGAAATCACTCGATGGCACGCAGGCGCTCCTCGGCAAGCCTGAAGTCCCGGGCAGTATTGAGGTTGCTCCAATCTCCGGGCAAGTCCGAGAGGTCCACCTGCAAGGAGCCGATCTGCGCCTGCCAGTTGGCAACCCCGGCGTCGCCGGTGAGCTGGGCTGCGGCGCTTTGCGCCAAAGAGATGTCATACACGGCAAACAAGGGCTGGCGCTGGCCACCGGCGACGACCACCGCACTGTCGCCATTTGCAAGGTTCACCGCCTTGCGCAGCCGTGAAATCCATCCCCTTGGGGGCGTCGGGCAATCAACGGGAACGGTTGCCATCCAGCGCGTCTGGCATGTGGTCAACGCGGCAGAAATACCGGCCATTGGTCCGGCGTGTCCGCTTGCCGTGTCACTGATGGTCGTCGCATGGTGCCGGTATTGCGCAAGATGGCGATTGGCCACGATCAACACGCCGGCATGGTCCTCCCATTCGAGTGCGGCCAAGACCCACTCGATCAGCGGCTTGTCCGCCAGCAAAGCCAAGCCCTTGTCGATTCCTCCCAGGCGTGAGCCCTGGCCTCCGGCGAGAATGGCAACGGTCGTATCCGACATGGTCGATTGCGGTTTCTGCCCGATTCTGCCAGCGCCCAGCCGCCTTGCTCAGCGCTTGCCACGCTTGGCGTTGCGGATCATTCGTTGTCTGCGCCGCTGCTGTCCTTCGGTGAGCACGTTTTTGCGCTCTGCATAGGGGTTCTCGCCCTCGCGGAAGTCGATGCGGATGGGTGTTCCAACCAGCTTGTAGCGCGCGCGGAAGAAGTTTTCGAGATAGCGCCGATACGACTCGGCAATGTGCTTGATGCGCGAACCATGGATCACGATGGTGGGCGGATTCGAACCACCCGGATGTGCATACTTGAGCTTCGGTGCGTGTCCACGCACCAGCGGCGGTTGATAGGCCGCATACGCAGACTCGAGCGCTCGGGTCAGGTCCGACGAGGTGAGTTTGCGATTGGCCGAGGCGTGCGCACGGTTGACCAACTTCATCAACTCGCCGATACCGGTTCCGTGCAAGGCGGAAATCGTCACCCGCGGCGCCCATTCGACGAAGGTCAGCTTGCGCTGCAGCGAGTTCGTGCACTGCTCGCGGTCGTACTTCTTCAGTCCGTCCCATTTGTTGATGGTGATGATCAACGCGCGGCCCTGTTCCAGAACCTGGCCAATCAAGCCCGCATCCTGATCGGTGACGCCTTCGTTGGCGTCGAGCAGCATGACAACCACGTTCGCCGCATCAATCGATTGCAGGGTCTTGATGACGCTGAATTTCTCGACCGCGTCCTCAATGCGCGAGCGGCGCCGCACGCCTGCGGTATCGATGAGCGTGTACTTGTGTCCATCGCGCAGCAAGGGCACACGAATGGAATCGCGCGTGGTTCCGGCGATGTCGGAGACAATCACCCTGTTCTCGCCAAGCAGACGGTTGACCAGGGTCGACTTGCCCACATTGGGCCGGCCAATGATGGCCACACGCACACCAACATCCTCCATTGCGTCCTGCGCATCCTCATCCTGCGCCGGCAACAGCGGCAAAACCGTGTCCAGCAGCTTCAGCGTCCCGTGATTGTGCGAGGCCGCCATTGGCACCGTTGCGGATATGCCAAGCCTTGCAAACTCGGAAAGCGACAGGTTTTCGTCCAGGCCATCGGTCTTGTTGACCGCGAGCA
This sequence comes from Gammaproteobacteria bacterium, assembly GCA_004295005.1. GTDB lineage: Bacteria > Pseudomonadota > Gammaproteobacteria > Xanthomonadales > Rhodanobacteraceae > Dokdonella. Next base: position 32,638 of record SHNG01000094.1, read on the forward strand.
CGATCTGCTTCGAGTGGCGACGAAGCTTTGCGATGATGGCCTGGTCCGTGGGCAGCAGGCCGTCGCGCGCATCCACCACGAAGACCACGAGATTGGCTTCGTCGATGGCCAGCTCCACCTGTCGCGCAGTTGGGCCTGCCAGTCCTTCCTCGGTGTCCGCAAGGCCGCCGGTATCGACCAGCACGAATTTGCGCTCGCCAAGGCGACAAACGCCGTAGTGCCGATCCCGCGTCACCCCTGGAAGATCTGCAACCAGGGCATCGCGAGTTCGGGTCAGCACATTGAACAGGGTCGATTTGCCGACGTTCGGACGACCGACCAGGGCGACAACGGGTAGCATCCCGGGGGCTCCGCAACAAGTAATGTCAAATGTCGATTGGCAGCGCGCGTTTGCAGCCAAGTGGATGCGCGACTGCCGTTGTTCGCTTGCACCAGATTTTCGGGGGAATTTCCCCCGACGCTCATTCGGTACGGAATGCGCCGATGTTCCCGGCGACATCCTCAACAAAGACCACATCGCCGGCAACGACAGGGGTACCTTCGATTGGCTTCTTGCCGAGCTTCTCGCGCGCCGCGAAACTTCCGTCGGCGAGACTCAGCCAATGCACATAGCCTTCAAGGTCCCCAACCACCACGTAACCACCCACGATCGCCGGCCCGCTCAACCAACGATTGAGCAGCCCATCCTGTTTCCACAGGTTGGCGCCATTCTGGCGATCGAATGCGAGCACATTTCCTTCCGCATCACTGACCACCACCGCGGCAGATCCAACCGCAACGCCGGCATAACTGGACAGGTCGCGATTCCAGATGAGACTGCCGTTGGAGGCATCCAGGGCCGCAATCTGGCCGCGATAGGCGGCTGCGAACAGCACGCCTCCGTCAAGCACGACGCTGCCATCGGCATCGGCCAGACGCTCCACCTCAGTACGGCCTTCCGACACCGACAGCGACTGGTTCCAGACGGGTGCGCCATCGGCGGCCTGCACTGCAACCAGGCGTCCGCTGTCAAAACCATTGATGACGAGGCCGCCATCAATCAATGGCGTCGAGTTTCCACGCAAGCTGAGGACGGGAACCGGCTGCTCATAGACCCAGCGCCGCTCGCCATCGACAGGATTGAATCCGTAAAGACGTCCGTCCTGCGAACGCACGACCACCAGGTCCGCTCCGACTGCCGGAGCAGTGATCACCTCGGAGTCGATCATAGCCTGCCAGCGTTCGCTGCCATCCTGTGCCGAGTACGCCTTGACCCGACCGTCCAGGGTACCGACAACAAGCAGATCACCATTGCTCGCGGGGCCCCCGCTGAATGGCATTTTTTTCTCGTCGATGGACCACAACCTGTGCCCATTGCCGGCGTCGAGAACCTGCAGCTTTCCATCGACACTGGCCACATACACGCGATCAGCGTTCACCGCCGGCTGCATGCGTGCACCGGATTTGCCGGCGCCTTCGCCGACCGATGCAGTCCACAACCGACTGACAGATGCCGTGGGTGCGAACTCGACCAGCTCCGTGGGCTTGGCGACGTTGTCCTTCTTGCCCAGATTCTTCATCCAGTTGCAGCCGCCCAGCGCAATCGAAACGACGGCTACGGCAAGGAGCGCTCGCTTCATGACTTCTGCTTCTCCGCTGCGGCTGGCAGGTTGCCAAGCTTCATTTCCAATAGATTGCGCTCCGACGACATGTCGTCAAGGTGGCTCAAGGCTTCTTCGTAGGCGGCGCGCGCATCTTCCTGGCGCCCGAGCTTCAACAGCACATCGCCACGCAGTTCACTGGCCATCGACGGATAGTCGGCCTTGGCCACGCGATCCAGTTGCGCCAGTGCAGCATCGGCCTTGTCACGCGCCAGCTCGACTCGCGCCATGCGCAGCGCGATCAGTGATTTGATGGTTGGGTCCTGTGCAGCAGAATCCGCCCAGGCCAGATGTCCGGCCGCCAGGTCCCATTCGCTCTTTGCCGCCGCCAACTCTGCCTGGCGCAGCGCAGCCAGCACGGCATAAGGACTCTTTGGAAAATCCTTGCGCAAGGTGCCGGCAATGGCTTCGATTTGATGCGACTTGTCGGCATTGATCGCCTCCACCAGGGAAGAATAAGTGGTGGATGCCTCGCCCTGGGTGCGCAATTGACGCGCCTTCCATTGCTGAAAGCCGAAGATCAGCAGCAAACCGATCGTGATCCCAACAAGAATGGACATGGCATTGGCACGCACCCATTTGCGCACCAGCTCACCTTGCTCATGTTCGTCCAGAACTTCAAAAGCCATAGTTAGTTTTCACCGAATGGAGCGCCGTGATTGAAGAATGTCCGACTGTGCGACGGACACGGCGCGAGGGGCGCTAGGGTAGCAGGAAATGACCCATAGCCTGTAAAAAATCCGGTGGCTCCAGCCCGCGATCAGGACTCGATGCGACTGACCAGCACCCCTTCGGCGAAGATCCGCAGATGGGCAACATTGGCGCGACGGTAGGGAGCCAGATCCACGAGCTTTCCGTCGGCCGTGATCTGTGCACCTTCGGCGTTTCCGATGCGCACGAGGATGACCCCGTCACTGGAGTAGCTGCGCTCAGAGCCCGCTGCCAGGAGCGCGTACTCGAGCTTTTCACCCGTTGCCGTGCTCACCTCGACCCAACTGGCCTGATTCAATTTGAGGGTCAATGAATGTCTTGCCGCAGAATCGGCCATCGTGATCGGCGGAAAGTCCGGCTGCACAGCGGCAAACGGAGCCATGGAAGCCACGATCGGCAATTGCGAGTCCTCCTGGACCTGCGTTTGTGTCGCCTGTACAGACGAATTCACCGCGGCCATGCCGATGCTGGCGGCCGGCGTCGTGCTCGCGATTGCGGACTCGGATTGAGACTGCGCGGCAACCATTTCCGATGGCAGCTTGAGCGGAACGTCCGCACCATCAAGCATCACCGTGCGTGCCAGGTTCTGCTCGAGTCCGCCGTGTGTTGCCAACCATACGGCCGGGCCGATCACCAGGGCGGTGAGAATGAGATAGGTCGCACTGACCGAGTAGCGGTCAAGCATGTAACGCGAACGTGAAACGGTTCCCGTGGAAACCAGGGGAGTCTGCTCGCCATTGCGCTCGACCACCGGCTCAACCATCGCAAGGGGAAGGTCCAGCAAGCGCGCATAGCTGCTCAGGTAACCACGCAGGTAAACGGCATGGGCGATGCCGTTGTAGTCGTCGCGTTCGATGCGTTTGACCAGGCTGATCTGCAGCTTGAGACGGGAAGCCACTTCCTCACAACTCCAGCCGCGACGCTCGCGCTCGATGCGCAGCCGCTCCCCGATCGAGGGTTCGGTCGAGAGTCGCTCATCCGGCGATTCCAGCCGTATCTCCGCAACCAGAGGCAACTCGGGGGTCGCCTGGGGCAGATCGCGCAGTTCCTGCGGATCGACAGGGGAATTGATCACTGACTTGCTCTCCGAATCTGCCAAAAGGTCGAATTGTCCGGCTTCTGCGGCCTTTCCAACGCGACGCCTGAATTGTCTTTTTTGTCGTTTCACGACAGGACTCCCGTTTCCAGTCGATCAGGACGAACCTGGGGTATCCAGGGAACGCGCCTGCTCCGAATCAGGAAACTTGTCACGCAAGCGGCGGGTGTAATCCTGTGCAGTCTTGCCGTTGCCGAGCCGCAACTCGATGTTTCTCCCCAGCAGCAAGGCATCCGCGCTCTGCTGACCGACTCCCTCATAGCGCTGGATGAACGCCCTTGCGCGAAAGAAATCTCCCTTGAGGTACAAAACCGACGCCATCTGGAACAAGGCTTCGGCGTTGTCCGGCTCCCTCTCCAAGGCGCTGCGCAGGTCGCGTTCGGCAACTTCAAGCTTGCCGCCCTTGATCGCACATGTACCTGAATTGGTCAAGGCCACGGCCGGTGTTTGATAGAACGGATCTGCGACGGCGCGCTCAAAATATGCAGCCGACTGGTCGTAGCGACCCAATTTGCACAGGAAGGCACCGTAGTTGTTGTTCTCGTTGCCGGCCTTGGGCCGCAGTTCGGCGGCTCGCCGATAGTGCTCTTCGGCCTTGTCGTTCTGGCCGATGCGCGCGTACAGGACCGCAATCACGGTGTGGGCATCGGCATGGTTGCTGTCGGCCGCCAAGGCCTTGTTGAGATTCTCGAGTGCGGATTCGAGCTTGCCCTGGGCAAGGTACTTCTGCCCGAGGTCGGTATACAACGCCGCGGCCTTCGCCTTCGGGTTTTCCGGATCCAGTTCCTTTGCCTGGCGTACCGAAGTGTTGCCACCGCCTGCCGCGCATCCGGCAACCAGGACAAGCACCAGCAACCAGCATGTGAGCCGCTCAAGCTGCATTCGAGACACCCTCCTCGATTTTCTTGCGGAATTCGGCCTGGCGCCGGGTGC
>SHNG01000163.1 GCA_004295005.1 Gammaproteobacteria bacterium
GCGTTTGCCGGCGAGAACCCCGACCGCTCGGTCTATTACCCCGACGACGAACAATACCTGCTCGACATGGAGCCGCTGGTCCGCCACTACGAGGTGGTCGGCGAACTGAGTGATCCTGCAGCGCTGGCTGCGGCCATCGACAAATCCAAACTTTAAGGCTACGCAGATCAAATCGTCTTCGCGGTGAACGCCGGGATCCACCTTGATTTCAACGGCAGGTTGGCAAAGCCCAAATGGATTCCGGCTTGCGCCGGAATGACGGCGGAAGCAAATTGTCGGGTATTGCCTTGAGCAGAAAGCGAGCGCCGGGCGTGAAATCCCCGACACTCGCAGGCGGTCCTTATGCTGGTTCGAAGCCGTTTCGCCCTGGAAGGGCGACGGTTGCGACCCGATATCCATGCCCTTGCTTGATCCAGGAGTTGTCATGAACCTCGTTTGCGAGATTCCCGGCGCCAACCTTGCCATTGCCCGCGGCGAGTTCCCCAACCCCGAGCGCGATATCGACCCCACGTCGGCGCAAGGGGAACAACGGGCGGTGCTGGCCGGCGGCTGTTTCTGGTGCGTTGAGGCGGTGTTCAAGGAGCTGGAGGGTGTGCTTGGAGTCACCTCCGGCTACAGCGGCGATGGCGCGCACAACGCCGACTACAAGACCGTATGCAGCGGCACCACCAACCATGCGGAAGTGGTATCGATCCGCTTCGACCCGCAGCGCATCAGCTTCGGCCAGTTGCTGCGCGTGTTTTTCTCCGTGGCGCATGACCCGACCCAGCTCAACCGCCAGGGCGAGGATCGCGGTCGCCAGTATCGTTCTGCCATTTTCCATCTTGATGATGCACAACGCGACGTCGCTCTCGCCTACATCCGTCAACTCGACGCGGCGGGCGTGTTCCATGGGCCCATCGTCACCGAGGTGGTGGCGCTGGAAGCCTTCCATGAAGCCGAGGCCTATCACCAGAACTATGCCGAGCTGCATCCCGAGCAGGGCTACATCGCCGCCGTCGCCCTGCCCAAGGTGGCCAAGCTCAAGCAGAAATATGCGCACAAGCTGAAGGGCACAAAAGCATGAGTCACTCCGCATCCGGCCACGACATCACGCCACTGGAAAGTGCGCAGCGCGACCAGCTCGCCAGCAAGCTCTCCCCAGAGGAACGCCACGTGTTGCTCGATCACGGCACCGAGCGACCGTTCTGCGGCGGCCTGCTCGACAACAAGCAGGATGGCACTTACCAATGCCGACTGTGCGCGTTGCCGCTGTTCAAGTCCGACAACAAGTTTGATTCCGGCACCGGCTGGCCCAGTTTCTTTGCGCCCTTCGACAAGGATCATGTTCGCGAAATCCGCGATACCAGCCACGGCATGCTGCGCATCGAGATCCGCTGCGCGCGCTGCGACAGTCATCTCGGCCATGTGTTTCCCGACGGCCCGCGCCCGACCGGCCTGCGCTATTGCTTGAATTCCATTGCGATGGAATTTGCCCCACTCACCTAAAGCGGAGCTTGCTCCGCTTGAAATCTCGCACCCCGTTTGTAGAGCGGAGCTTGCTCCGCTTGAAATACACCGCGTTTGTAGAGCGGAGCTTGCTCCGCTTGAAATACACCTCAAATCCAGCCGAGCAAGCTCGGCTCTACAGCAATCTCGCACCCCGTTTGTAGAGCGGAGCTTGCTCCGCTTGAAATACACCGCAATCCAGCCGAGCAAGCTCGGCTCGACATCAAGGATCGAAACCATCCACAAAGATCGGCAGTTCAACGGCTTCCACCGCGCCGATGTCGCAATCCACACTGGAGCCGTTGCGCCGCGCCGCGCCGGTGGCATCCAGCGGCACGGGAAAATACCCCGTGTCCTCACACGCTCCTGCGGGAATGGCATCGACCGCGGGACTGCCGGGCCCGGGTGAATGGAATGGCATGCCGGCAATGGATTGGCGCGGGCCGAGTTCCGGGTCGGCATTGAGCAGGTTGGTGCTGGTATCGCCGGAGATCACGCAACTGTCGCCAGGTACGGCGATCAGGTTGTAACCCAAACTGACCAGACTCGAACTGAATTCGGCGGTTTCGCAGTCCGAAGCCTCCGTGCCGGCGAGGTTTCCCGCCAGCAGCAGGTTGCGCACCCGGTTGTCTTGCCCGCCAACAGTCAGGCCGCCGGCGTATTGCGTGCTTGGAGGTGGGAAGTTGTTTGCGGAACTGTTGTTGACGATGCTGACAAAGCTGGCCGAGAAGATTCCGTAGAGCATCGCACCTCCCCCATACAACGCACTCAGGTTTCCGGCAATCGTGCCGTTGAGCAGGGTGAGCCCATCGCTGGCGGCGTCGTACGGTGATGGCCCAATCGCATGAACGCCGCCACTGAAAACGGAGTACCCACCCGGCTGCATGACAGTGTTGTCGATGATGGCAAAGCGCTCGAAGCGGCTCTCCGCGGCATGCGGCAAGTCGCTGTTACCGGAGTTGGCCGATCTGGTATCGACATACAAGCCACCTCCTTGCGAATAATCTGCGGGTGTCGCATCGATGATGTTGTCGCGGATCACCACGTTGTAGAACAGGGTCTTGCCACCGGTCACCTTGACGCCGCCGCCTTCAAGATGGGAATTGGGGTCCTGGTCAAACGGCTCAATGACCAGCTCGCCCCCGCTCAAGGTGGCATTGAACAGGGCAAATGCGAGGGGATGGTGCCGATAGTCGTATGCGGAGCCGGTGCCATCGCGCCCGCGCACCTCCAGCACCCGGTCGGCCACGTTGCTGATGATCTTCGTGTCATCGGCGTCACCTGCGCCCATCAGGGTCAATTGCAAGGGATTGTCGTAGTTGTCATCGTCCTGTTTGACATCGATGTCGCCGCCATCAAAGTCATCAGAAAGATTCAAGTCCCGATTCAGGATGTAACTGCCAGCCGGAAGGTTGACGAACCAGCGCCCGCCGCTTTTGCTGGCTTCCATGGTCAGCGCACGCAGGGTGCAGACATTGCCTTGCGCCTGGCATACCCCATCGCCGGGATTGAGGTCCGGGAAATCGGCAAAGGAATTCACCATGGCATCGACTTTCAGTTCGTAGGACCCGATGTCACAGGAGCTGGCACGCGCAACACCCCGTGCGTCACTGCTCAGGCAGGCCAGCAGCACGTTTGAGTTGCTTGGGTTGCCTGCATCGATGGCGGCGCTTCCGGCGAGCAGGGCATGGGTGGGCCGGCCCGAGCCAAAATCGAACAGCGGCGACAAGCGTGCATCCGTACTGGTCGGGTTGCCACTGGTCGAGGCAAAGCTGCATTCATCCACCACGCCGATCATCGTGTAGGCGCGTGACCCAAGCTGGGTGCCGGGTGAACAACGCAGGTCCGACACATCGCCGTTGTCATTGGTGTTGCCTACCAGGATGCTGTTGGCGAGGTTGATACCCGTGGTGTCGCCCAATACGTAACGAATACCAGCCCCACCTTGCGCACGATTGTTGGTCACCGTCGAGTTGCGCAGACGAAACCACGCAGCTGCGTAAATTCCACCTCCGCCGACAATCGCGCTGTTGCCGCTGATCGTCAGGTTGTTCAAGACCGCTTCGGTTCCACTCGTTTGCGAAAGTGAAAGGCCACCGCCGTAGGTAGCCGCGTTGCCGATGATGCTGACCTTGTCCAGACTGATGCTGCCGCTGCCGGATACGTGTACGGCGCCACCGAGATCCGCGTTGCCGCCGCGCAGGACGCTGCGGTTGATGGTCAATCCGGCGATGGTGTTCTTGCGCACCACGCCACCATCGTTGGCGCTGGCGCCGACCACGCTGCCACCGATGACCGTGACATCGTTCAAGGTCAGGGAGCCGCCGGTAAGAACGTCAATGGCGCGGTCGAATTCGGGTGCGACAATGATGGATTTTTCGGGGCCGGCACCCTGGATGGTGATGGTGGAATACACGTCCAGATCGCCGGTGAAGTTCTGATCCTCATCTGCCGCACCATCACCAATCACCGTGAACACGGGCCTGACATCAATCGGGAAAAGCAGCAGGGTGTCGGCCCCCGCGCCGCTCGCACAGTCATTGTAGGGATTGTCGGTATTGGCGGCATGAATCGCATCGCGCAGTTCGCAACCGGTTCCTCCATCGGGATACACGTTGATTGTGGCTGCGGACAAGTCCTGTACGCCCGTCAGGCAGAACAGCATGCAGACGCCGACAAGGAGAGTTTGTTTGGTTTTCATGGGTTCGCTTCCGGTCTTCGGCGCATTGGCGCGCACGGTCTTTCCGGTTCCAATGTCCACCGAAGCCCAAAACCAACAGGGTGCAAGCCGAGCAAGCTCGGCTCTACATCAAGCACCATTCCCCGTAGAGCGGAGCTTGCTCCGCTTCGACAAGCAAAAGCCAAGGCAAAAAGCCGAGCAAGCTCGGCTCTACATCAAGCACCATTCCCCGTAGAGCGGAGCTTGCTCCGCTTCGGCAAGCAAAAGCCAAGGCAAAAGCCGAGCAAGCTCGGCTCTACAAAGGGCGTCCAGCGACTCCGCCGGTCTACTCCACCAACTCAAAGCTGTCGGCAAAGATGCGGTCGATGTTTTCGTAGGCGCCAATATCGACTCGGCCTTCGTTGATGCGCGCTTCTCCGTTCAGGTCCAGGGAGGACAAGACGAAATCTTCGGTGCCGGCATTGCGCAATGGCGAATCCAGGGTCGGGCGCAGGTCGTCGTTGAGCAGATCGACGAAACCTGGATTGGCAAAGGAAATATTGCCGACTTCCTGGGACGGCAGGGTGCCGGAGAGGCTCACATAATTGTTGTAGTAGAGATCAACGCTGCCACCGGAAAAACTTGCCAGCGCAATATCACTGGCGATGTTTGCAGCAAACACGTTGTTGTAGAACAGCGCCCGTGCCGATCCGCCAAAGCGTCCCCCACCGTTCGAACACGAAGCACCGGAGGTGCACGCGTTGCCGACGATGGTATTGCTGCCAATGAAAGCCCGGGTCGTCGCTGGATCGGTGGCATTGACGGTGAAGCTGAATGCGCAGCTCCCGTCGGAGCAGCGATTGAGCAGGAACAGGTTGTTGCGCACATTGGCGATGCCCTCGGTGTAAAGCTTCATGCCGCCGCCAAACGTGGTGCTGGTGTTGCGATCGAAGATGACCCGGGTGACAACGATGTTTCCGCTGAAGCCGGCACCACCGCCGATATCGAGGCCCGCGCCTTGTTGGGACGTGAAACCATCGCGGATGGTCAGGTTGGACACGCTCAGGGTTCCGCTGGAACTCGCCGATCCACTGAGCTTAAGTACCTGCCGGGTATCGGAGCCGCTGAGCACGGTCGCGCCCGGATTGCTGACCTGACGAACGCAAAGCTGATCGGGTGGAATGGAGTACCAGCCTCCGCTGACGCTCACGGATGAATCCTCGCTGGTCGAATAGGCGAAGGCCACGGCGCTGCTGCCGGTATAGGTGCCGGCCTCGATCCGGATCGTGTCGGCCTCGCCATTGCTTGAGGCCATCATCAAGGCCTGCTGCAGGGTGGCGTTGGTGCCGACGCAAAATTCCGCCGCGGTTGCAGGGCCGCTGGCGACAAGTGCGATCATCAACAGAATGGATTTCCCATAAGCGGTCACGATGATTCTCCCGTTGCGTTGCGAAAAAGGAATCTGCGCGGTTACCGCGCATGCAGCCGAGCAAGCTCGGCTCTACAACAACCGCTAGGCGCGTAGAGCAGAAATTGCTCCGCTCTCGACACCACCGCGCATGCAGCCGAGCAAGCTCGGCTCTACAACAACCGCGAGCCGCGTAGAGCGGAGCTTGCTCCGCTCGCAACCCTGCGGACTTGAGGCTCACGGCTCGAAACCATCCGCGAAGATGAGATCGCCCAGCCCGGCCGCGAATTCATCCAGCACCATGAGGCCCTGGGTACCGCCACTGCCGGTGGTGAAACTGGTCACCACGCTGCCGTCGTCCAGGCGCGCACGAACCACGCGTCCGCTGGTGATGCCTCCGGTCCAGAAGGTTTCACCATCGGGATCGAGGCTCATGGCGTAGAGGCCGTTGATGTTGTTTTCACCCAGGCTGGTGCGGGTGTATTCCTGCACCAGCGCGCCATTCGGATTGAAGCGGACGATGCTGTCGGGGCAGGTCACCATCAGATCGCCGTTGGGCAGTTGCTTCAGCGCGCCGCAAGGAGGCCCCTGACCTGTATCGAGCGAACTCATGGCCTGCTCGAGGCAGACATCGTAGCGACGCACCTCAGTATCTTCGGAGTTGTAGAAGACGATGCATTGGTCGGCATCCAGTTCGATATTGTCGGTACCGGACAAGCCCACCGGCACAGCAAGGCTTCGCAACACGCGCCCGTCGGGCGCCACGTAACGCAACAAGGCTGTCTTGGCTTCAGGGGGAACTTCTTCGCCAATCCAGACGTTTCCGAGCGCATCGAAGGCGCAGCTTTCCTCGCTTCCCATGAACCCGCCGAAGGTCTCGTCAAGCACGGTGCCGGCTACGGACATCAACACGGGGCCGGGGCCGTAGTTGAAGCGCCCGGTCAGCACCTCACCTGAGGATGAACGACACATGGGAACGCCGATGGGGCTCAGGGTATTGGGCAGCTTGTTGTCCCAACCATCGACGAATTCGCCGTCGGTGGTGTAGCGACTGATCTTGCTGACCTGCCCGGTTGGCGTCGGCTGGTTGGTGGTCTTGCCGATCAGCAGATAGCGTCGCCCCGGCGGACCATCGTCATCGACAATGCGCCCCTCCGCGCTGAACGTGAATCGGCGGTAATTGCCGAAGCTGGCGTTCTGCAGGGTGCTGGTGTTGGTGGCGTCATCGGTGATGATTGAAAACGCCTCGTCGCCTTCGATGGAGACATCACTAATGATCGTGATCGGGATCTGCTTGATCGTTTCTCCCGGCGCGAAGGCCACGTTGCCGAGGGCATTGTCGTAGTCCGCCGCGTTGCCACCGGCGGCGATGGTGACCGCCGTGCCGGGACTGGTGGTGTAGCCAAAACTCACGGTTTCGCTGGTGGGTGCCGACAGGCTGACCGCCACCTGCATCTGCTGCGTGCCACTGTTGCCTTCGATGACGTGGGTATCGGCAATCGTGAGCGTGGGCACTACGCGCAAATCGGTCTGCGTGTTGGTCGGTCGCAACGCGAGGCTGAGTGGATAGTCACTCAGCACGCGCTCATGCACGGGTGTTGTCGGAGAATTCCGGCTGGCATGGGTGGCAATCGTGATACTGCTGTCAATGCCCGGTGCGTAGCCGACCTGAAAGCGCACGCGTGGCGAAACGCGCTGCCACTTGATCGATCCGCTCACGCTGATGCGGTCATGCTGGGTGGCTCCCGACCCGGCCAGGTCCAGCGCGATCTCGCCCTGGTTGAACTGTGCATTGCCCTGCACATTGAGCACGCCAAACGGATCGCCATTGGAGGCTTCCAGGTCGAGCAGGCCGGAGGAGAGAAACGGACCGATCACGGTACCGTTGCCCTTGAAGTATTTTCCTGCGCCGATCGTAAGCTGCGCTGCACCGCCATCGAATGTTCCATCGCGCATGCGAATCGACGTGTTGAAGCTGGCCAGGAATCCGGCCAGCGGATTGAGCACCTTGAAGGTGGCGTTGTTGATCTCGAACAGGCCCGTCGAGGAAAACTGTCCTCCCGTGGCGCCGCTGCGCTCGATGCGCATGAGGCCGGGGCCCTGGTTGATCCAGTGGCCGTTGTTGTAGATGGACTCTGACGTGGTGTAACCAAACACATAGTCGCCGCTCACGGTGAGCTGGCCATCGTTTATGAACTGACCGTTGAGGCCGAGGTCGAGGCGAATGCCCGGCCCGCCATTGAAACTGGCGGTACCTGCATTGGTCAGGATGGCGCGCCTGAACAGGTTTGATCCGGTCAGTGTTGCTGTCGCGCCAGACTGCACGATGAGTGACAGCAGGGCCGGTGTCGGTCCACCCGGCGGTGGCAGCGCGCCCGAAAGCGTGGCGCTGGTCATGGAAAAACTGTTGGTTACCGTCAATTGGCGGACCGTGGTCCAGGTCTCGACCACGCCAAGCTCCGCGCCTGCATTGATCTGCAAGTTGGCGACAGTCGTGAACTGGTTGTTGATCCACGCGATTCCCGAATTCAATACGACACTGTCATCTGGCCCCGGCGTTCCGGCTGGCGTGCCATTGCCACTGGTGCAGCCACTCCAGTTGCCCGGGTCATGCCAGGAAGCCGGCGCAGCGGCGCTCCAGGTGCAAGTTGCCGCGAGTGCATGCGTCGAGCACGCGCAGACGGCGAGAACGGCCCAGAACCAGCGCGTTGGGCGCAACACCGGGGGGGCAGGCAGGGCGGGCATGGAAGGGATTCCGAATGGGCTCTCCTCCTCCAATGCCTGTTCGTCGCCAAATCCAACAACCGCTGTTCGGATGATTGCCTCGGCATGAACGCAGGTTGGCTGCTGGCGGACACCGCGCCCACGTCAGGTTTGTTGGAATCGCCCGCCGTCCGCCTTTGAACCGGATGCGACGCCGACCCGGGCGCGCGAGCGACTTCGCGCTCCTGTAGAGCTTGCTCCGTTTGCAGCTGGCTGCGCGAACACTTGGCAGGTCGGGTTTCAACCCGACGGCTTTGGCTTTTCTGCGGCAAGTTGTCGGGCTGAAGCCCGGCCTACACCAGGCCGCGTGTCGGACTGAAGTCCGACCTACACCAGCTCGAACCGCGATTGTACAGGTAGGCGTGCGTGCGCCGTTTCAGCGTTGTCGTTGGTTTCAACCCGACGGCTTTGGATTTTCTGCGGCAACTTGTCGGGCTGAAGCCCGACCTACACCAGGCCGCGTGTCGGACTGAAATCCGACCTACACCAGCTCGAACCGCGATTGTACAGATAAGCGTGCGTGCGCCGTTTCAGCGTTGTCGTTGGTTTCAACCCGACGGCTTTGGATTTTCTGCGGCAACTTGTCGGGCTGAAGCCCGACCCACAAATACCACTTGGCCGGCTGCCCGTTGTCGCACATCAACAGCCGAGCAAGCATCAGCTCTACAACTCGATGCCCGCAGCCGAGCAAGCTCGACTCTACGGGGCAACCGCCGCGGATTCCGCAGAGCGGAATGGGATCTTCAAGGTCCCCAATCACAGCTGATGCGTTCGGCCATGCCCACTCGGGAATCAGCCAGGGCTTCACTCGAAGCCGTCGCTGAAGATGCGCTCGCCGAATTCGTGTGCGCCGATGTCGATGCGTCCTTCCTGCACGCGTGCAATGCCCGCGTAGTCGGAATTGCTGTAGGGCGGAAGGCCGACGAGGAAGCCGTCGTAGCCCGCATTGCGCATCGGCGAGTCCGCCTGCAGGTTGAAATCATCATCCAGGATCGGTGATACAAAACCCGGATTGATGAAGTTGAGGTTGCCGACGCTGGATGCCGGGGTTCCCGCAAACTCGATGATGTTGTTGTACCAGAGATCTACCGCGCTGCCGCCGGTCAGATCGACATCATTACCTTCGTTCTGCGCGAAGGCGTTGTTGAGCAAGGCCGTGCGCGGGCTCAAGCCCAGCCCATCGACGATCACGCCGCCGGTGACACAGCTCGCCCCGGCCTCGTCGCTGCAGGTGTTGCCGAAAACGGTGTTGTTGCTGAACACGGCGCGCACTTCGGAACTGTCGAGGGAGAAGATGGCGATGCTGGCCGCACAGCCATTGACCTCGCACTGGTTGGCGCGAAAGATGCTGTTGCGAATGCGGATACCGGCATTTGTGCTTGCATACAGGCCCGCGCCTTCTGTCGCCTGGTTGCCGTCGAAGTACACGCGCTCGACCACGATGCTGCCGTCGAAACCATTTGAACCGTAGTTCCCGCCCAATCTCATTCCGGCACCTTCGGCGGAGAGGGCACCACCGCGTATCGTCAGTTGTTCAATGGTGATGTCGCCTGATGTGCTGTTGGCACCAGTCACCCAGAGCACCGCCTTGTTGCCGCCACCGTCAAGCACGGTGGCGGTCGGGCTGAGCATGCGTCGCTGGCAGGTTTCTCCCGAACCGGACCAACCACCTTGCAGGGTGATATCGAAATCCTCCTGCGTGTCATAAGTGAACATGACTTGCACGAATGGAATGATGTAGGTGTAGGTGCCGGTCTTGATGCGGATCACGTCATCTTCGCCGTTGCCTGCGGCGACTGCCAGCGCGTCCTGTAGCTCGGTGGTTTGGTTGACACAGAATGTCGCCGCATTGCCGGTGTGGCTGACGAGCAGCATGCTGCCGAAGCCAAGCTGCAACAGGAATGAAAGTTTCATGGCCGCGAACCCGAAGCGAGGCAAGATGCCGTCCCTTGCTTCAACGCCGCCGCGTGGCGAAATCCAACAATCGCCCGGCGTGGTTTCAGTTGGACCTTGCCTTGTCCAGCAGTTCGCGTGCAGTGCGCGTGCGTTGGTGGTCGGCGCCGAGGTTGCGCACGCGTGCATCCAGCAACGACTGCAGCAGGCTCAACGCCTCATCGCGACGGCCGAGCGCAAGCAGTGCTCGGGCCAGGTACTCCTGGGAAATCAGGGTATAAGGCGCTTCTGCGCCCATCATCCGGGTCTTGAGTTCGAGCGTGCGACGGTGCATCGGTAGCGCTTCCGCCGCATGGCCGAGGTGAGTCAGCGCCAATCCAATGGCGTCCTCGGTCTCCAGCGTGAAAGGATGATCGGCACCGGTGGCTTCGACCATGCGCGGATGCAGTGCACGTCCAGCGGCAAGCGCGTCGGCATAACGGCCGAGGACATTCATGATTTCGACGCGATTGAATGTGTCGATCAGTGTGTTCGGGTGATTTGGCCCGAACTTGCGTTCCAGCAACGGGATGTTGTCTTCCAGAATGGCCAGCGACTCGAGATCGCGGCCGGATTCGTGAAGCGTCACCGCCAAAGCCGAACGCGTCGTCAGCGTGGATCGAGCGTCGGCTCCATCCAGTTTCGTCGCCAGCTCGAGCATGTCCCGCTGCAAGGCCTCGGCTTCGGCGTATTTGCCTTGGTCGCGCAGACTGATCGACAGGTTCACGTTCATGGCCAGCGTGCCCAGCGTGCGGTCTCCGTAGGCTTCCTTTGCCATGGCGGCGGCCTCCCTGTAAACCGTCTCCGCCTCCGCGAACCGACCCAACTGATTCAAGGAATTCGCCAGTTCGTTGCGGATCCAGATCGAGTACACGAAACTGGACCTACCCAAGCCGTCGGACTCCGCGAGTGTGCTGCGCAATATGCGCTCGCCATCGACGAGCTGTCCCTGCTTGTTGAAAAGCTGGCCAAGACTCCAGCCGGCCTCGATGCGGGTGTGCGCGTCGAGTCCTGGCGTAGCCAGCACCGCGGGCGTCAGAACCTTGCCCGCCTCTTCTGTTCGACCCGCATACAGCAGCGCATCGGCGCGTCCAATCGCAATTTCGGCTTGGGCAACTGCATCGCCGCTCCAACGCGGGTCGGCAGTCAGCTCGGCGAGTATGGCGTCGGCTGCTCCCCACTGTTCGAGCATGCTGCGCGCTTCGGCCAGCTTCAGTTTGATCCGTCGCATCAGGGCCGGATCAGTGGTCGGGTCCGACTCGGCCAGTTGCAAGGCCTGCGTGAGCGCATCGTCGGCGGCGCGCGGCCGGCCCAGTGCACGGTTCGAGCTGCCGATCGCGTGCAACAAGTTGATCCGCACCGGCGTGGCAAGGTCACTGGCTCCCGTCACCCGACGCGTGGCCACATCGAGCAACTCCACCACCTTTACTTCGCGCCCCCATTGATCGGGCGACGGTGCTTCCAGCAGATCGGTCAGGAATCGATTGGTGGCCAAAGTCTGATCGCGCGCGGTGACGGCCTCGGCGCGCAATGACTCGGCACGCTGATAACCGAACACCGACACCAGGGCGACCGCGGCAAGTCCTGCGATGATCGCAACCAGAGCGAATTGCCGCGCGTGACGTCGTGGTGCGTCAGCGATGCCGGCCAGTTCAACCGCGGTGGCTGCCGCGCTCGGACGTGCAGCCGGATCAGCATCGAGCAGCCGCGCAATCAATTTGCGCAGCCTGCGCGGAGCGGGCACGGCCAACGCGGTTGCAGGATCCGGATAGCGATGCGTGGCCAGCAGATGGGCAAGCACGCCATAGGCATACAGATCCACCGCCAGCGTGGCATCCCTGCCCGCCAGGATTTCCGGCGCCAGGTAACGCGGTGTTCCCGCGCCCATGCGGCTGCCTTCACTGCTGGACTCGAAGCCGGCGCCGAAGTCCATCAGGATCACACGGCCCTGGCCGTCGAGCATGACATTGCTGGCCTTCACATCACCATGCACCAGGCCTGCCTTGTGCACGGCAGCCAAGGCCTCGGCCAGCTCACGCAGCACGCGCAACAGTTCCTCGCCGCGCAGGGGGCCCGTCCTGTCCAGGCGCTCAGTAAGGGTTTCGCCATCGATCCAGTCCGTCCACAAGCCGGCGCGGCCATCGTGGTAACTGGCACCGTGCACGGCAAGCACGTTGGGATGGCGAACGCGCGCCAGGCGACGCGCCTCGGCCACGAAATCCGCACCGCTGGGCAACATCGCCGCGCCGTCGGTATGGCGCAGCTTGAGCGCGACCGTGCGGTCCAGGGTGGGATCATAGGCGCGGTAAACGGCACCGAATCCGCCCTGACCGGCGAGCTGCAACTGTTGCAGATGTCCCCAACGCGATCCGCTGGTGCCGGGACCTTGCATGGCCTGGGCCAGCGACTGCAACTTGGCCAGGCGTCGGGCAAGTTCCGGATCACCCTGGCCCAGACCGGTCAGGTCCACGGACTCGCCATCGGCAATGCGCCGCGCGATCTCAAGCTCCGCTTCGTTTTCCGGGTTCATTCCAGATGCCGGGCAAGATCAACCAGGGCGCGCGACACCATCATGCTGGCCGCGGCTTCGCTGGGTCGGTTCATGGCAGAGGCAATCTCCGCGTAGCTCATGCCGAATTCGAGGCGCAGCAATACCGCTTCACGCTTGAGTTCGGGCAGTTTGGCCAATGCGTTCTCGTAGTCCAGCCATTGACTGGAATCCAGGCGCGGCACGGGCGCTTCCGCGCCAAGCAACTCGGAGTCTTCCGGCAGGGATTCGACCACGCCCGCGCGCCCGACCCGGCGGATTTCGCCGCGTATGGCGTTGAGCAGCGTGGTGCGTAGATAAGCGAGCAAGGCACCCTCATGGCGGGATTCGAACTGGTCGAGATTCTTCAATGCCGAAAGGAGGGTGATTTGAACAAGATCATTGGTGTCGTTGAGATCACGCGCCCGCATCGGCAGTCGACCGTGCGCCCAGCGCCTGAGCATCGGCAGGTAGCGCGCCACCAGGCGTTCGCGCGCCGAGTCATCCCCCTGGCGCAGCAGGGAAAGCAAGGTGGCCGTGGACTCGGCGGCTGGGACGTTCACCTCCGGATGGTAAGCCAATCGCCAATTTCGCGCCGGCCTTTATCACCCATCGGCATCAGGAGGTGGTTGTCATTCCGTTGCATCTCGTCAACCATGCGATTCCGGGTCGAGGAGCAAACCCATGTCGCGCACATTCGCGGGCATCGCTCGCAGTATCGGCCGGCTCACGCTGGGGCCGGCATTGGCCCTGACGGCCGCTACCGCGTTGGCCCAGCACACGGTCAAGCCCGTGTTGCATGGCGATCACTGGATGGCGATCACCGGCAAGCCGCTGGCGGCCACCGCTGGTGCGCTCACCTTTGCCCGTGGTGGCAATGCGGTGGATGCGGCCTGCGCCATGCTTGCCGCCACATCGACCATGTGGGACACGCTCGGCTGGGGCGGTGAAACCCAGGCCCTGATCTACAACCCGCACACCGGCAAGGTGCAGGGCATCAATGCGCTGGGCGTCGCGCCCACGGGTGCCACGGTCGAATTCTTCCGCAAACAGGGCATGGTCTATCCGCCCGAGTACGGCCCGCTGGCAGCGGTGACGCCGGGCACACCGGGCGGACTCATGGTCATGTTGTCCGAATACGGCAGCATGAGCTTGGCCCAGGTATTGGCGCCGGCCATGCAGATGGCCAAGGGTTATCCGATCGAGAAATCACAGGCCGACAACATGGAGTCGCGCCGCGACCTGCTGGCCAAATGGCCGGGTTCGCGCAAGGTGTTTCTGCCGCATCTGGATGAAAAGAACCCGACCCAACGTGCGGCACCCGTAGCGGGCGAGGTTTTCCGCCAGCCGGACCTGCTCGCCACCTTGCAGAAGCTGGTGGATGCCGAAGCCCAGGCTCTCGCCGCCGGCAAGAACCGCAAGCAGGCCATACAAGCGGCCTACGACCGCTTCTATCGCGGCGATATCGCCAGTCAGATCGTCGCGGGCAGCAAGGCGCAGGGTGGATTGATCACGCACGAGGATCTGAATCGCTGGCAGGTGCATATCGAGGAGCCGGTCAGCACCTCGTACAAGGGCATCGAGGTCTACAAGCTGACCACCTGGGTGCAGGGCCCGGTGATGCTGCAGGCGCTCAACCTGCTGGAGCCGATGAATCTCAAGGACATGGGCTACAACTCCAGTCGCTACATCCACACCCTGTATCAGGTGATGAACCTCGCCTTTGCCGACCGTGATTTTTATTACGGCGATCCCTATGTGCCACCGGTCGAGCCGATTGCCGGATTGCTGTCGAAAAAATACGCCGATCAGCGCCGCGCCCTGATCAACTATCAGCACAACGATGCCAGCATCAAGCCCGGCGATCCGTATCCGTTCCAGGGCGACAAGAATCCCTATGCCAAGCTGCTGAAAAACTGGCAAGCCAATCCACCCAAGGCCAAGGCCGAAGGTGCGGAAGGTTTCCAGCAAGCCAATTTGATGAGTGCCGACGAAGCGTTCATCGCGGGCACCACCTCGATCCAGGCTGCCGATACCGAAGGTTGGGTCGTGTCGGTGACGCCCAGTGGTGGCTGGATTCCCGCCTTCATTCCCGAGGGCACCGGCATTGGCCTCAGCCAGCGCATGCAGAGCTTCGTGCTCGATGAAGCCATCAATCCATTCAACGTGGTGCATCCCGGCCAGCGACCGCGCGCCACGCTTACCCCGAGTCTTGCCATGAAGGACGGCAAGCCGCTGATGGCCTTCTCGGTGCAGGGTGGCGATACCCAGGATCAGAACCTGTTGCAGTTTTTCCTCAACATGGTCGAGTTCAAGATGAACGTGCAGCAGGCCGTGGAAGCCCACAACATCCTGAGCTACCAGATGCAAAGCTCGTTCGGTGCGCACCAGTCACAGCCCGGGCGACTCGAACTCACCCGTCGCGTATCGGAATGGGATCGCGCCGAGCTCGAGCGCATGGGCTACAAGGTTGAGACCGTCGAACGCACCTACAGCCCGGTCACCGCCATCTGGCTCGATCAAGCCAACGGCACGCTATGGGGCGGCGCCAGTGAACAGGGCGACGACTACGGCATAGCCTGGTAGGTGCCACGCGATCAGCTTTCCCGGCAATCCAGTTCATGATGGATCAGGGTCACGCATTGTGAGGCAAACAGCATGCGCGGCCCCAGGCTGATTTTCTCCGCACCCAGCCGTTCCAGACTGTTGAAAGACTTTTTCGGCATCGGCAAGTGATCGGTCAGAAGAAAACAGGGCTTGCCGGAAAACACCTGCTCGCGGATGGAGACGCCCTTGCGATCCATCATGTACAAGGCGTGATCGACGGCCAGCTCCTGCACCAGTTTCTCGAAACTGATGGTGCGCACGCTGATGCCGGATTCAACCACGCGCGATTCTTCCTTGCCCATGCCGATGGAGACATCCAGCGCATGGGCGATCCTCGCCAGCAGTGCCTGTTCGTGAAATCCACCGATGTCACGCAGCTCGTTGGAATCAAAACGAATGGTGCGTGAATAGTCGCGGGTCGCCTCCAGCACCAGATAAACCACCACGTCGCTGCGGTGTGATTGCGCCACGAACAGCGCATTCATCAGGGTGTGGGCAAGGATCTCGCTGTGTACGTCCTGACCGACACCGGCCAGCAATGCCGCGCTCTCGGTCGGCGCCGCGCGAGCCCGCAGTACGAAAGCACGCATCATTATTCCTGGCCAGTCCGCCACAACTGCCGGCAACCATAGCAGCACGCATGAGGTGTTGGAGCCAAGGAACGACCAAGCGTACATCAATGGCGCGCGCGGTCATGCCTGGCCAGCAGGCTGAGCAACCACCCTCACCCCGGCCCTCTCCCGCCCGCGGGAGAGGGAAAAAAGCCGTTTGCGCGCTGTATTTGTATCACCACTCCCGTCCGCGGGATTGGGAGAACAGCGGCTTGCGCTGCGTTTTGGATCACCTCTCCCGTCCGCGAGATTGGGAGAATAGCGGGTTGCGCTGCGTTTTGAATCACCACTCCCGTTCGCGGGAGAGGGAGAACAGTGGCGTGGGCGCTGTGTTTTGAATCACCTCTCGCATCCGCGGAAGTGGCAGAACAGCGGCTTGCGCTGCGTTTTGAATCACCACTCCCGTCCGCGTGGGAGGGAGAACAGTGGCGTGGGTGCTGTGTTTTGAATCACCTCTCCCGCTGGCGGGAGAGGTCGCGCCAACGGCGCGGGTGAGGGTGGGACTGTGGCTTGCTCGAAGGCGTGCGCTTGCGTGCGGTACTGCCCTGACCCACCGCCGGCCGCGGGGGAGGGAGTTCAGACACACCAACATTTCCCGGTCAGAAGAATTTGTTACTTTTTCTTCGGAACGTACAAATCGGTAATCGTGCCTTCGTAGACTTCCGCGGCCATGCCGACGGATTCGCTCAGGGTCGGGTGCGGGTGGATGGTGAGGCCGATGTCGGCGGCTTCGCAGCCCATTTCGATGGCGAGCGCCACTTCGGCGATCAAGTCACCGGCATTGGGCGCAACGATGCCGGCACCAATCACGCGATGGCTGGCTTCATCGAAAATCAACTTGGTGAAGCCTTCGGTGCGGCCAATACCAATGGCGCGACCGGAGGCGGCGTGCGGGAACTTGCCGACGCCGTAGGCAATGCCTTG
This sequence comes from Gammaproteobacteria bacterium, assembly GCA_004295005.1. Classification (GTDB taxonomy): domain Bacteria; phylum Pseudomonadota; class Gammaproteobacteria; order Xanthomonadales; family Rhodanobacteraceae; genus Dokdonella. The sequence goes on from SHNG01000163.1 coordinate 16,920, forward strand.
CTTCTTCGCTTCGCTTTCAGTGAGGCCGACCCAGGCAATTTCCGGATCGGTGTAGGCCACCGAGGGAATCACCCTTGCAACAAACTCGCTTTTCTCGCCGGCGGCAACTTCCGCAGCGACCTTGCCTTCATGCGTTGCCTTGTGCGCGAGCATGGGCTGGCCGACCAGATCGCCGATGGCAAAGATATGCGGCACATTGGTACGCATCTGTTTGTCGACCGGGATGAATCCGCGATCAGTCACGTTGACGCCCGCGGCTTGTGCATTGATCTTGCCGCCGTTGGCCGAGCGGCCGATGGCGACCAGCACGCGGTCATAGGTTTGCGGCTCGGGTGCCTTGTCACCCTCAAACGTAGCGGTCAGCCCGTTCTTGCCAGCTTCGATTTTTGAGACTTTCACTTTCAGGTGAATGCCGGCATAGCGTTTGGCCAGGCGTTGCTGCAGCGGACGCACGAGATCGGGATCAGCACCCGGCATCAACTGGTCGAGCAGTTCGACCACGGTGACCTCGGAGCCGAGCGCGTCATACACGCAGGCCATTTCAAGGCCAATGATGCCGCCACCGACCACCAGCAGTTTCTTCGGGATGTCGGCGAGATCAAGCGCATCGGTGGAATCCATCATGCGCTTGTCGGCCCACGGAAAACCCGGCAACTTCACGGCTTGCGAGCCAGCGGCAATGATGGCCTTCTCAAAGCGCACGAGTTTCTTGCCGTCCTTGCCTTCGACCTCGATCTCATTCGGCGAGAGGAACTTGCCCACGCCTTCGACCACGCGCACCTTGCGTTGCTTGGCCATGCCGGCCAATCCGCCGGTCAATTGCGCGACCACTTTGGTCTTGCTCGCACGCAGCTTGTCCAGATCGATTTTCGGCTTGCCAAAATCAAGGCCAATGTCCGCGGCATGCGCGGCTTCCTCGATCACCCGGCCGGCATGCAGCAGCGCCTTGGACGGAATGCAGCCGACGTTGAGGCACACGCCGCCGAGCGTGGCATAGCGCTCGATCAGCACCGTGTCCTGGCCCAGATCCGCTGCGCGGAAGGCGGCGGTGTAGCCGCCGGGACCGGAGCCCAGCACCACGATCTGGCATTCGAAATCGGCCTTGCGTCCGCTGGCGGCAGCCGCTGTCGGTGCAGGCGCCGCTGCGGGCGCAGGTGCGGCCGCGACAGGTGCGGGTGCGGGTGCCGCTTTCGCTGCCGGTGCAGGTGCAGCAGCCGCTGCCTCCGCGCTTTCCAGTATCGCTACCAGCGCGCCTTCGCCTATCTCGTCACCGAGCTTGACCTTGATCTCCTTGATCACACCGGCTGAGGGCGACGGCACCTCCATGGTCGCCTTGTCCGATTCCAGGGTGACGATGCCCTGGTCCTTCTTCACGCTGTCTCCCGGCTTGACCAGGATTTCGATCACCGGCACGCCGCTGTAGTTGCCGATGTCGGGAACCTTGATTTCAATCGCGTTGGCCACGTCGTTTCTCCGATTCAAAGCAGGACGCGGCGCATGTCGGCCAGCACCTGGGCCAGATACGCGGTGAAGCGCGCGGCGGAAGCGCCATCGATGACGCGATGGTCATAGCTCAGGCTCAAGGGCAGGATCAGGCGCGGCTTGAATTTCTCGCCGTTCCACACGGGTTTGATCGCGGATTTCGACACGCCGAGGATGGACACCTCCGGCGCATTGACGATGGGCGTGAACGCGGTGCCGCCGATGCCGCCGAGACTCGATATCGAGAAACAACCACCGGACATGTCGGCCGGTCCGAGTTTGCCATCACGCGCCTTCTTGGCCAGTTCACCGGATTCGCGGGCGAGGTCAATCACGCCCTTCTTGTCGGCATCGCGGATCACCGGCACCACCAGGCCGTTCGGCGTGTCGGCGGCAAAACCGATGTGGAAGTATTTTTTCAGCACCAGGTTTTCGCCGCTGGCATCCAGCGAGGCATTGAACTCCGGGTATTTCTTCAGCGCAGAAACAACCGCCTTGATCAGGAAGGCAAGCATGGTCAGCTTGATGCCGGCCTTCTCGTTTTCCTTGTTGAGCTCGACGCGCAAGGCTTCCAGATCGGTGATGTCGGCATCATCAAACTGGGTGACATGCGGAATCATCGCCCAGTTGCGCGCGAGATTCGCACCGGAAATCTTCTTGATCTTCGACAGCGGCTTGCTTTCTATTTCGCCAAACTTGGCAAAATCCACCTGTGGCCAAGGCAGCAGGTTGAGCCCGCCTCCGCCCGTCGCGGCCCCACGCGGCGCGGATCCGGACAGCGCGGCCTTGACGAACTTCTGCACGTCCTCGCGGGTGATGCGTCCCTTGCGTTCGCTGCCGGTGACCTGGCTGAGGTCCACACCCAGCTCGCGCGCAAACAGGCGCACCGCGGGGCTGGCATGCGGCACCTTGTTTGGCATGACTGTATCGGCACCGAAATTGACCGGCGGCGAAGCCTGCGGACCCGCCACTTCGGGATCGATATCCGGTGCCAGCGCCGCCGTTTCCAGTTCACTCAAGCGGGTCGGCTTGCTGGTGTCGATGCTGGCCTTCGCATTGGCAATTCCCTCTGCCCCCGGGAGAGGGTGCCCCGGAGGGGCGGGTGACGACTGCATGGATGCAGGAGGTAGAACCGCGTTGGGAACGGCGGTCGAGGCTTGTGTCTTGCCTGCCGCAACCGTTTCGGGCTTGGCTGCCGCCGGTGCGGCAGCGGTCGGCTTGGGTGCCGAAGCAGCAGCGCCATCGGCATCGACGATGGCCACCACGGCACCCTCGCCAATCTCGTCACCCAGCTTGACCTTGATTTCCTTGACCACGCCGGCCACCGAGGACGGCACCTCCATGGTCGCCTTGTCGGATTCCAGGGTGACCAGGCCCTGATCCTTGGCCACCGTATCGCCGACCTTGACCAACACCTCAATCACCGGCACGCCGGAGTAGTTGCCGATATCGGGGACTTTCACTTCATGGCTGGCCATCAAACTGCTCCGGGTTGATGCGTTGGTCAACGCGCTCGGGTCCTTTCGTTCGTCATTCGCCACCGCGATCCGAACGATTGCGAACCTGCATTGTCGCCCCGATCCACGATTCCGCCAACCGGGGCCGACCGCTCAAGGGTCGCGCGGGTCTTTCCAGATCAGGGTTTCGTCGGATTTTCGTGCTTGAAAATCGGCGCAACGCCCATCGCCGCGACCGGCAATGCCGCCATCCGGCGAACACAGCACCGCTCCCTCTTCGTCATACAGCACGCTGGGACGATCGCAGCAAACCGGCGGCTGATAGAACACGGTGGCATCGTGGTAGCGGTAGCGCAGGATTCGTTGCGGGGGATTGCTCACCGGCTCGGAACCAAGGCGCGCAATCAACGCATCCAGCCATTCCTGCCCGGATTCCGCGCTGGCCGCACAGCCCGCGACACAGGCCAGGGCAATGCCGATGAAGGCCATCCCGATGCATGCGATTTTCACGGCCGGCTCCCGCGCAGGGCGATGGCCGAGTATCCGGCGTTTCGACCAGGCTGTCATGATCGGAACATTGCAGGCCGTGTTCCAAACACGGGGCCGCGGCGATGCCCCGGCATGTCGTATAGTCCGGCGTTCATACGGTCGCTCATCTTTTTCCTCAGCACCCAGGGGACACATCATGTCGCGCTGCAATCGTCGCCTTCCGCACAACCTCAAGGCTTCCACCCTGTTTCTAGCCGTACTCGCGGCCATGCCCCTGGCGGCCCACGCGATCGATCCGGCCAGCCCGATGCAAGTGCGCGTACCCAACCATGCGTTTGACCCGCTGCTTGAAGGCGAGCCGGCCTTGGGCCTGGATCAGCGCTTCGATGGCCATGGCGCCGGCCTGCGCCTGGTCCAGTTCGACGGCGCCATCGAAGGCGCCTGGCTCAAGGGACTGGAATTGTCGGGCCTGAAGGTTTTGCAGTACTACCCGCACAATTCTTACCTGGTGTGGGGCGACAGCAATGCGCTGGCCGCGGCCCATGCGCGCGGTCATGTGCGCTGGAGCGGCAATTTCCATCCGGCCTACAAGGTCAGCGCAGACTTGGCTGCGCGCAGCGGTCGCATCCGCAACGTGGATGTCTTCATCTACAACGATGGCCACCTGCAACAAACACTCGATGCCCTTGCCGCCCTCGGTGGAACGGTGATCCAGACTTACCCGGCGCAGGCTGACCGGACCTTCTTCGTCGCCGTGGTCGAAATGAGCGCCACCTCGCTGGCCGCCGCCGCCGAGCTCGGCGCGGTGGTGTGGCTGGGATATGCCGATCCGAAACCGGTGCTCGACGATGAGATGTCCGATCAGATCCAGGCCGGCAACTACTCGCAAGCGGGCGTGCCGTTCACGGGCTATCAATCCTTCCTCGGCACCCTGGGATTCGACGGTACCGGCGTGCGCTGGGCGGTCACCGATGACGGCGTGGACTACAACCATCCGGACCTGAGCACCCACATCGTCGATGGACACAGCTTCCCCGGCTGCACGCCGGCCCAACCCGGCGGCGACTGTCCGGGCAGCGGCCACGGCACGCACGTTGCCGGCATCATCGGCGCCACCGCAGCCGGCGGATTTGCCGATGCCAACGGGTTCAAATACGGCCTGGGCGTGGCGCCGGGTTATGGCATCGTCACCCTCAATGCGATCGCCGGCAGTTCCTGGCCGCCGGCGGGTGGCTGGCAGGAAAACAGCAAGCAGGCGGTACTGCGTGACGCCGTGGGTTCCAACAATTCATGGACCACCGGCGAAGGCACCAACCACGGATACCAGGCTTCCGAACGCACGCATGACCTCATGGTGCGCGACGGCAATTTCGACACCACGGCCATCGAGCCGTTCATCCAGGTGTTTTCCGCCGGCAACTCGGGTCCCGATGCCAACACCCTCACTGCACCCAAGGAAGCCAAGAACCTGATCGTGGTGGCGGCCACCAACAACTACCGCACCGGCGCCATCAACAGCGTGGCGAGCTTCAGCAGCCGTGGGCCATCGGTTGATGGGCGCATCGTGCCTACGGTGGCTGCGCCCGGCGCGCAGATCGCATCGACGCGCAGCAACAACAGCCCGGGCAACTGCGGAACAGCCATTGCCGGCACCAGCAATCTGTACTCGTTCTGTTCCGGCACCAGCATGGCTTCCCCGCATGTTTCCGGCGCGCTGGTGCTGGCTTCGCAATGGTGGCGCGGCTTCAATGCCGGTGCCGATCCGAGCCCGGCCATGGCCAAGGCCCTGCTGGTCAACAGCGCCGTCCCGCTCGGCACCATTCCGAACATGGCCGAGGGCTGGGGCCGGGTCAATGTCACCGACCTGATTGCACCCGCCGCAGGGACCGCCTATTTCGACCAGACTGAAATCCTGGGCAACAGCGGCACCAACTGGACGCGGAGTTTTGGCGTACTCGATCCCGGCAAGCCGCTGAAGGTAACGCTGGCGTGGAGCGATGCCCCCGGCGCGCCGGGTGCCAACCCCGCCCTCGTCAACAACCTCGATCTGTCGGTGGTGGACAGCGGCAACACCTATCGCGGCAATGTATTCAGCGGTGGCTGGAGCACAACGGGTGGCAGCGCTGATGCCCTCAACAACCTGGAAAACGTCTATGTGCAGAACCCGGGTTCCGGTGGCGTAACAGTCACCGTCAACGCCACCAACATCGCCGGTGATGGCGTGCCGGGCAATGCCGACACCACCGATCAGGACTTTGCGGTAGTTTGTTACAACTGCGCCGAATTTCCGGATTACGGGGTACTTTCGACACCCGCGACGCAAGGCATCTGCGCGCCAGCCGATGCCAACTACACGATCAATGTCAACAGCATTCTCGGCTACGCCGATCCGGTCACCCTGTCAGTCGGCGGCAATCCTGCCGGCACCACGTCCGCATTCAGCGTCAACCCGGTGATCCCCGCCGGCTCCAGCGTGCTGACCATCGGCAATACCGCGGCAGCCACGCCCGGCAGCTACACCCTGGCAATGAACGCGAGTTCGACCTCGGGCAACAAGTCATTGAACCTGGGTCTGAACGTGTACAACGCCACACCCGGCACCAGCACCCTGAGCAGCCCGGCCAACGGAGCAATCAACATTCCGCCGCAGCCAAGCTTCAGCTGGAGCGCAGCCAGCCAGGCGGCCACCTACACCATCCAGGTGGCCAGCGATGCGGGCTTCAACACCATCGTCGCCTCGGCCAGTGGCATCAGCGGCACCAGCTGGAACTCAAACGTCACCCTCAACACCAGCTCCACCTACTACTGGCGCGTGTGGGCAGACAACATGTGCGGCACCGGCACGCAATCGCAGGTGAGCAGTTTCAATACGCAGGCCGCGCCCGGAGACTGCGGGATCGGCAGCACCCCGAACTCGCTGCTCAACACCGACTTTGAATCCGGCCTGTCGGGTTGGAGCCAGGGCAGCGGCGGCAGCGGCACCAACACCTGGGCAATCAGCAGCAGTGCACCGCACGCGGGCGCGCAGCATCTGCACGCCAACGATACCGCGTCAGCCACAGACCAGCGTCTGGTCTCGCCCAGCATCGCCTTGCCCTCTGGCCAAGACCCCGTGACCTTGAAGTTCTGGCACCGGCCAGACAATGAATCCTCGTCCTCGGGATGTTATGACGGCGGCATCCTTGAAGTGAGCGACAACGGCGGCACAAGCTGGACGCAAGTGCCTGCCGCCGACATCCTGGTCGGTGGATACACCGGGGCAATCGCCGCAGGCTTCAGCAATCCGCTGGCCGGCCTGCAAGCCTGGTGTGGCGTAACGAGCTACCAGCAGACCATCGTCGATGTCAGTGACCATGCCGGCCAGAACGTGCAATTCCGTTACCGCCTGGGCACCGACTCCTCGGTTGGCGATGTCGGCTGGGATGTCGACGACGTCTCCGTGCAAAGCTGCACGGTAACCACCGACGTGATCTTCCAGAACGGCTTCGAGCCCTGACGCCGCTTGATTGACTGCATGCAGCGCGTTGTCCGACCGACAGCGCGCTGCATCCGGATCATCCGCACGCGGACCGCACCAGACATCATCGATCAAACCGCGCGCGTCATTCCCGCGCAGGCGGAAATCCCGCGCAGTCAAGCAGGTGAGGAAGTCATCTGGTTGGCCCGCAGCAAGGCAGCAGCCTGTTCACGTACAATGCGCGCCCTGTTTTGGCTGCCGCGCGCTGCGGCAGATCAACCCCGCGTTCCGGATCCGCACACCATGATTTCCTTCCGCAACTTCGCGCTCAGGCGTGGCGAGCGCCTGCTACTGTCCAAGGTCGATATTGCCCTGCATGCCGGTTGGCGCGTGGGCGTGGTCGGGCGCAATGGCTGCGGCAAGTCCAGTCTGTTTGCGGCGATCCTGGGTGAGATCGAGGCCGATTCCGGTGACCTGGAAAAATCACCCAAGCTGCGCATTGCCAGTGTGGCCCAGGAGACGCCTTCGCTGCCGGATGCGGCGATTGATTTCGTCGTCTCTGGCGATACCGAAGTGCATGCGGTGTTGATGGCCGAGGAAGCGGCGATTGCCGCCGAAGATTGGGATGCGGTTGCAGCCGCGCATCAGAAGATGGCCGAGATCAACGGCTACGACGCCACCGCGCGCGCCGGAAAACTGCTGCATGGCCTGGGCTTTGGTGCGGAAACCCATCAGCGTCCGGTGTCGGATTTCTCTGGCGGCTGGCGCGTGCGGCTGAACCTTGCGCGCGCCTTGATGATGCCGAGCGACCTGCTGCTGCTCGACGAGCCGACCAATCACCTCGATCTCGATGCCGTGCTGTGGCTGGAACAATGGCTGCTCAAGTATCCGGGCATGCTGATGATGATTTCGCACGACCGCGAGTTTCTCGACGGCGTCGGCACCCACATGCTGCATCTGCATCAGGGCACGGCCAAGCTCTACAACGGCGACTACACCAGCTTCGAGCATCAGCGCGCCGAACAATTGCACCAGCAACAGATTGCTTTCGAGAAGGAACAGGCCGAGCGCGCCCACCTGCAGGCCTTCATCGACCGTTTCAAGGCGTCAGCGGCGAAGGCCAAGCAGGCGCAGTCGCGCGTCAAGCGCCTGGCCAAGCTGGCCGGTACCGAAGCGGTACGCGCCGAGCGCGAAATCCGCATCAACTTCGCCGATCCACTCAAGCTGCCAAATTCGCTGATCCGCCTCAATCATGTCGATGCCGGTTACGGCGACATCAAGATTCTCGGCAAGGTCGGCTTTGGCCTGGAAGCCGGCGACCGCATCGGCTTGCTTGGCCCAAACGGCGCGGGCAAATCCACCCTGGTGAAAACCCTGGTCGGCGAATTGCCGCTGTTGGCCGGTGAACGCAGCGCGCATCCGGACATGGAACTCGGCTACTTTGCCCAGCACACCGTGGAATCCCTGCATGAAGGGCAGACACCGATCGATCACCTGCGCGAGATTGCACCCGGCACCAGCGTGCAGGATTTCCGTGATTTCCTCGGCCGCTGGAATTTCCCCGGAAATCGCGCCTTTGAAGTCGTCGATGGATTCTCCGGTGGCGAACGCGCGCGTCTGGCCTTGGCCCTGATTGCCTGGCGCAAGCCGAACGTGCTGTTGCTTGATGAGCCCACCAACCATCTCGATCTGGAAATGCGCGAAGCCTTGGCCGAAGCGCTCAGCATCTTCCCCGGTGCCATCGTCATGGTTTCGCATGATCGCCATTTGATCGGCCTTGTGTGTGAAACCTTCTGGCGCGTGGCCGACGGCAAGGTGGAACTCTTCAAGGGCGATCTGGACGAGTACGCGGCGTGGCTGCGCTCGCGCAATGCCAGGTCTTCGGAATCGAACGAAGGCAAACGCAAGACGGCTTGAGGATCAGACGGGTTGCAGCACCGGATATGGCGTAGAGCGGAGCTTGCTCCGCAACACACCGTATCAGCCGAGCAAGCTCGGCTCTACCCATGCATCAATTCCCCGGAGAGCAGCTTGCTGCGCCTGGCGAATGCCTCGCACACACAGCCGAGCAAGCTCGGCTCTACCAATTGTGTCGATCCGTGGGGCAGGTCAGTCCTGAAGGGCTTCCTACAAAAGGCGATGCATTGCCGTATGCTGCGCAACCCCTTCCCGAGGATTGTGCATGGTCACTCTTTACTATTCGCCCGGTACGGCCAGCATGGTCGCGCATCTGGCATTGCTTGAACTCGACGTTGCGCACGAACTGCGCCTGGTCGACCTCGATGCCAAGGCCCAGAAAAGCCCCGAGTACCTGCGCCTCAATCCCAGTGGTGTGGTACCGACATTGATCGTCGATGGTGCGCCGGTGTGTGAGTGTGCAGCCATCATGCTGCTGCTGGGCGAGCGTCATGCCGACAAGAACATGGCCCCGCAACCCGGCGAAGCAAAGCGCAACACCTATCTGCAATGGACGTTGCATTTGGCCAATACCCTGCAACCGGCATTCCGCCAATGGTTTTATCCGGCCGACTTCGGGCCGGCCGAGCAAGGCGATGCCATGCGCGCGTTTGCTCAAAAGCGCATCGAAGCGGTCTGGGATCGTCTGGATGCACACCTGGCCACGAACGGGCCGCACATGCTCGGCGAGAAATTCAGCTTGCTTGATCTCTACGCCACCATGCTGATGCGCTGGTCACGCAACATGCCCAAACCAGCGGACCGCTGGCCTGCACTCGCTGCGCTCGCCACACGCATCAAGGCGCGGCCCTCGTGGAAGCGCCTGTACGAGATTGAAGGCTTGACCGAGTGGGCCTGAGCTTCGGGTACCACGCTGAAAGAGTTGCTTTTGTCGTCATTCCGGCGCAAGCCGGAATCCATCTGGCCTTTGAATGCATGCTATTGGAATCAAGATGGATCCCGGCTTGCGCCGGGAAGACGGCTTGTTCCGCGCAACATTGAACCTTGGCCAAAGGAAGTGCAGGTGTCACCCAAGCCTGAAAACGTACTCGCATTCTGGTTCGACGAGATCGAGCCGCGCCAGTGGTGGCAGGTGGATCCCGCGTTCGATGCGTTGATCCGCTCGCGCTTCGGTGCACTGCTGGATCAAGCCATCGCCGGTGAACTGGACGCTTGGCGCGGGTTTGCGCACGGTCGCCTTGCCGAGATCATCGTGTTGGACCAGTTTTCACGAAACATCCATCGTGGCACGCCGCAGGCCTTTGCCCAGGATGCGCAAGCGCTGACCTTGTCCCAGGTCGCTGTACACGCGGGCGCGTTGGAACATTTGCATGAAACCGAGCGCGGTTTCCTGCTGATGCCCTTCATGCACAGCGAGTCGCGCGGAATCCATGCGCAAGCCGGAGTCCTGTTCAAGGCACATGCCTCGGCCAACACCTTCGACTTTGAACTCAAGCACAAGGCCATTATCGACCGCTTCGGCCGCTATCCGCATCGAAACGCGATCCTTGGCCGCGCCTCCACCAACGAGGAAATCGAATTCCTCAAACAGCCCGGTTCGGGGTTCTGAACGGGCACCCTCGTGATATGCGCGGCTCTCCGACCGCGTTGGATTACGCGCGATCTGGCCAGGGCCGGTGCAGGCGCACCAGGCTGCCTTGGTCGAGCGATGCAATCGAGAGGGTGGCGGCGAGGCGACGTGCGCGCGCCTGCATGCTGCGCATGCCGGTGCCGGGTTCCAATGGAGTCGTCGGCATGCCTTCACCATCGTCACGGATTTCCAGAGTCAGCGCCTGCGGGGTGTTGCGCAGTTCCACTTCGACTCGACGTGCATTTGCGTGCTTGAGCACATTGGTCAAGGCTTCCTGGGCAATGCGCAGAAGGTCAAGGCTTTGCGTATTGGTGAGGTATACCTCATCGAGGTGATCGGCCTGCCAGCGCAAGTCGATGTCGTAGGCCTCGAACAATCGGGTCATGCGATGACGCAACGGAGCCAACAGCTCGCCCAACGAGGTTTCCCCGTAGTGTTGTGCGGCTGCGGTGTCGATGATCAGGCGCAGGTCGTCGCGCAGTTCGCGCAACGCATCGAGCATCTTGCGTGAGGGCACCTGTTCCGGGCCTTGCTCCAATGCAGCAATGTTGCCGATCAGCATGCCACCGAGCCCGTCGTGCAGATCGTGGGCCAGACTGACGCGCTCGCCGAGGCGGGCGTGCATCACTTCCAGTTCATGCTGGCGATTGAGCGTAGCAGCCAGTTCTTCTTGTGCCTGCGCGACTTCGCGCTTGAGTTCGACGTTGAAACCTTCGATGCGACGCTGCTTGTCAACAAAGTTCCAGGCCAGCACGAATGCAGCGCTGATCATGCCGATGAGTCCGGTCATGGTGCCCCAGTTGGTTGTGTCTTCAATGACGCCAGCAACACCCAGTATGTCGTGCACGCCGGCGACGATGATGCTGGCGGAGGTGAGTGCAAGGAATTTTTGATCCGGACGACCACCGCGAAAGGCAAACCAGAGGAACGCCACGTCGACGGCGAGCACCACCACAAAAGACAGCGCATTGGCCAGGTTGCGCGCCGCCAGCTTGCCATCATGCGGCGCAAGCACGATCCAGATCGCCGCCAGCACCAGCAGTGACCACAACACCACCTCGCGTTTGGGCCAGCGCCGATCACAGAAACGCAGCACGAACATGCTCCAGCATCCGATCGACAGCGGCACCACCAGTGCAGTCAGGTTCTGCCAGGCCTCGGTGCTGTCGAACGGCCACGGACTGGTCGCCAGAGTGTTCCACGCCACCGGCAACCAGACAAAGCGACCGACCGCATACCAGCCATAGGCCACTTCTTCGCGTCGCATCAGCCACACCACGAGGAAGAAAAAGCCGATGGTGAGACTGACCGCGAGGGCCACCTGATTGATGCCACGACGCAGCCACTGCTCGGATTCAAATGTCTGCCACAAGGTTTCCGCATCGCCCACCCGCATCGGCCCGAGGCCCGGCGTGTACTGGGCAAAACCGGAAACCCGCACCAGCACCTCGTTCTCGCCGGCTTGGATCAAGGGCGGCGGCAGGCGCCAGTAGCGCGGCACATTCCACATGCGGCTGAGTGGCTCGACGAGCTGGTCGTCGCGCGCAAGCAGTGCACCGTTGACGCGGATTTCACCGGCAAAGGTCAGGTATTCCAGATACAGCGCAATCGCATCGAGGGGTGCTTGCTGGTTCCAATGCAGGCGATACCAGACCACACCGTCGTAGCCAGGCCAGCGCTCGCTCCAGTCATCCGGCAGGCTGCCAACTTCGACCCATCCGTGCTCGGGTGGTGCCGTGGAATTCCAATCCGCGCGTGCCGCTTCGATGCTTCCCGCCCAGCCGGGTAGCGCAGCAAGGGCAGGCATCGGCGCCAGCAGGATCAGCCAAGCGCACAAACGCAGTGCAATGCTCACTGCAACAATCCGTGCTGGCGCGCCGCATGCAGGGCCTGGGTGCGCGAATTCACCGCCAGCTTGCGGTAGATGTTCTGCACATGGGTTTCCACGGTGGGACGGCTGATCGACAGCTTTTCGGCAATCTCGCGATTGCTCATGCCCAGGGCGACGCTGTCGAGGATTTCCGTTTCACGCCGGGTCAGGGCTTCCTGCAATGGTTCACCTTGTGCGTCCCTGCCCTGCATTGCGGATCCTGTATTCACCAGAGCCAGGATGCGCCGCGCAATGAAGGGATCGATGGGTGCACCACCGCACGCCACGTTGCGCAAGGACAGGCTGATCTCCAGATCATCGCGCTCTTTCAATACATAGCCGCTGGCACCGGCACGCAGTGCGCCGAGAATCATCTCCTCGGTACTCCAGGCGGAGATCACCAGGATCGGCAAGGCCGCATCGCGCTCGCGCAACCAGCCGACCAGCTCGATTCCGCTGCCGTCGGGCAATCCGAGGTCCACCAGTGCCATGTCGAAATCATCGCTGCCGCACGCCCACGCCTTGCCTTCGGCCACGCTGGCCGCCAGGCGCAGGTCTGTGTCGGGGTAGCCGAGCCGGGCGAGGATGCGTTGCAGACGATCGAGCATCGCCGGCTCGTCATCCACCAGAAGAATGGGTTTGGACATGACGACAGGGACGCTAACACAGGGGCTCGTTACAAAAAATCATGGATTTCATGGATGCCCCCGATGCTTGGCAGCTGTTAGGTTTGACGCCGCTCATCGCGACCAGGGGACAACCACATGCTGCGGAACTGCTTTCCACGCGCGTCGGGGCTCGCGCTGGCCTTGGCCTTGACCTTGGGCATGGCCATGCCGCCAGCGCACGCCATTGACTCCATTCCTTGCGAAACCACGCCCTTCGGCAACACCAACCTGATGCTGGGTGATGCCGAGATGCTGACCCTGCACGACGGCACGACCCCGGCCAACACCTTTGCCGAGTACCGTCAGCCGCGCGGTTCGGAAACCGATGCGCTGGTGGAGGTTTATGCAAGTTCGCTGTTTCCGGCCGGCTTGCCGGCCGGCGCCTATCCGCTGGATGCCAGCGAAGTCGATCTCAACGGCGATGGCCGCGATGAGATCGCCGTGGCCTATGGTGCACCGCCCGCGCTTGGCAACATCGTGATCGGTGTGTTCCAGCGCACCCCAGGGTTCACGCCTTCCGCCCAGCTCATTGATACCTGGTCGATTGACTTGAATCCCGAAGGCACCGGCATGTCCACCGTTTCGGTGGAACTGGAGGCCGGCGACTTCAGCGGCACCTCCGGACTTGAGCAGCAACTGGCGCTGAAATGGCGCAGCCTGCAAGGCCCGGATGATGGCCACATGAACGTGATCGTGTTGACCGGCGGTAGCGACGGCAGCATCAACGAGCCGGACAACACCTGGGCCGGACGCTGGGAACAGAACGGCGTGCATGGCGAGTCCGGCCTCACCCATGGCGATGTGTTGCTGGACGGCCGTGACCAGATCATCGTGGTGTCCGGCACGGGTCAGCACATCTACATCTACCTGCTGGAGTTCAATGCGCCCGGCGCGCATGTCAACACCGGCCTGCCGGTTGCGGTGGGCGATACCGCCATTGGCAGCCTGGAGTTTCCCAGCAGCATCTCGCCCTTTGTCGATGATGGCTTTACCTCGCCCAGCGACCCAGTGAACTGTCCGAACGCAAGTTGCAACCAGACGATCAACGTCCTCTCCCAGAGCAGGCTGGTAGCCAATGCAGGCAATCTGGTCGACACCGCTGCAGAGGAGTTGCTGGTGAGTACGGTGTTTCGCGGCAACGTGGAGCTGCGAACCCAGAATGGCACCTTGGTCAGCTCTTATCTGGGAGACATACTCGGCCAGCGCCTGCTGCATTTCAACGTCGTGCGATCGGCACCGGGTGAGGACATCAGCGCGATTACCCTGGCCAGCAGTGGCCCGGGTCGTGATTTTGACGCGTCACAAGTCCTTGGCCCACGCTACGATGGACAACCAAACGTAACTCCCGGAGGTTTTGATCTCGCTATTGGCAATGTGTTCGGCGCAGAAACCGAGCAGATCGTGCTAAGCGACTACAAAAGTGAAACTGGCGGACGCCAGCTTCGAACTCAAGTCTTCTCGGCCTCGGTACGCTTGCAGGCAGGATTCACCTACGACGTGCTGGAGGCGACCGGGCCGTTCCCTGCCAGGTTCACCACAACCGCAACCGGCGATGTGGCCTCCCTGCATTGGAACTTCGGCGACGGTTCGAGCTCGGTAGCCCAGAATCCCACGCACAGCTACAACGCAACCGGCCTCTACACGGTGACCCAAACCGTTACCGACAGCAGCGGCAAGCAGAGCAGCTACAGCACCCAGGTGCAGATCAACGGTGCTGTCAGCAGTGGTGGCCGGGCAGAATCCTACAGCTACCAATTGCCGCATGCCGCGCAATACATCGCCACCACATCCGACCAGGTTGAACACCCGTCACCGTTCATCACGATCACAACCAATAACGAATTCGAAATTACATCGCCGCTGCGTATCCAGGTGCGCGATATGGATCGCGACGGCCGGGCCGAGATCATCACCAACGCGCAGTCGGTCCGACGAATCAGAACCCAGGAAACCTCGCCACTATCGGACACGACGGTTTTCGAAGCCACGATCTGGCGTTCGCGGTGGTCGCTGGATACCAGCCAGATTCCTGCCGTGCTCACGCAGGCCCATGCGTTGGAAGTAACGGACAGCTCGGTGTTTCCCAATATCGAACCCGACTTGCCGTTCGGCTGGTCGGCGTTGGTTGCCAGCGATTTCGACGGCGATGCCGTGCATGCCACCATCGGTTCGCAATGCGGCGCCGTGTACGAGCCGCAGTTGCGCAACCTGATCTGGATGCCGCCGTTCTTCTCGGCCCTGCAATCCGGCTCACTGGACAATGGCTACATGTCGGCCTCGTTCGGCAATCAGCAGTCCAGCGGCAGCAGCACTGAAAACCGTTCCGGCAGCACGACTGGCCACAGTGTGTCCGCTTATGTCGGTGTGCAAGCGGGAACCAGCGATACTTCGCCAGTCAGGTTCGAAATTTCGCTGAAGGCCACGGCCGGGCACGACTGGCAATCGGCCAAAGGCGAAATCCACGGCGGGGAAAGCGAGCAGAGCTACAGCGAGGGCCAGAGCGCAAGCCAGGGTGAAGCCCTGCTGATCGGCGAAGGCAATTCCGCGTTCTGCTACACATACGATGTGATCCAATCCAGCGGCCCGGTGCCGGACAGCGCCATGCGCATGTGCGAGATGGCCTTCACGGAGCGCAACGCGCAAACGGCGGAGCTTTGGAATGCGCAGTTCGTGTACGGCCAGACGGTGCCCAACTGGATGCCGGTACAGCGTGACTGGGCCAGCCAGGCCCTGTTCATTGCCCCCACCAGCACCATTCCCTTCCAGAGCGGGCGCGAAGCAGACAAGGCCACCGATGGTCTGTTTTCAACCGCCGCCACCAGTGTCAGCACGACGAATCCCTATCTCGACATTGATCTGGGTTCGGTGCAACCAATCGAAGTCATCCGCATCTTCCCGGCTGCCAATGTCGATGCCGACAACGGCACGCTGGTGAAACCATTGGCATTCACCTTGGCCGCGCTCGACCTGCAAGGCTTCCATGTCTACGTGTCGGCCACGCCGTTTGACGGCGCGCAGGTGCCGAGCGGTGCTGGCGTTTACGAGTTTGCTCCGCCCACGGACAGCGGTTTGGTCTATGACCGCTGGAACATCATGGCGCGCGATTCCAACTTCAATCCGCTGCAGGTGCGTTACATCCGCCTGCAGCATCCGGAACAGATCAGCGCGCTGATCAATGTTTCCGAAATCCAGGTGTTTGCAACCACCCATTCCGAGCCACCCGCCTATCCACAGGCCGTTTGCCAACCGGCGACGGGAACCGGCTATTTCCTGGCCCGCGTGTGGAATACGCACGCAGGTGGTTACCGGAACATCGAAGAACGCGGTGAAATGATGTGGGCCGGCACCAATGAAGCCGGTGCGCCGACCGGCGTGCTGCTCGGCAATGGTGATGCCTGCATCAACCACGCCGGCATCCGCCAAACCACGATCTGGAACAACCTGCGAATCGGCAACCCCGGCATTACCCATTCCTGGGATTCCACCTCCAACACTTCGCAAACCGTGGGCAGTTACGGCAGCTTCGAGTCAACCACCCGCGTGGGTGCCGAGGTGGAAATGGAACTTGGCAACAAGTGGGTCCAGGCCATCGCCGGTCTTTCGTATGAATACAGCTTTGGCCTGACCCGCGACAAACAATCGGTCAGTTTTTGGGGCAACGGCTTGCAGATTGGTGGCTCGGTCGGCGGCTTCGACAACGAACACCAGAGCCTGGTGATGCCTTGCGGTTACTTCCCGCATCCCTATGCCTATCGCTTGACCGACCGTGGCAGCCTGAACTACGCGCACGATCTGTATGTGGTCGACTACATCGTGCAGCAACCGGACAACGGCAGCTCCTGGCAACGCGGTTCGGTGCCGCTGGAATGCTACGGGCAAGACGACACCATCTTCGCCCACGACTTCGACAACTGAGGAGCAGGACGATCATGAAACATTCAATGCTCATCATTGCCGCCGCCCTGCTCGGCACGCTCACCCACGGCGCATCGGCCCAGGTGGAATTTGCTGCACATGCGCCGTTTGTGCGGGTAGACGCCACGCGCGGGTCCGCGCCGCTGGGCTCCAACGTGGTCTTCGATGCCGTGCCGGCAGAACCTGAGTCGGGTGAATCCTATCCCTCGCATGCCGGTGGCTGGCTGCAACTGGGTAACGCCGGATCGCAACAGGTATCCATCGACGGCGTGCGTCTGTATGCCTATGCGCTTGAAACTGGCGTCTATCAACGCATCAAGGCCAAGTTTCGCTTGTGGAATGCACACGATGGCGAGGCGGATCCGGTGCTGGATCGCCCGGTCGAGTTCATTGCCGATCTGACCGCCTGTCCCTGCAACTTCGAGGCCGGTCAGGCCTATGCCATCGACATTGCGCTGCCCACGGACGTGTTTACCGAAGGCATGCAGCTCGGCTTCAGCCAATTCTGGATGACCGATTCCGGCAATGGCGTGTTGTCGGTTTCCACCGAACTGGTGCCTGCGCTTGATCGGCAAGGAGACACGGCGACCGTCGGTAGCGTGAGTGCAGCCTACGGCAATGCCGGGCGCAGCCCGGACGATATTGATTTCATTCCCGCCGATGCGATTGCCGGCGCGGGTATCGGCCTGGCCCTGACGGGCAATCCCATGCAACTGGATGTGTGCACCGGCGCTTCCGGATTCCAGCACCAGTTCCAGGAAGAGTTCGACAACGCCAGCCTGTTTTTCCAGCGTTGGCGTGCGACGCCGAACTTCGGCCAATTGGCGGTCGGCAGCGGTTACCTCGCGCAGAGCGCACCAAGCGGCGCGACACAGTTTCCCTATGTGCGCTCGGAACCGACCAGCATCGTGATTCCGCCGACTGGAAACTTCATGGTGCGCTGGATTGCCCAGTACACCGGCGTCGGCGGGAACGGAACCGGCGAAATGGTGATCTCGACCGGTACACCGCTGAATGGCAATGACGCCAGCACCGTTCCCACCATGGTACGAGCGTGGCAAGACCAGGGCGGTTACTACATCTATGTCGCCACCGCGGGCGGCACGCAACAAGTTGCCGGCGGCAATGGCACCGACTTGCACGACATGACCTACTGCTGGGTCGATGGCAATGTGGAGCTGTGGAAAGATGGCCAGATCATTCTGGCGCAGACCGCGCAACCGGCGCAGCGCCCCGACTCGATCTGGCTGGGCAACCCGGCACTGGCCGGCGCCGGGACGTGGAACCCGGTGACCCTGCAACGCATCTGGGTGCGCGGCGACACTCCGGTGTTGACCGACCTCATCTTCCGCGACGATTTCGATTTGCCACCGAACGGGGACTGAGCTCAGGGACCCGGCTGGACGCGCGAGCCGGGTTCAGCACTTGGCGTATTTCCAGTAGCGCGTCTTGCCTTCGGCAATCCATTCCGTGGCCTGCGCAATGCGTCGGGCGCGGGTGGCCTCCTGCTTTGCATCGAGAACCCATTCCAGATATTCACGCCTCTTGCCCGGCGTGAAGGCGTCGAAGTTTTTCTTCGCTCCGGCCGCGCGCGCCAAGGCCTTGGCGAAGTCATCGGGCATCGCCAGTGCGGGTTTGGGCGTGTCGCGCTTGAAGGCAGGCAGCTTGGCGCCGGCATCGATGGCCTTGGCGGCCTGCCTGAGGTGGGCTATCAGCGTGCGCCTGGCCGGAAGATCGGACAAGACCGTGATGCGGCCGTAGTGGCCCATGGCTTCGTTGCGCTTGTCAGCCTGTCCCTTGCTGGTATCCAGCATCGGCACGCCGTAGGCCACGTGCTGTTTGAACGCCGCCATGCCGGCCAGGATCCTGCCGCCGTGGGTGAAATGTGGCGCACTCCATTTCATGGTTTCCACGGCCGTGGGACAGGCCTCGTGCACGAGCGCACGCAAGTGTTCGAGGATCGGCCGGGCAAATGGCGCAGCCTTGGCGATGTAGGCATCGATTCGCGGATCGGATTCGGACATGGCGCTTCCCGCCTTTTGGCGACGATGGACAGCGAGATCCTACTCCACCCGAGTGAAGCTCAGGGCCGCGCCAGTCGTTGCAGGTGAAAGGCATCCGCGATTCGCCACTGCATGCCGGCAACAAGGGCATGCATCAGCAGCAACTCTCGGTCCCAGTCCGAGGCCTGCTTGCGCATGTGCAATGCCGCGTCGCCGCCTTCACGATAGTAGACATTCAATAGCGCGACGCTGGCTTCTTCGCTGGTTCGCTGGCGTGCCACCGGTTCATGCCCTAGGGCGCGGATCATGGCTTCGGCAACCGACCAGGTCGACCACGGATTCTGTCCGCTGACCAGGCGGCCATCGACGACGGTGTTGTCCAGGTAAAGCGGACCTTCCCGATCGGATGCGCCATGCT
>SHNG01000082.1:0-31619 GCA_004295005.1 Gammaproteobacteria bacterium
AGGTGATCGGCAAGGGCATCAGCCTGCAAATCGAGCGCGTTGAGCGCGTGGATGGCTTGTTTGTCTACCACGGCGCCGGCAAATCCCTGAACGAAGCCGAGCTGGACGACACCCAGGCCATTTCCAGTGCCGATGAACGCCTGGTTTCCGGTCGCATTGATCGCGCCGACCGCTTTGACCTGCGCCTTGAAGCCCTGTTGCGGCGTGCCGACGCGCGTCGTTCGCCCGCCTGGGGATTGGAGTCCGCCCGCATCGACCTGATTCCCCACCAGTTGCGGGTGGCGGAGATTGCCGCATCGCGCTCGCCCCTGCGGATTCTGCTTGCGGACGAGGTTGGACTCGGCAAGACCATCGAGGCCGGCATGATTCTCGCACGCCTGCTCGCCAATGGCCGTGTCGGCCGGGTGCTGGTGCTGCTGCCCGAGAGCCTGGTCTACCAGTGGTTCGTCGAGCTGTTGCGCCGCTTCAATCTGCAGTTTTCGCTGTTCGACGAGGAGCGTTGCGAATCCATCGAGACCAGCGATCCGACGCGCAATCCGTTCCAGGACGAACAACTGGTGATGGCCAGCATTGGATTCCTGAGCGGCTCGGAAAAGCGCGCCAGCCAGGTCATCGCGGCCGGCTGGGACCTCGTCATCGTTGACGAGGCGCACCACCTGGCCTGGTCGGCGGAGTCCGCAAGTGCGCAATACACCCTGGTGGAAACCCTGGCTTCTGCCACGCCCGGATTGATCCTGCTCACGGCCACACCCGAACAACTCGGTCGCAGCGGACATTTCGCGCGCCTGCGCCTGCTCGATCCGGCGCGCTATCACGACCTGGAAAAATACGTCGCGGAAGCCGAAGGCTTCGGCGCACTCTCGGAAATTGTCGGCAAGCTCGTCGAAGGGCAACCGCTTTCAGTCGGCGACTGCCGGGAGCTGGCCCAGCGCCTCGGCGACGACGAGGAGCTGACCCGTCTCATTGCCAGTCCGCTGGATGCCGCAGGCGCGAACCGACTGCTCGACGCATTGATCGACCGCCACGGCACCGGACGCGTGATGTTCCGCAATCGCCGCGCCCAGGTCGGGGGTTTCCCACGTCGCGTTCCACGCCTGACCACCCTGGATGGCAGTGAACTGGATGATGGGCAGCGCCAGCATCTGCTCGCAGAGTTCCATGCCGACTTGCAAGCAACGGCACCCGAGATCGAGCTGCCCTATGCATCCGATCCGCGCCTGGATTGGCTGCTTGGACTCATCGAGCAAGCGGGAAACGAGAAGCTGCTGCTGATTTGCCGCAGCCAGGCCAAGGTACTTGCCCTGGAAGAAGTCCTGCGCACGCGCAGCGGCGTGAAGGTTGCCCGCTTCCACGAAGGCATGAGCCTGTTGCAGCGGGACCGCAACGCGGCCTACTTTGCAGAGGCCGAAGGAGCGCGCCTGCTGCTGTGTTCGGAGATCGGCTCGGAAGGACGCAATTTCCAGTTTGCCCACAACCTGTTGCTGTGGGACCTGCCGCTGGATCCGGATCTGCTGGAACAACGCATCGGGCGCCTCGACCGCATCGGCCAGCGCCACGACATCCTGATCCACGCCTGTGCGTTCAGCGGAACCGCCCAGCATGCCCTGATGCGCTGGTTCGATTGTGGCCTCGATGCCTTTCGCAGCAGCCCCTCCGATGGCCGCGAACTGCTCAAGCGTTTCGGTGCCCAACTCGTGCAATTGGCCGAACAGCATGCACACGGCGGCGAAGATGCGAATTCCGAACTGGATGCGTTGATTGCGGACAGTCGCGCGTCGCACGAGGAACTCTCGGCACTGGTGAATGCCGGGCGCGACCGCCTGCTGGAGTTGGCCAGCTCCCGTCAGTCCCATGCGCAACGCCTGCATACGGCACTTGCCGAGGCCGATGCAAACCTCGCCAACGACGATTTCATCCTGCGTCTGTTTGAACAGTTCGGCGTACAGAATGAGGAACAGTCGCCACGCACCGTGGTGCTGGATCCGGAATACCTGAGCACGGAAGGCTTCCCCGGCCTCAAGGACGGCGCACAGAAGGTCACCTTCGATCGTGCCACTGCGCTTGCCCGCGAAGACCTGCCCTTGCTGCGCATGGATCATCCGATGGTGAGCGGTGCGATCGATCTGCTGCTGGAAGGCGAGCAAGGCAACGCCTCCTTCCTGGTGGACGACACCCTGCCCCCACGCACGGCCCTGCTCGAATGCATCCACGTGCTCGTTTGCGTGGCGGATCGCAGCCTCGGAGTCGAACGCTACCTGCCGCCGCTGCCACTGCGCATTGTCATCGACACGCGTCTGCTGGCGCGCAACGAATATTCGCCCTCAGCCGATGTGGTGCGCCGCGCGGCTGATCGCGAAATCGAACTCTCCCGCTATCGAAGCTTGCTGACCAAACTGGTCAAGCCCATGCTCGCGCATGCCGAAACCCTGGCCCGCGAGCGCACCCAGATCGAGATTGGCGCTGCCCTGGCCGCGGTGGAGCGCGATCTGGGCCAGGAGCAGGATCGGCTCATCGCCCTGGCGCGCGTCAACCCGGCCGTGCGCGAGGAAGAAATCCAGGCCCTGGCCAAAGAACTGGAAGCCTTGCGCTCCGCCATTCCCATGGCCACGCCACGACTCGATGCAGTGCGTTTCATCTGCAGCCCGGATTTCCTCAGGCTGGCCTAAGACAAATACTTGCCTGTAGTTGATCTCGCTGCCGACGCGCCCGCGACGAGCAAGCCTGCAAGCAAGGTCAACAGGGCTGGGGGCGAAAGTGCGGGAAGCTGGGTTGCGGATGCGCGGCGTAAAATTACGCTGTCGAAATTGTTGAATGAATCAAGATCTTCATAGAATTCAGGAACCGCAAACCCGAATTCAAATGTATCCGGAGCAAGTGGACTCAAGCCCAGCGTGATATGACATTCACGAGTTGAGCCGACATCCAGCATGCCTTCAGTGGTCGGGTACCACCAATAGTTGTAGTGATACGACTGGCCGTCAGTTACGACCACACCCAAATCAATGCAATCGTTCGAGGCAATTGATGAGTCGAATTCTTCTTGAAAATCGGTGCTGATCAGAAGCAGTCGAGTAACAGGATTAGGGCCATGATTGGTTACCGACAATGTCAGCAAGAACGGCTGACCAGTGACCAGACCGCTGTTGGGTGTGGCTACTAGGTGAACAGAAACATCGGATGGTACTGAAACCTGTGCTCGAGCGAACATGGCACACGGCAGAACCGTAGCCAAGACAAACCAGATTGCAAATCGATGGACCACGGCCTAGAAATCAAATCCGTTGGCAAATATCTGATCGATGCTGTCACCGTAAGCTGCGGCTGCCGGCGAAAATTCAGCGATCACCCGCGCGTTCTCCGCTTCTTCCGGAACGCCGGTCTGGAACCAATCGACCGAAATATCTGCGTTGGAATAATTGAGCACTTCTGCACACAGGGTACCGCAAGGTTCCCGGTTCGAAACCAAGGTGCGGGCAGCACCGTGTTTGGTTGAGTTCCGGTAGTGCGCATAGGCCCAGCAGCGCAGTGGTGTCGGGTTGCTCGCGGTTTCGCTGTGATTGGCACCCAGGATATGTGCGAACTCGTGATGGAACGGGTACTTGGCAAATCCGCAGGTTCGTACCGTGACACCGACCGCCAGGGGCGCAAAGGCTGATCCTGGTAAGGGCGCTCCGCCATATCCAGGGGTATACGCCTTGCCGCAATAGCCCTGCCAGTCATCCTTGCGCACCAGCATGACGACATCGGCACCGTATTGGTCACGCAGCGCCACCGGAACAGCGCCAGGGTCCCTCAGATAGTCCAAGTCAGCATCCAGCGATCCCGTTGCCGCATAGGCGATTTCCTGTGCATGCACCAGATTGACATCGGGTGTTTGCGCGTCGGCGGAGCGGCTATTGATCATGGCCTGCTCCACGGAATCCATGATGGCCTGCATTTCAAGCTGCGGATTCAAACCTTCATTCACGATCTCCTGGCGCACGGCCGCGTTGTAGAGGATCAGCACGTCCAAATTGGGACTGCCTCCTGGAGACTGCTGCGGCTCGCATTCGCCTGCGGGCAGGTTCGTGCCTGCACCCAGCACGGCGACATCTTCGTCGAACCCGGCCGGTGCCGGTGGATAAACGAAAAAGCTGAGGCGCGTGTCGGAAGCGGTCATTCTGAGCGTGTACGGCCCATTGATGCAGGAAATGTCGCCCAGCAAGCGGCCATCGGCTGCGGTGAATACCGCGCTGCAATCGCCACCCCTGCCGCCCCACACATGTGCACCAAGGCCGCGAGCTTGTGCCTGATCCATGCTCAAGGTCACCGGCGCATGATCCGGCAGATTCAGCACCAATGAAGAGGGCAGCGAGGAAAGCAGGGTTTGATTTAGCGTGACATCCCAGAAGACGGCCGTACCGGGGGCAGCATGTGCGTCAGGCATCTGCGGTGGGCCGATCTCGCTGAACAGGTGATCCGGCGGGTAAGTGCTAGTGATCACAAAGCCCTCGGTTTCCACGCTTGCGTGTGCAAGCAAGACCGGGCATGCAATGGCACTTAGAAGGGCAGCGACACGGATGGCGTTATGCATGCGAATGCTTCCTGCCTAGCGCGAATGTCAAGATTGCCTCCGATTCATCCAATGTGCAAGGTATGCATTGAAGAAAGCTCAACACTTTCGCATGGCGGCAAACCGCGCTGAAACCCCGGCTCGCGAGCGCACCCAGATCGAGATTGGCGCTGCCCTGGCCGCAGTGGAGCGCGATTTGGGCCAGGAGCAGGATCGGCTCATTTCCCTGGCACGCGTCAACCCGGCCGTGCGCGAGGAAGAAATCCAGGCCTTGGCCAAAGAACTGGAAGCCTTGCGCTCCGCCATTCCCATGGCCACGCCACGACTCGATGCAGTGCGTTTCATCTGCAGCCCGGATTTCCTCAGACTGGCCTGAGGCGCGCGTTGGCTACTGGCCGGCGGTGGTAGAGCTAATCTTGCCCGGCTGACTGTGAGATCATGCCGCTAGCGCAGCAAGCTGCGCTCTACACGTCAATCCAATCGGCTTTGCGACTCAGGCGGCCATGGGTTGCCGCATCAACAGGGCCAGCAGCGAGGCGAGCCGGTCGCGCATTTCGCGACGATCGACAATCATGTCGATGGCGCCGTGTTCGAGCAGGAATTCCGAACGCTGGAATCCTTCCGGCAGGGTTTCGCGCACGGTTTGCTCGATCACGCGCGCGCCGGCAAAGCCGATCATCGCCTTGGGCTCGGCGATATTGATGTCACCGAGCATGGCGAAGCTGGCGGATACCCCGCCCGTGGTCGGATCGGTCAGCACTGAGATGAACGGCAGGCCCGCCGCACGCAGTCGCCCCAAGGCTGCCGAGGTCTTGGCCATCTGCATGAGGGAAAACAATCCTTCCTGCATGCGCGCACCACCGGTTGCGCTGAAGCAAACCATCGGCTTGCGCTCGGCCAACGCAAGTTCGGCGGCACGCGTGAATTTTTCGCCGACGACCGAACCCATGGAACCGCCCATATAGGCAAAATCAAATGCGCAAGCCACCAATGGCCGGCCCTTGAGCATGCCCTGCATGGCCAGCAGCGCGTCCTTTTCGCCGGTGGCCTTCTGCGCGGCGATGACGCGATCCTTGTATTTCTTGGAGTCCTTGAACTTGAGCGGATCCGTCGGCTCAAGGCCGGCAAACACCTCATTGGTGGTTCCCGCATCAAACAACGCGGTCA
Organism: Gammaproteobacteria bacterium; assembly: GCA_004295005.1. GTDB lineage: Bacteria > Pseudomonadota > Gammaproteobacteria > Xanthomonadales > Rhodanobacteraceae > Dokdonella. Next base: position 5,720 of record SHNG01000082.1, read on the forward strand.
AGCGCTTGCGCGCGCGGATCTTGTGATGATGTGCACACTGCGGGCAAACCATCAGATTGGTTTCGAGTTCGGGGCCATACAGCGCCGCGCCACAACCTTCGCACTTTTCCCACAGGCCTTCTGGAACCTTGCCCTTGTTTGGACTCTTGGTTCGGATGCGTGGCGTCATCAGTTTTTGCAGCCAGTTCATGCTCTGGGTGATTCCTGGATTTGGGGGCTGCCTGCGCCTGGGCGCAGCACGGCGAAGCGGGGATTATAGGGCCGCCCGGCGTTCCGGTCCGCTCTTCGAATCCAGGGCCGTGCGGATCGGAGCAAGAAATCCGCCTACGGCAGCCAGCGCAGCCTCGCTATCCGTGGACTTGGCGATCTGAGCCACGAGGGCACTGCCGATCACTACCGCATCGGCGCGTTCGGCCACGGCAACCGCGCTGGCGGCATCGCGCACGCCGAAGCCAACGGCTACCGGAATGTCCGAACCTTGCTTGATCAGCTCCACACGCTGGCGTACGGCCACCGGGTCAAGCTGATCGGCGCCGGTGATTCCGGCAAAGGAAACATAGTAGATGAATCCCTGCGCCTGCTCACGAATCGCGGCAAGGCGTTGCTCGGTGGTGGTTGGTGCCACCAGAAAAACCTGACTCAGGCCGGCTTCGCGCAATTCTGCAATGGTTGCCGACTCCTCCACCGGCAGATCCACCAGCAGCACACCATCAACACCCGCATCGCGCGCTTCGCTTGCAAACCGCCGGTAGCCGTAGATCTCCAGGGGATTGAGATAGCCCATCAGCACGATCGGGGTCTGCGCATCGCGCTCCCGGAACTCGCGCACCCAGCCCAGAATCTTTTCGATCCCCACGCCACGGGCAATCGCGCGTTCGCTGGAATGCTGGATGGTCGGTCCATCCGCCACCGGATCCGAATAGGGAACACCCAGTTCAATCAGGTCGGCACCCTCATCCACCAGCGCATGCATGATCGCCACCGTTGCATCCGGCAAGGGATCGCCGGCGGTGATGAACGGGATCAGGCCCTTGCGCTGCCTTGCACGCAGTTCGGCAAAACGCTTTTCGATTCGAGCGCTCACAGTGCGATGCCCTCACGCGCGGCGATGGTGTGCACATCCTTGTCACCACGACCGGACAGGTTGCACAGGATCAATTGATCCTTCGGCATCTCGCGCGCCAGCTTGATGGCCTGGGCCACGGCATGGCTCGATTCAAGCGCGGCAAGAATGCCTTCCGTGCGGGCCAGCAGATGAAACGCGGACATGGCTTCCTCGTCAGTCACGCCGACGTAGCTGGCGCGTCCGCTGTCCTTGAGGAACGCGTGCTCGGGGCCGACGCCCGGGTAGTCGAGTCCTGCCGAGATCGAATGTGTTTCGATGATCTGGCCATGGTCGTCACACAGCACATAGGTGCGATTGCCGTGCAGCACGCCCGGCCGACCGGCGCTCAGGCTGGCCGCATGACGACCGCTGGCCATGCCCTCGCCGGCGGCTTCCGCACCGACAATGGCCACTTCTGGATCATTGAGGAACGCATGGAACAGGCCGATTGCATTGGAACCGCCACCGACACACGCGGTCAGCACATGTGGCAAACGGCCAAACTGCGCCAGCATCTGCGCCCGCGCCTCTCGCCCCACCACGGCGTTGAAATCGCGCACCATCATCGGATACGGATGCGGACCCGCCACCGTACCGATGATGTAGAAGGTATCGGCGACATTCGTGACCCAATCACGCATGGCCTCGTTGAGCGCATCCTTGAGCGTCTGTGAACCGGACACCACCGGCACCACTTCCGCACCCAGCAGCTTCATGCGATAGACATTGATTTTCTGGCGCTCGATGTCGACCGCGCCCATGTACACGACGCACTGCAGGCCGAACCGCGCGCACACGGTGGCGGTCGCCACCCCGTGCTGACCGGCCCCGGTCTCGGCGATGATGCGGCGCTTGCCCATGCGTCGCGCAACCAGCGCCTGGCCAATGGTGTTGTTGATCTTGTGGGCACCGGTGTGGTTCAGATCCTCGCGTTTGAGCAGGATCTGCGCACCACCGGTTTCACGCGACAAGCGCTCGGCGTGATAGATCGGCGACGGGCGTCCGACATAGTGTTTGAGATCACGCTCAAACTCGGCAATGAACCCGGGATCCTCGCGCAACTGATGGTAGGCCGCGGTCAGCTCCTGCAAGGGAGGCATCAGGGTTTCCGGCATGAACACGCCACCGAAATTGCCGAATCGCCCCTGTGCATCGGGATAGGCGTGGAAGTCGTCCACCTGGATTGCCGCCTGCATGCCGCTTGCCTCATCTCTCATGTTCGACACCACGCACCGCTTCGACAAAGGCACGCATGCGTGCCGGATCCTTGACCCCTGCCGAGGCTTCTATGCCGCTGGATACATCCACCGCAAACGGGCGCATGCATCGGATCGCTTCGGCGACATTTCCCGCATCAAGGCCACCGGCCAGGATCAGGGCCTGAGCCACCTGCACTCGCCGCGACCAGTCAAATCGTGTGCCCTGGCCACCGGGTTCGCCGACCACGTGCGCATCAAGCAGCAATGCGGCGGCCTCCGGATAGGCGGTCGCATAGCTTGCCACATCCGTGATCGACGCCATGGGTACGGCCTTGATATATGGAAATCCCGTCGCAGCGCAGTCGAGGGCATTTTCCGAACCGTGGAATTGCAGGAGGTGGGGCGGGAATGCCGACAGGACTGCGCGGATCCACGCCGGATCATCGTCCATGAACAACGCGACTTTTGAAACCATCGGCGGCAGTCGGCGACAGATCAGCGCAGCTTGTTCGGGTTCGATGAAGCGCCCACTCCTGCGGCTGAAGACGAATCCCAGCGCATCAACGCCAAGATCGGCTGCCAGGAGCGCATCTTCTTCACGCGTAATGCCACAAAACTTGATGCGGATGCGGCTCATCGGGAACACACCTCGTCGGGCAATCCGAATGCGCGTGGATAGACGGGCGCAATGAAGCACAGGCCTGCGGCCGGGGCGGTCATCCCCGCCTTGCTGCGATCGCGACCCGCAAGCAACTCGGCCAACCAGGTTTCCGGCAATTCGCCGCGACCCACGGGCAACAGGGAACCGACGATGTTGCGCACCATGTGATGCAGGAAGGCATTCGCCTCGATGCTGATGCAGACGTTGTCCCCATTCCGTTCCACCGCAATGGAATGCACATTGCGAAAGGGCGTGCGCGCCTGGCAGGCGGCGGTTCGAAAGGCACTGAAATCGTTTTCGCCGAGCAGAGCCAGGCTTGCGCGCTGCATCGCATCGGCATCCAGCGGCACACGCTCCCAAGCCACGTAGCGGGACTCCAGCGCCGGACGCGTGGCACGGTTGAGAATGCGGTAACGGTATCGCCGGGCGAGTGCGGCATAGCGCGCATGGAACCCGTCGCCGACCGGCACTGCCCAGCGCACAGCAACCGAGGCAGGCAGGCGCGAGTTGCAACCCAGGGTCCAGGCGCGCATGTCACGGATCGCTTCGCTGTCGAAATGCACGACCTGGCAGCGCGCATGCACGCCGGAATCCGTGCGGCCGGCACAGGTGACGCTGACCGGGTGGTCGGCGACGAAGCCCAGCGCTTCCTCGACGACTCCCTGCACGGTTTGACCGTGCGAAAGCCGCTGCCAGCCGAGGAAGTCGGTGCCGTCGTATTCAATACCCAGGGCGATGCGCAACACGATCTCCGCGATCAGCAGGAACGCAATTCTAATCGCCGAACGCTGCATTTGAGCGCAGGCTGGCGGTAAACCGGCATTGCGCACATTGCCCGGGTCTTGTCTCACGCGTAGGCTGAATCATGAATTCAAGCGCAGGAGAATTGGCATGCCTCGTGTTCATCCAGTGCCGGCACCGACCATTTCCGGATTCAACGGGCAGGCGCTGTCCATCCTGTCGTCCCTGGTCATCCTTGCCCACAGCACAAGCGCAGCGGCTTCGATCATCTGCTCAGGCGCACGTGATCTCGCCGTTCCGCAGGATGGCGAGGGTCTCTACATCAACCTCGTGACTGGCGTATCAGGCTTCAGTGAAGGCCAAGTGCCCGGCTTTGATTTCGATCCCTACGCCCAGCAAACCAGCACGCCACCAAACCAATTGCGCTTCTACTGGGGCGCGGCCAGCAACGGTGGCGCCGGCGTGGCCAGCAGTGGTGACCAATACGCCGTGCTCGCAGCCGGTGCCGAGGTGGGGCCGGATTCGGTTTTCACCCGCGCAGGCGCGGGTGGGGATACCTCGTTGTGGCAGGTGGGAATTGCCGGAGGATTTCTCGGTGCGCGCTTCCAGAACGAGAGCCTCGGCCTGCTCAACTATGGCTGGATACGGCTCAACACCAGCGCGCCGATTGGATTTCCAATGACGGTGCTGGATTGGTGCTATGAAGATGACGGCTCCGCCATCACCATCGCCCCGCCGATCGAGAATGACATCTACTGCGATGGTTTCGATGGTGGAAATGGCCAGTGCGTTGTGCTGCCGCCCTGACCGGTATGGGAAGTGCCGCCCCGGGGCCATGCCGATGCGGGAAATGAAAAGGCCGGGAAATTCCCGGCCTTTCATCGCTGATGCGGCGCCTGCAACTCAGCCCATGTCGGCGATCAGCTTGCGTGCTTCGTCCTGCTGGGCCGGAGCACCCTCGGCGAGTACTTCTTCCAGCATTGCGCGAGCACCTTCCGGATCGCCCATGTCGAGGTAGGCCTTGGCCAGGTCGAGCTTGGTGCCAATGGCGTCTTCCCCGGCAAAAAACTCGTCGTCGGACGAATCTATCGCGGACGCACTGGCCTGCTTCTTTTGCGGCTCGCTCATGGGGCGCTCCTCAAACGATGGCAGATCGAAACCGAAGGACGTGTCGGCGCTCGGCGCGGGCGCAGCGGCGCGGGAATCGGCCGGCGGCACCGAGATGTCACCAACATCGAATTCCGAAGCATCGAACTCGGGCATGCTTGCAGTCCGCAAATTGGCATCGTCCCGGGTGACGGCAGCGGCAAATCCCGGGGTTTCGTCGGCGAACTCGGGCGTTTCCCCGTAGTTCGAATCATCGAACTGGAAGGTATCCGCATCGCCCTCCTGCTCCCCTGACAGCACACCCTGGTTGCTGAACAATGGATTGTGCGGCACCAGCTCCTCACCCATGGCACGCACTTCGCGCCAATGCGCTTCATTGGGATCGGCAATGTAGGCGTACATCTCCTCAGCCGCCGCCTCGAATTTTCCGCTGTCTCCCTGGGCGTAGTAGAAGCTCACCAACTCCAGATGCGCTCCGGCGTTGGTTGGATCCGAGCGTACCTGGTCGATGAGATCCTGCTCGTCATCGCCAAAGGCCGCCTGCGCGGACGCCGGGGAATCCTGCGCGTCACCGAAGGTACTGGCAACGGATGTACGCGGTGAGGGAACCGGCTTGCGCTTGCGCAGGCCGAGCAGGCCGAGCAGCACGAGCAACAAGCCGCCGCCAGCGGCTGCACCGAGAACCCAGGTTTGCAGATACCAGGGCGTATCGTCTGTCGGAGCCGGAGTTGGCTTGGCGACGGGCTTCGCCGTGGCCGGCTTGGTCTCCGCCTTGACCGGGGCCTTTGCGGTTGCCTTGGTGTCTGCCGGCGGAGTGCTGCTTGGCGTCGTTGCCGCGGGCGTGCTGACGGAGGAAGGCGTCGTTTCCGTTGTGGTGGTGGCCTTCGGCAACTCCGTGGCTGCTGGAGTTGCCGTCGCCGGAGTTGCCTTGGCATCCGTCGTGGCCGCTGCACCGGCAGGAGCCGCGTCACCCCAGATATCGTCCTTGGTAATCTTTTGATCGGTGGCCGCGGGTGAGGCCGTATCTGCCTTTGCCGGGGTTGCCGTGGTCGTCGCGGTGGCCAGCGTGGTCACCGCCGGCGTTTCGCTGACGGGTTTGGACGTGACTGGCTGCGTTGCCGTGGTTGCCTTGGTGGCGGCCTCGGCCTTTGCCTTGGCCTGCGCATCCTCCAATTGCTTCAGCTTGTTGCGCAGTTCGGCAAGCTCGGAATTCTGCAGACTGATCAGCTTTTCATTCTTGCTCTTGATTTCCTCAAGATCACCCAGTCGCGACTTGAGTTCGGTGGTTTCCTGTTCCTTGCTGGTCAAGGCCTCGCGCACGCGTGCCAGCTCTGCCTTGGATGCCGCGCTGCCGCTGTCGCCAGCGCGCCCACTGCCAACGCGATCACCGGTATCCTGGCTGGCCTTGCCTTCACGCGGTGGAACCAGGGCAAGACGCTCATCGCTGGATAGCTTGGTCACGGCGCTGCCGGAGGGCCGGCTGGTTGCCGTTGGCGCAGTGTCTGCTACGAGGGTCGGCGCACGAGTCGGGCTGGAATGGTTGCGCCATTCGTCGATCTGGGCACGAACGGTGGCGGCTGCTTCGCGCGCGGATTCGCCCTGGGCCACGTCGGCTGCCGAAGGAATGCGCAATACGGCGCCGCGTTTCAGCGCATTGATGTTGTCTTCAAAAAATGCGTTTGGATTGTTCTTGAGCAGGGCCAGCATCATCTGGTTGACGCTGATTTCCTCGCTTGGCCGGGTAGCGCGCGCGATCTCACCCAGGGTTTCCCCGGCAGCCACCGGACCGTACTCCGTGGCGCCACTGGATGGCGCACTTGCCTTGGCGGGTGCCGCGGGCTTGGCGGGTGCCGGCGCGGCCTTGGCCGTACTCGACGCAGCCGGAGCCGGCTTGGTCGCTGCTGCCGGTGCGGGTGTCGGTTTGGAAGGCGGTAAAGCCTCGGTCGCGGCGCGCTCAGGCTCTTTGGCAGCCACCGCCACTGCGCTGGCTCCCTTGACCGCCGGTGCCATCACCGGTGGATCCAGCAAGACGTTGTACTCGCGAAGCAGGCGTCCCTTGGGCCAATTGGCTTCCAGCAACAAACCGAGGAACGGCTCGCTGACGGCTTCCTTGCTGGTGATGCGCACCACCGGCTCGCCGCGAGAATCCTTGCCCAGGCTGAACTGGACGGGGACACCGATGCTGGACCGGCTCATTCCAACGCGCTCGAAGTCCTCATCGGTAGCGAGCTGGATGATCAATCCCTCGGCCTCCCCGGGGGACGACTGGATGATCGGAATTTCTGCGTCAAGTGGTTGATTCAGGCCCGAATTCACGCGAATCGTGCCCAGTCCGAGTGCAAACGCATCGGTGGCACCCAACGCAAGGGCGATGGCCAGCGACAATTGCAGCGGTCGTTTCATGAACCCGGCTCCCCAAAAACCAATGAAATGTTGAGCATCCGCAACCCGTTCCGTACGGGTTTCAAAGCTCGAAAATGCCTTATAACACAACCGTAACTATAGATCACAGATACGTTTTCACCAAGAGTTCGGCGACCTGTACGGCATTCAGGGCCGCTCCCTTGCGAATATTGTCGGAAACGATCCACAGATTGATCCCGCGTTCGTGCGAGATGTCCTCGCGAATCCGGCCGACAAACACCGCGTCCCGCCCGGCCGCATTGTCGACCGGAGTCGGATAGCCCCCGGCCTTGCGCTCGTCGACCACTTCCACGCCAGCGGCCTGTTTTAGCAGATCACGCACCTGCCCTGCGGTGATCTTGTCGCGGGTTTCCACATGCACCGCTTCGGCGTGACCCAGGAAAACCGGCACGCGAACCGCCGTCGGATTCACCTGGATGGAGTCATCGGCCAGGATCTTGCGGGTTTCCCACACCATTTTCATTTCTTCGCGGGTGTAACCGTTGTCCTGGAATTCGTCGATGTGGGGAATGACATTGAAGGCAATCTGTTTGCTGAACTTTGACGGCTTTACCGGCTGGAAGTTGAGCAGGCTTGCCGTCTGTTGCCCAAGTTCCTCGATCCCGGAGCGCCCGGCACCGGAAACCGACTGGTAAGTCGCCACGTTGATGCGCTCGATGCCGACCGCCCGATGGATCGGACCCAGGGCTACCAGCATCTGCATGGTGGAGCAGTTCGGGTTGGAAATGATGCCGCGCCTGGTATATCCGGCGATGGCCTCGGGGTTGACTTCGCTGACCACCAGGGGCACGTCCGCGGCATTGCGGAATTCCGAGGTGTTGTCGATGACAACCGCGCCCGCGGCTGCCGCGCGCGGCGCGTGTTCGCGGCTCACCGAGCCGCCGGCCGAAAAGAAAGCGATATCCACGCCGGCAAAATCGAATCCGGCCAGATCCTGCACTACCACCTGGCGATTGCCGAATTTGATCTTCTCGCCGGCACTGCGCGCACTGGCCAGGGCAACGAACTCGGAAACAGGGAAATCGCGTTCAACCAGGATGCTGATCAGGGCTTCGCCGACGGTGCCGGTCGCACCCACCATGGCAACCTTGTAACTGCTCTTCTTGCTCATCTTCTTGTTGGTGATCCACGTTGAAATAGATAAAGGGTAAAAGTCGGCAATCAAACCGCGAGGGAGGCCTGCAGGTACCTTGCTGTGTATGTACCAGGTGACAAACCGGGAGTCGGGATCACTCCAGGACTGCACCGGGAATACGCGGCTTCACCGGTCCCACATCCCCGCATTGGGCACGATGGCGCAAGGCATGGTCGATCAGCACCAGCGCCACCATGGCCTCGACAATCGGCGTCGCGCGGATTCCCACGCACGGATCGTGGCGACCCTTGGTGCGAACCTCGGTCGGCTCACCTGCAAGATTCACGCTTCGGCCAGGCACCAGGATGCTTGAGGTCGGCTTGAAGGCCGCAGCAACCCTGATCGACTGGCCGCTGCTGATACCGCCGAGGATGCCGCCAGCATGGTTGCTGAGGAATCCCTGCGGAGTCATTTCATCGCGATGTTCGCTGCCATGCTGGGCCACCGCCGCAAAGCCGTCACCGATTTCAACGCCCTTCACGGCATTGATCGACATCAGCGCCGAGGCAAGATCCGCATCAAGCTTGGCGTACACCGGCTCGCCCCAGCCCGGCGGCACACCTTCGGCCACGACGTTCACCTGCGCCCCCACCGAGTCGCCTGACTTGCGCAGGGCCTGCATGAATTCCTCAAGTTCTCCGATCATCGCCGCATCCGGCCAGAAGAACGGGTTCTGCTCGACCACATCCCAATCGAATTGCCGCGGCACCAGCGTGCCGATCTGTGCCAGGTAACCGCGAATGCGGATGTCGTGGTGCTCGGCCAGCCACTTGCGTGCGATGACTGCGGCTGCAACGCGCATGGTGGTTTCACGCGCCGACGAGCGACCGCCGCCGCGCGGATCGCGAATCCCGTACTTCTGCCAATAGGTGTAGTCGGCATGGCCTGGGCGGAATGTATCCAGCAGCTCGGCATAGTCCTTCGAGCGCTGATCGGTGTTGCGGATCAGCAGCGCAATGGGCGTGCCCGTAGTCTTGCCCTCGAACGTTCCGGAAAGAATCTCGACTTCGTCCGCTTCATGACGCTGAGAAGTGAAACGCGAACGACCGGTCGCGCGTCGCTCGAGATCGTGGCGGAAATCTTCGCTGGAAATCGCCAGACCCGGCGGGCAGCCGTCGATCACGCAGCCGATCGCCGACCCGTGGCTCTCGCCAAAAGTGGTTACCGCGAACAGCTTGCCGAATGTGTTGCTGGACATGACGAAAGCGCTTCCTGTCCGTCCTCAGCGACGACCGGCGTTGCGGATGGCATCAGCGTGCGCAACCAGATCAGCGCGGCCAATCACGAACACGCCCATCTGGCCGACATTGAACTCGACCCAGTTGAACGGCACCTGCGGCAGCAATTCGACCAAGGCGCGCTCACTCTCGCCAACCTCCACGATGAGGACGCCCTCATCGCTGAGATGCCCGGGCGCATCGGCAAGAATACGCAAGGCCAGATCCAGTCCGTCATGGCCGGCGGTCAGTCCGAGCTTCGGCTCATGGGCATACTCGGCCGGCAGTTCGGCAAACTCGCCTTCGGTGACATAGGGTGGATTGCTGACGATCAGGTCGTAGCGCTCGCCGCCCAACGCGGAAAAAAGATCCGATGCGATCACCCGCACCTGCGCCTCTACGTTCTGGTAGGCCACGTTCTGCCGTGCCAACTGCAAGGCCGCATCACTGATGTCGACCAGATCCACCTGCCAATCCGGGTTGTGCGATGCCATGGCGATGCCAATGCAGCCCGAGCCAGTGCACAAGTCGAGCGCGCGCTGCACCTCGCAATCATCCAGCCATGGAGAAAAACCACCCAGGATCAGTTCGGCAATCGGCGAACGCGGCACCAGGGCGCGCGGATCGGAAATGAATTCAAGTCCGGCAAACCATGCCTTGCCGGTCAGATACGCAGCAGGCGTGCGCTCCTTTATGCGTCGCTCGAACAAGCCCAGCAACGCCGTCTTCTCCTCACCGGTGAGGCGTGCCTGGCCATAGGCAGGTGACAAATCGTGGGGAAGATGCAGGGTCTGCAACACCAGATGGGTGGCCTCATCCAGGGCGTTGTCGTGATTGTGCGAGAAACTGAGCCCGGCAGCGGCAAATCGGCTGGCTCCGTAACGAATGAAATCAATGATCGTCGAGAGCTCTGCGCTCATGCATATGGGTTCCGGATTCGGCTTGCGAGTATAAGCGGCTTGCCACCCGGTGTGCCGTCAGGACCTCCTTCACATCCATTGTTCAACCAGTACGATCCGTTGCATCGTTATACTTGCCGGATGAAACGTTCCGCTTGTCTTGGCCGCATCTCCACCACCCCACTGATCGTCCTCGCCGCAGCAGCGCTCGCGGTGGGGCTTTGGGCAGGCAGCCGCTGGCTGCCCCATTCCGTATCGCAAGCCGACTTGCAGGCAGCCGTGCTTTATCCAGCTCCGGCGCCGGTTCCGCCGTTCAAGCTGCAACGTCCGGATGGATCGAACCTGACCGAAGCAGACTTGCAGGGCCACTGGTCGGTGCTGTTTTTCGGTTTCACCCATTGCCCCGACATTTGCCCCACCGCGCTCGCCGAGTTCAAGCAGGTCTGGGCCAAGCTCGATGCGCAAGGCAAGGGCAAGCGTGCCCGGCTAGTGTTCATCTCGGTGGATCCGGAGCGTGATTCCGGCGCACCGTTGGGCCGCTACGTGGAGTTTTTCAATCCCGAATTCATCGCGGCAACCGGTGCCGACGAGCAACTGCAGGGCCTGACCCGTTCGCTGGGCGTGCTTTATGCGCGCAGCGCCGATGGTTCCGGTGGTTATTCGGTCGATCACAGTGCATCGGCCCTGATCATTGATCCGCAAGGGCGTCGTGCGGGCATGTTCCGCCCGCCCTTCAAGGCCGCCGCGATTGCGACCGACCTGTTGACCCTGATGGGTTCCTCCTGATGTCGCCGGCGATCCTGCTTCAATACATCCTCCCGCACCGGCTGCTGTCCCGCATCGTTTTCCATGCGACGCGCTGGACATTCCGTCCCTGGAAGAACCTGCTGATCCGGCAGATTGTCCGGCGCTTCAATATCGACCTGAGTGAAGCGGCAGAGACGGATCTGGACAGCTACCCGCATTTCAATGCCTTCTTCACCCGCGCCTTGAGGCCAGGCGCGCGCAGTTTCGATGCCGCGCCCGATGCCCTGCTGTGCCCGGCCGACGGTCGCATCAGCCAGGCCGGCCCCATACGCACCGGGCGCATATTCCAGGCCAAGGGCCAGGATTTTTCCACCGCAGAACTGCTGGGTGATGCCGGCGCGGCGGAACCCTATGCGGATGGCAGTTTCATGACGGTTTACCTGTCTCCCCGCGATTACCACCGGGTCCACATGCCCGCCACCGGCACGCTGGTTTCGACCGTCCACATTCCGGGCCGGCTGTTCAGCGTGGCACCGCGGCCAGTGGCGGCCATTCCACGACTTTTCGCACGCAATGAGCGCCTGGTCTGCCACTTCGAGGGCGAGGCCGGGCCGTTTGTCGTGGTGCTGGTCGGCGCCTTGCTGGTTTCCAGTGTTTCAACGGTATGGTCGGGACTGGAAATCCCCCCCTACGCCCATTCCCCGCACAGCACCGATCTTCGCCAGCGCGCCATTCGCCTCGCTCGGGGCGAGGAACTGGGCCGCTTCAACATGGGCTCGACGGTGATTGTCCTGCTGCCAGCCAAGGGCAATACCCTGGATTCGGCACTTGAAGCTGAACAAGTGGTCCGGGTGGGTCAGCCGGTAGGCACCCGCCGCAGCTGATCTGTGGACGCAAACCCAGCCGTTGCAATTTCTGACCAGAAAAGTGTGAACCAGGCGGTGCATTGACCCCGAAAATGGGTCTAGAATTGTCAGAACATTACATTCTTTGTCAGTCTCCGGTCGCTCAGACGGAAGGCTGCGTTTTCCAGGGGGAAAAATCCATGCGAATGTTGACCCGATTGATTGCCCTGACCCGCGGCGTCCAGCTGCGTCGCCAGTTCAAGGAAATCGAAAAAGTGCTCGAACAGTTGAATCCAACCGCCACGCGCCAACTGGCGGCACTCGCCATGCGCGAGTACTCCAACGCAACCAAGTGCGAATATCCGCACCTGTATGCCACGCCGCCGGATGAAAAATATGCCCCTTGGGGTACCGGCACCGCGATCGGCATGGAACGCATGAAATCCGACAGCCTGCAGGTGCGCATGCGCGGCTTGGCCTTGTGGCTGGCGGTGAGCTATCACGAAACCAAGGATTCACCCTACGCGGACCAGCAGGAACTGCACCGTCAGGTGATGCGCACGCTGCGTACGCTCAGGGAATCGGTACAGGCCAAGGATGTATCCCAGTATTTTGCCGATCATCCCCAGGCAGCCTGAACCGAAATAGTTCCGCGCTCCACTCCAGCCTCATGAGAACAGGAAAAGCGCAGCCTGGCTGCGCTTTTCTTGTTTCATCGCCGCCGTTGGAACAGGTACATGGTCACATGGGCAGCCGACAAGGAGCGCGACGAACCGCTTCTGAACGGACCGACTCAACGCTTGTGGCAGGCCGGGATGCGCAAGGTCTGACCCGTGCGGATCCGATACTGCGGCGCCTTGATTCCGTTGATCTGGGCAATGTCGCGCGGCCCGGAACAACCGTGCTCGCGGGCAATTTTTGCCAGGTTGTCGCCCTTGCGCACCTTGTAGAGTTTTGCAGCGCTGTGGGCAACAGAAGAACGCGCGCCTGAACCGCGCGTCGAAACGCGGGTAGCGCGGCTGAGGTCTTCGGCCAGGTCAGCCCATTGGCCTCCGGCACACCTGCCTGCATAGACAGTCTCCAGCTGTGCGGGAACCCGCAGTCGGCTCCCTGCCTTTACCTGTTCCTGTGAATCCAGGGCCGGGTTGAGGTTGCGCAATACCCGGAACCAGCCGTCATTCATCCCACCCGCATTGCCGAAACACACAGCCAGCTCGGCGATCGACGCATCCTGAGCCAACACGATCTCCCCGGCACGGCCATCAACTTGCGGAAATTCAAGGTTGTAGCGCTCCGGATGCAGAAACAGCCACGCGGCTGCGAGCACCATCGGAACATAGTCGCGGGTTTCATCCGGAAGGTTTGAATAGATGGCTGGATCCCAGAAACTCGAATTTCCGCTGCGTCCGGCCAGGCGCCGCATGCGCCCTTCGCCACCGTTGTAGGCGGCGATCACCAGCTCCAGGTTGCCGTTGAATATGGCCAACTGTTCATTGATGTAAGCCGCATTTGCGCGTGCTGAAAGTGCCGGGTCGAAGCGTTGGTCGAATCCACCCTGATTGCCGAGCCCAAAACGAAGGCCGGTGGCATACATGAATTGCAGGGGGCCGGACGCGCCTGATCGGGATACGGCATGCACGCGACCACCCGACTCCTTTGCCAACATGCCGAACAGGAGAGCCTCCGGCAAACCGGCTTCGTGGTACTGCGGCCACATTTGGAAGCGCATGAACTGGTAGTTGACGTAGGTCGTCATCAAATTGGGCCGATATTGGGTGAGCCATTGCTCCAGCCCTGCCTTGACCGCATCATTGATGGTGAGGATTTCCGCCAACTCACGCCCCTTGAGCAGGGTGATGGTGCGCTCCATCGCCGGCAACGCCGCAACAACGGGCGAGGATTCGCCAGCCTCGCCAGCCGCATCCGCGTCTACGCTTGCAACCTCGATGTCTTGCGCAGCGGCGTCCGTTGTGTCGAGTCTCAGCAAACGGTCGTATGCCGACAGGAATCGTCCGCTGTCGCAGCCTGTGGTAACCGCACACTTGGCCGCGGATTCCTGCAATTGTCCAAGCGCAGCGTTGGTCTCCGAGGTTGCGGCATCGGCAGGACCGATGGATTTCATCCCCGCTTCGTAGCGCGCACCGGCTTGCTCAAGCTCCGCATACAGGGCATTGACAGCCGCCTCGTCAACTTTTGCCGCAGCCGTTGTGCGCGATCCGGAGGGAACCGAGGCGCAACCCGAAACCACGAGCACCACCAGCCACGCGACAATGCAAATTTTTCTGTACATCAAACCGATTTCCGCAAGGAGATGCCGCTCACGTTAACCGAGCAGGGCAATTGGCGGCAAACCAAGCTCGGGCGCCTCGACTACAATCCGGCTTTTCCCGAGTCCAACGAATTTCCAAGGAGTCAGCGTGAACGAGATCCTGATTGGCAAGAGCGACCAGCCGGTCTGGTTGCACGCCCGCTACGCAAACCGTCACGGCATGGTGGCCGGCGCGACCGGAACCGGCAAGACCGTCAGCCTCATGGTCATGGCGGAAGGCTTCTCGAAGCTCGGTGTTCCGGTTTTTCTCGCCGACGTCAAGGGCGACATTGCCGGCATGGCCCAGGCCGGCGCCATGAACAAGCATGTCCAGGAGCGTATCGACAAGCTCGGCATCGACTGGACTCCGACCGCAAACCCGGTCGTGTTCTGGGACATCTACGGCAAGCTTGGCCATCCGGTGCGTACCACGATTTCCGAAATGGGGCCGCACCTGCTTGGGCGCATGCTGGAACTCAACGATACCCAGCAAGGCGTGCTCGAGGTGGTGTTCAAGGTGGCCGACGAGGAAGGCTTGCTCCTGCTCGACCTCAAGGATCTGCGTTCCATGCTGAATTTCGCAGCAGAAAACACCAAGGCCATATCCAAAGCCTATGGACTGATCAACAGCGCATCGCTGGCAGCAATCCAGCGCGGCCTGCTTTCCCTTGAGCAGGCGGGCGCCGACCAGTTCTTTGGCGAACCGGCATTGGCGCTGGCCGACTTCATGCGCCAGGACATGTCGGGGCGCGGAATCATCAATGTGCTCGCGGCCGATCAACTCATCCTCAAACCCAAACTCTATTCAACGTTCCTGCTCTGGATGCTGTCGGAGCTGTTCGAGGAACTGCCTGAAGCCGGCGACCTCGACAAGCCAAAATTGGTTTTCTTCTTTGACGAGGCCCATCTGCTGTTCGATGACGCACCGCCGGCGCTCTTGCAGCGTGTCGAACAGGTGGTGCGACTCATCCGCTCCAAGGGCGTGGGCGTCTATTTCTGCTCACAGAATCCGGACGACGTGCCCCAGGACATCCTTGGCCAGATGGGCAACCGCATCCAGCACGCCCTGCGCGCTTACACGCCAAGGGACCAGAAAGCGGTACGCGCGGCCGCCGAAACCTTTCCACCCAATCCCCTGGTCAACGTCACCGAAGTGATCACCCAACTCGGTGTCGGCGAGGCTCTCGTCACCACCTTGCAGGACAAGGGCGTTCCGTTGCCGGTGCAACGCTGCCTGATTACCTCGCCCGGTTGCCGCATCGGCACGATCACCGAGGAAGAACGCAACACCATCCGATCGCGCTCTCCCTTCGGCAGCAAGTACGACACCATGATCGATCGTGAATCGGCGGCGGAAAAGCTGACTTCCCGCACCGAAGCGACAAGTGCTGAAAGCACGTCAAGGGAACCGGCAAAGGCTGAAGAAAAATCGGAAAAATCGGGTCAGGCGGAAAGTGGCGGCGGGTTCATGGGTGGTGTGCGCGACATGCTGTTTGGTACGCGTCGTCGCCAGGGCATGCTCGAGGCCTTGGCGAAATCCGCCGCGCGCAACGCGGGTGGCCAGATCAGCCGCTCCATCATGCGCGGCGTGCTCGGCGGCATTTTCAAGGGCCGTTGACGCAGCCGCATGAGCCGCTGGCGCGCTCCCGGTGAAGCCTCATCAACCCTGATCACCGCGGCGGGTCTTGCCCGCCTGCAAGGCGAGCTAGATGAGTTGTGGCGTGTGCGGCGGCCGGAAGTGGTCGCGGCGTTGAGCGCAGCGGCGGCCGAAGGCGACCGCTCGGAAAACGCCGAGTACATCTATCGCAAGAAGCAGCTGGGCGAGATTGACCGCAGGATCCGTTACCTCGGCAAACGCATTCCAAGCCTGCGCGCGGCAACCGAATTGCCACGCGACCGGCAAGCGATTTTCTTCGGAGCCTGGTTTTCGGTGGAGTCGCTTGATGGATCCGTACACGACTATCGCGTTGTCGGAGCCGACGAACTGGACACGGAACGCGGCTGGATCAGCATCGATGCACCGATGGCACGGGCCGCACTGAGAAAGAAGGTCGGCGACGAGTTCGAGGTAAGCACGCCCGGTGGCGTGCACATCTTCCTGATCACCCGCGTTTCCTACGAGGAAAACGAGTAGGCCACCTTCATGGGCTGGATGACTCAGGTGGCTTGCGCGCAGGATCCATCGCACTGAAAAACAAAACGGGCAGACCATTCGGCCTGCCCGTCAATTGTTGCAACCGGTTGCGTCAGGGTTCGACGGGCAGGTAAACCTTGAACGTCTCCTCGCCTTCTTCGCTGGTCGCGGTTACCTCATCCCAGAAGCGGCCACCGTTCATTTCGCTGTAGAAATACCCGTGGGTCTCGGCAAACGCCTTGAGCTGCAACCTGAGCAGCGGCAACGCTGCCGGGCTTCCCGTGTATTCGGTGGTCAACACGGGACCGCTGTAGGTGATCCTCGCACGCACATTGTCGGCAACGTAGAGCTGCCCCTCATCGTCGCGCTGCCCGAGGGTGAGTTCGGCAGGCTGGGCGTCCAGATCACCCACCATGTCGGTTTGCACGGGTGCCGTGATCTGCTGGGTCGATCCGTCGAGGGAGAAACTGGTGGAGTTCACCGGAACAGCCACATCAAAGGCATAGCTGTCATCGCCCCAGTTGCTGGTCACGATGCGCACCGGACCATTCTGGGTGAGTCCCGCCCTGCTCATCACGGCCTGGATTCGGGTCACCGCCTGCGCGGTGGCCTCTGCCACTTCATCCAGGGTGCGTGGCGACTTGGTCGGCAACACCAGAACCGGCACGCCCGTCACCTCTGAAACCTGGATGTCCTGGTCCTTGTAATCCACGTTCGGGAATGAGGCCAGCATGGCCGATACACTGGCCAGCGCAGTCTGCACGTTGGCATCGGGCTTGCCATGGATGTAAAGGCCTGCGTAGCGTGCAAACAGATCCCAGCCGTAATCGACGTCATAGCTCCAGACAATCTTGGTGGTCTTGCCGTTTTCCGCGGGGATGAGGTCGATGGTGTAGGTCTTGTTGACCCCGGCAAAATCATTGTCCAGGTCCATCTTGACCTGCTCATCCTGGATCGACGAGGCAATGGTCAGGCTGCCCTTGCCCACCGATTCGTTGCCAGACCACTCCACCCTGGCTCCGGGGCCCAAACGCTCACCGGAATACTTCATGGTCACGAGCGGATCCAGGCGGCGCTCGGGCGACCAATCCGGGAATCGGCGCATCGTGTTCAGGGAGTCGTAAATCTGTCGAATCGGATTGGGCACGTCAACCGAGCGCTCAAGGTGTCCGTGACTGGGCAGCAGCACACCGACCAGAATCACGAGTGCAGCCACAATCAGCAGGGATACCAGCAATTCAAGTAAACGCGTCATTCCACACATCTCCAGGACTGGATGAACCACCGGAATATTGCCTGGACGGCCCCCAGCTGCGCTGATGGCAAGCGCCAGGCCCGATGCTATGAGCCTAACCGGGGATCCTCCCGGACCCCCTTCGATCTGACCCCGCATGGTACTTGACTAAGGGCAGGAATGGCTACGCTCCGGGGCGGCAACCGGCCTCTTCAGCATAAGCAGCACGGGCACGGTCGCAACCAACCCGACCCCTGAAAACGCCTGAATTGATTAGACAATACCCAATTCAAAGGCCTTGAGGACGGCCCGGGTACGGTCGCGGACACCCAGTTTGGACAGGATGTTGGATACGTGATTCTTCACGGTCCCCTCCGCCACCCCCAGGGAATTGGCGATTTCCTTGTTGCTGTAGCCTCCGGCCATCAGGCGCAGGATCTCGGTTTCGCGCTCGGTCAAGGGATCGGGTTGGTCCAGGCTGGTGAAATCGTTGTGCATGCGCTCCAACCCGGACAACAGCCGCTGGGTGACCATCGGAGCCACCAGCGAACCACCTTCCGCAACCACCTTGACCGCATCCACCAGTTGATCAAGTGACACATCCTTGAGCAGGTAGCCGCGGGCTCCGGCCTTGAGTCCTGCCAAAACAAGCTGCTCATCATCGAAGGTGGTAAGGATGATGGTCGGCGGCAGGCGCCCGTCCTTGCCCAGTGCATTGAGCACATCAAGCCCGGACATGCCGGGCATGCGCATGTCGAGCAGGACCACATCGGGCTTGACCTGCGGAATCATCTGGACTGCCTGGGCCCCGTCAACCGCTTCGGCGACCACCCGGATCGAATCGGACAATTCCAGCAGTGAGCGAATGCCCTGGCGAACCAGGGTCTGGTCATCCACAAGACAAACCGAAATCATTGCGTTGCCTCCATTGGCAGCCAGGCATCAAGCGCGAATCCTTGATCCTTTGCGGTGGCGATGTCCAGTTGACCGCCAAACTGTGAAAGTCGCTCCTGCATGCCGCTCAGACCGTTGCCATGCTTGAGTTGCGCGGAACCGTGACCATCGTCGCGCGCATGGATGGCCAACCGACGGTCGCTGGTGCGCTCGAAGGCCAGCCAGAGATTGCGTGCACCGGCATGGCGCACGGTATTGGTGATGATTTCCTGTGCGCAGCGCAACAACAGTTGCGCGCGACGCGGATCGTCCACGGTGAATCGCGCCGGCAGGTCCAGGTGGATCTGCAAGCCGGGCACGCCTTCAACAAGGGTATGCAAGGCTGCGGTCAAGTCGATGCTGTCGTCTTCGCGCAGTTGACTGACCACCTCGCGCACATCGGAAAGCAGCAGGCGGGCAACCGATTGCGCCTGGCGAACGTGCTCCTGCGCCTGCCCGCTGACCAGATGGCTGGCCACTTCCAGGTTCAGGCTCAAGGCCGTGAGGTGATGGCCTACCAGGTCGTGGAGTTCGCGCGAAATCCGCATGCGCTCGCCGAGCCGGCTGGATTCGGCCAGCAGGGCCCGCGTCGCACGCAATTCCGCATTGAGACGACGCTGCTCCTCGCGCGCTTCTGCCTGTTGCCAGGCAATCATGGAGGTAACGAAAGTGGTCGTGGAAATGCCCAGGTACATGGCCGCTTGCCAGATGGCCTGGCTCAACGAGTAGTTGGGCCAGCTCGCAAACAGGGGCAACAGGGAAAAGTTCTGCAGCACCATCCAAGCCACGCCAACCTGGAGATTGAGAATCCAGGGCAGCGCCACGGAAACCACCACCAGCAACAACGCGCAGAGCCCGCTTTGGCTGAGCCAGCCGACGGCAATCGCCAGCAGATTGAGCACCAGCAACAGCAGGACCTGCACCAGCCGCCGCAACCAGGACGGATTGCGCGCGCCCATGTCATGGGTGAGAAACCAGAACACCAGGCCGAATGCCAGGTAGCAGCCCAGCCACAAATCGTAGAAGTAAGCCGGGCGTCCACGCTCGAGCATCTCCGCGATCACCGTTTCGAACTGCAACAGCGGAATGCCCACGCACGCATAGGTGAACAGGCTGGCATAGCGCAACAGTTGGATATGGTTGAAGGCAGACGCAGGCATGCCGGCATCATAGGCTGGAGTTGGCCGCTGGCAACCTGTCCTAAGTCATTCCCTGCAAGAAACAGATTTGCCCGGCCGGGTCCTACGCCTTTTTAATGTGTGCCTGGCAGGCCCATGCGATAATCCCCGGATTCGCGCCGAACGATTCGGCACCTGCAACAACCGATGGAGCCACATTTCGCATGACCCTGGTTATCCGCGACGTGCGTGAGCACGAGCTCGACTCCGTGCTCGCCCTCAACAACGCCGTCGGACCGCGCATCCTTCCCCTCGATTCTGCCGGCGTGCGCTGGTTTTTCACCCATGCCGAGTATTTCCGCGTCGCGGAAATCGACGGTGTCATCGCCGGATTCCTGATCGCCCTGCGCGAGACATCAAGCTACTCGAGCCCGAATTTCCTTTGGTTCCGCGAGCGCTACCCGCATTTCCTCTATATCGACCGCATCGTCATCGCCGAGTCCTATCGACGGCATGGCCTTGGCAGGATCTTCTACTGCGATGTCACCAGCTATGCCGAACTGCGGGTTCCCTTGCTCACCTGCGAGGTGTTTCTCGAACCGCGCGACGATGCCACCGTCCTGTTCCACGGCACCTATGGATTCCAGGAAGTGGGCCAGCAACTCATGATTGGCGTCGGTCGCCCAGTCAGCCTGCTGGCGAAAACGCTGTGCAGCCATGAATTCGTGCAGGACACGTATCTGGAGAATGCCGCTGGCGGACTCCCGGATCTGGCCTGGACGGCCGAGCGCATCCGGCGCAATCCGGACGCGCGCGAAGCCCGCGCCAGTGCAGGCTGACGGCTGACGATGACCTCATCAAGGAATCTTCTGGAACCCGCTGCCGAACTCAAGTTCGGTCAGGTTGGCATCGCCAACCTGCGCATCAAGCGACTGGATTCACCCGGCATTGCGCAAGAACTGGCTGACAAGGTGCACAGTGCGCCGCAGTTGTTCCTGCGCGCGCCGGTGGTGATCGACTTGAGCCACTTGTCGAGTCTTCCCGAGCCATCCGTGGTCCGTGAGTTGATCGAGCGCATCCGCGCATGCGGCATGTTGCCGGTCGGATTGTCGTACGGCACCAGCGAAAACGAGGCGCTGGCGGTTTCGCTGGATCTTCCGCTGTTTGCAAAGTTCAGGACCGCATTCGAACGTTCCGGGGAACCGGCCGTTGCACCTCCAGCCGCAAGTCCGGCTCCCGAGCCGCCGGTTCCTGCATCCGCACCCGTCAACAGGCGCACGCCCATGCGCAGCCTGCACCAGGACAAGCCGGTGCGCTCCGGCCAGCAGGTGTATGCGCGTGATGGTGATCTCATCGTCACCAACCTGGTCGCCAACGGCGCTGAAGTCATTGCCGACGGATCAATCCATGTCTATGGCCCGCTGCGTGGTCGCGCTTTGGCCGGCGCCCAAGGCGATGCCGGCGCGCGCATTTACTGTCAGGAATTTCATGCCGAACTGGTTTCCATCGCGGGCCAGTACCGGGTATTCGAGGATCTTCCGTCCGACCTGCGCGGCCAGCCCGTGCAAGCCTGGCTGGAGGGGGAAAAACTGCATCTGGCCAGGCTCGGCTGAATGCGGAACACAAGAGCCGAATGGGAGAGCGAACGTTGACCGAGATCATTGTTGTCACATCCGGAAAAGGCGGCGTCGGCAAGACCACAACCAGCGCGTCGCTGGCAGTGGGCCTGGCCAGGCGCGACAAGAAGGTTGCCGTCATCGATTTCGATGTCGGCCTGCGCAACCTCGACCTGATCATGGGCTGCGAACGTCGCGTGGTCTATGACTTCGTCAATGTCATCAATGGCGAATGCACGCTCAAGCAGGCGCTGATCAAGGACAAGCGCCACGAAAGCCTGTTCGTGCTCGCCGCGTCACAAACCCGCGACAAGGATGCGTTGACCAAGGAAGGCGTGGAAAAGGTACTCGACGGCCTGCGCGAAGAAGGCTTCGACTACATCATCTGCGATTCGCCGGCTGGCATCGAAAAGGGTGCTGCCCTGGCCATGTACTTTGCCGATCGCGCCGTGGTGGTGGTCAATCCGGAAGTTTCCAGCGTGCGCGATTCGGACCGCATCCTCGGCTTGCTGGCCAGCAAGACGCGCCGTGCGGAGCTTGGCAATGGCGCCGTGGAACAACACCTGCTGCTGACCCGCTACAACCCGAACCGGGTGGAATCCGGCGACATGATGAGCATCGCCGACGTGCAGGAAATCCTCGGTATCGACGTGGTCGGCGTCATTCCGGAATCCGAAGGCGTGCTGGCTGCGTCCAACGCCGGCGTTCCGGTCATCCTCGATGAAAGTTCAAATGCCGGGCACGCCTATGACGATGCGGTTGCCCGCCTGCTCGGCGAGTCACGCCCCCTGCGCTTTACCGAAGCGCAGAAGAAGGGACTGTTCTCGCGCATCTTCGGAGGCTGACCATGGGTATCCTCGACTTTTTCAAGAGCAAGCCGAAGAACACCGCCAACGTCGCCAAGGAACGACTGCGCATCATCGTTGCGCAGGAACGCGCACAACGCGGCAGCCCGGACTACCTGCCGACCCTGCGTCGCGAACTGCTTGAGGTCATCAAGAAATACGTGAACGTCGATCCGGACGCGGTCATCATCAATGTCGAACGCGATGGCGAACACGAGGTGCTCGAACTGTCCGTGGCACTTCCGGAAAAAGGCGCTGCCCTCGCCAGCGAAGGCTGAACTTGCGTGCTGCGCCTTGCCGACATCGAAGCGGCCAGAGTCCGTGCGCTGCTCTCATGCTACGGTCTTGAGCTGGCCCTCGTCGCGGAAGGTGAACCCATTCCCGGCAGCTACTGGGGCGAATGCGAGGCGGGCCTGATCGGTTCACAGGTTTTCGCCCGTGCGGATACGCCGGTGCATTCAGTGCTTCACGAAGCCTGTCACCTGATCGTGATGCCGAAGGAACGACGTGCGCAGGTGCATACCGATGCCAGCGACTCCATCGCCGAAGAAGATGCGGCCTGCTACCTGCAAATCATGCTGGCCGATCAGCTTCCCGGCGTCGGAAAAACGCGCCTGATGCAGGACATGGACGCCTGGGGCTACAGCTTCCGCCTGGGTTCCACACGCGCCTGGTTCGAGCAGGATGCAGGCGAGACCCAAGCGTGGCTGATGACACGCGGCCTGCTGCCGCTGGACGATCCTGCAGATATCTCCAAGGTGACCATTCAGACGCGATGACTTCGCACCGCTTGCAGCAGAAGAACCTACTTGCGCAAACCTGCACGGCAAAGCAGCGAAGCCATCATGGAGTGTGCCCCTGATTTCGAACCGTTGGGAGGTTTAGGATAACCCCATCGGAGGAATGATGAAGCAATCGAAATTCAGTGATGTAAAAGTGGTCGAGATTGTGCGTGAATCGCGTTCTGAGGGCGTTGCCGCAACGGCGCGCAAGCACAAGATCTCGGAGCAGACGCTGTATCTGTGGCGTCGCAAGTACGGCGGCATGGAGGCAACCCAGGTAGTCGAGCTCAAGCGCCTGAGCCAGGAGAATTCGCGCTTGAAGAAGCTGCTGGCCGAGCGTGACTTGACGATTGAAGTCATGCAGGAGGTTGCGGCAAAAAAATGGTGAGCGTATCGGGTCGCTTGGCCCAAGTCCGATACGCGCAGAGGCGGGGCATGTCTCGAACCAAGGCATGCAGGGTATTTCAGGTGTCGCGGTCGATGCTGGCGTATCAACGTCGGCAGCCGGGTAAGGATGCGCAGCTACTGCGGCGCCTGCGCCCGATCGTTCGCCATCATCCGCGTTGGGGTCATCGCCTTGTCATGGGACGGCTCGCGATGGTCGGCGCAACGGTGAGCCGCAAGCGGCTGTTGAGGCTCTGGCGTCGAGCAGGTCTGCAATGCCCCACGCGTGCGACAAGGCGGAAGATGCAAACCGGTGAGCGTTTGAATCCGCTTGCCATGCAGCCCAATGAGGTGTGGTGTTATGACTTCGTGCACGATGCGCTGGTCAACGGCGAGACGTTTCGGGGATTGCTGGTCAAGGACGAAGCCAGCGGTTACGCGTTGGCGATCGAGATTGCCCGCTCCTTCACGGCAAATGATGTGAAAGCGGTTCTGTTGCGCTTGTTTCGTCGCTATGGAAAGCCTCGCTATCTGCGCTCGGACAACGGCCCGGAATTCGTCGCCAACGCGTTGAAAGAATGGCTTGCTGAGCGCGGCCTGGAGACGGCCTACATCGAACCGGGCCGACCGTGGCAGAATGGTTCAAGCGAAAGCTTCAACGGAACCTATCGCAACGAAGTTCTCGACGCGGAAGTGTTTTACAGTGTGATCGAAGCACGCATCGTCAGCGGTCGCTGGCGCAAGCTCTACAATCAGCGGCGACCGCACAGCGCAAACAACTACCGGCCACCCAACACCGCCTACCATTTCCAGAGCCCCAGGAAGAAGACGGCCTAACCAAAACCTAAACTTTCAATCGGTCCGAAGAAAAGGCACCAACCAGGAACACCCAGGAGCCGACCCCTGGCGAACGAGGCGTTTACCAGTCTCGCCCGTTCTCGAAAGAGATCATTGTGGCCTGCTTGACCCCGGCGGCGAAATGGCGGCCCCTTTGATCATGAGCTTTGATTGAACTGATTCCGTTCGTGGTGAGCCCAAGCCTGCCCTGGGCCAGTCGAAGGCCAGTCGAAGGCAACCATGAACGGCTCTCACTCCCACCGTTCGTGGTGAGCCAGAGCCTGTCCTGAGCTTGTCGAAGGGAACCATGAACGGACTCGCACCAAGACCAGTGCATTCTTCGAGTGACCAGAAGCGAAATCTATCCCGGATTGCGCTGCGCTGCATCCGGGCTACGCCACGGTCAAGAGAAGCGGGACCAGCTCTTGATGTCGCAATACAAGACCTCTTTGACCCCTCTTTGATCGAGCTATCGTGCCACCAACTTTGCCGACAGCAACAACCAAAATGCAACCGGGATACTCGCGATAGCTCCACCAGCGATAGAGGCGAGCGTTAGCGCCCCAAACCCAGAGAAGCTTCCAGTCATCCACATGGCAACCACGGCGCCGATGGGGAACGCCAAAGTTTCAAGAGCAACCGCAGCAAAGGCCAAGCCGCGCGAAATCCCCAAGCTGGTTCTGCAATGCGGACACCTAAAACTTGCCATCGGCCCCAGAAAAAGAATGCGCCACGCTGAAGCTGCCTGTTTACTACAGCTTGGACATAGGCAAACGAATCTTGCATTCATTGCTACGCCGGGCCTCACTGTGCATTCGCATGAAGAAGGCACATTGCAGTCGGGCCGTTCTGCAAAAGCTGTTTGATGATGGGCCCAGCTTTCTCGTTTGCTCTTTGAAGCATCTGGTACTCGGCTTGCAGTGCCGCCGCTCCTCCAATCGCAGCATTGGCACCCAAGGCACCAACAAAGCCTGCACGCGCTCCAACAAGCGTTGCGTACAAGTTCGGCCCCCAGTCGAAGTAGCCTGAGTACCGGATATTGATCTTCGAGTGAATCTCCCAGTCCTTACTTGATTTCTGACCGCATTCGTCTTCGCGCTCGGCTGTGCAACCAACGTCGATGTTCACGAAGCCGTCGGCATGACCATAGATTCGCAAGAATGCCAAATATCCCCACCACGACCAATGGATTGGAACTAGCTGGAGCCCATCGAGTCCACCACGAACCAAGTTGAAGCGCGGTGGTGCGATCCACCAGCCTTGCACCCTTGGCGAAAGTCCGAATGGGTCTGCTGCGTAGATGGGAGACCCATCCACATAAGCGAAAGAGTTGATACCACCACCCAACCCAATCGGATCACTCTCCATATACCGCCCGGTCCCCGGCTCATAATCCCGGAAGTAGTTGTAGTGCAGCCCCGATTCGGCATCGTACTGCTGGCCGGGGTAGCGCAGGGGAAGATCGACACTCCCGTCATTGACGATGGCGTCGTTGGCACCAAAGGCATCCGCAAAGAAATCCCACGACCATTGTTCGGCATGGGTTACCGAATCCACTGCCAAGCGCGGGGTGCCGAGGTGATCGGTTTCCAGGTAGCTGATCTTGCCTTTGCTGAGCATGGCCACCGG
>SHNG01000082.1:31629-35734 GCA_004295005.1 Gammaproteobacteria bacterium
CTGCCACGATTGTCGTATTCATAGTCAAGGTACGCAACGAGTTTGCCTTGCTCGTCGTAGCTGCTGACCCGCTCCTTGAGTCCGAAATTCATGAATCCCCACTGCTTGATGAGCCGTTCCCCGCGTGCGTTGTAGCGATACAAGCCATGCGGTGAACCGCTCATTGCTTCAAGGCGATTGCGGTCATCGTAGATGAATCCGCTTGAAAGCGTATCGGGATTGAGCGTGGTGTTGCCATTGGCGTCGTAGCTACGGGCATTGCCATCGATGTTGTCCAGATGGTGCGTTCCATTCACGTAGGCGTACACCTGCGCGCGCTGCGGGCCGAGTTGCCTGCGCGTGCGATCTCCGGTCTTGCTGTAGGCGTAGTCTTCCTGCATCGCGCCAATTCCGTCGGTGACCTGGGTCAACCGATAGAGATCATCGTAAGCATATTGGCGCGTTGGCGTTGTGGCGCCCGCAGTATCACTGGCATTGATGATATTGCCCATCACATCTGTACTGAAATCCAGCACCAGGCCGTTGGGATCGGAGCTGGCCACCGAGTCGATGGCGTAATCACCGTCGTAAGTCTTGGCCAGACTGCGACCGTTGCCGTAGGTAAGCACGTTGAGCGGGCCGAAGGGGTAGTAACTCGCCGAACTGATCAAGACCTCCACGGTCGCGCCGGCTGATGGCTGCATGGTTACGGAGGTGATTTGCCCAATTCCGTTGCGTGAATAACTGATGATGCGCCCGCTCGGATAGGTGATGCTAGCGAGGCGATCGGCCAGGGTCCAGGCGTACGTCAGCGTCAGGGTATCGAGTGCTGTAACCTGAACTTTGCGCAGGATATTGCCGCGGCGGTCGTAGCAATAGGTGGTGGTGCCAGTTTCGTCCGTCATCCGGGTCAAGCGCCCGACTGCATACGAGCCGATGCAGCCAGTGATTGAATCGGGCTGGTCGTAGGAAAAGCTCAAGTTCTTGGCCGTCGTGGGATACGCGATGGTGACCAGACGATTGAGCGCATCGTAGGTGTAGGTGCTGGTCACGTTGCGTGCGTCGGTCTGAGTGACACGATTGCCGGCCGAGTCGTAGGTGTATGTGGTATCGCCGGTATCCGGGCTGTGCAGGCCGGTCAGGTTATTGAGGCCGTCGTAGTCGTAAATAGTATTGAGCCCGTCCGGGTCGGTGACCTGACGCAGATTATTGCGCGTGTCGTATTGGTAGCCCATTGAGGCATTGGCGGTTTCTGGTTCGCTGCCGAGATAGTCCTGAATTGTGGTTTTCAGGCGATTGAGCGGATCGTATTCCTGATGTGTTTTTACACCCAACCCATCCACCGACAAGGTCGCATTGCCATTCGGATCATAGCCTCCAAGAATGGGGTACTTCGTGACCAACTGGTTCGCCGAATTTCTCAGTTCGGTCAATCGACTCAGTTCGCCGAAGGTGCGGCGAATCAGGCGTTTGACAACTCCGCTTGCAGTCCGAAAATACTCCACTCGCCTATTGCCGGCAGTATCCAGGCACTCGGTTGATCCAATCCCATTGGGGCAGTAGTCAATGTAGTTACCCTCGGCATCTGTGATCTTGATGAGCCGACGCGCGCCATCATATGTATACCTCAGGAATGTTCCATCCGGCCGAGTCGTGCGCACCACGTTTCCAGCCGGATCGTAGGTGATGGAGAGGGTGGCATCGTCAGCGTGAGAGACGCCGCTGGCCAAGGCTCGAACTGTGCGTGAAAGCAACCAGCCGCGCGTGTTGTAGGTCAAATCAGTAATCGTTCCATTGCTATCCACGGACTGGCGAAGGTTTCCGTAGACGTCTCGTGCCGAATATTCGTTGATCTGACCCAGCGCATTGGTTACATACCAAAGATCGGATTTCCTGAATTTGCAGTTCTCGAAATCGTCGTACCCAGAGATAGTGCAACCCGAATCGTCCGCCATACGGTAGGTGAAACTGGTCACATCGGACACGTCAGTCCGGGGACCGTCGACCGAAACGAGCAGGCCCACCATTGGACAAGCCGCTGCATCAACGTCTACCTGTTCGCAGTAGGCAAACGTTGTGATACGCGAGTCGGAAGCAGGCAGCAAGGGATCGAGCTCGGTTCGCGACAGCACCTGCCCGCGCGCGTTTCTTGTATAGGAGACAACCTTCTCTGCAGCACCCGCGGAGTTTTTGACACGACGCTCACTTTCGCCATACATGTGGGATGAACCGAATCGATCAATTTCCGTACGACGCGATTCGGGCTGCCCATCAGCCTCGATCGTCGCGGTGCGAAACAACGTGTTGTATTCAAAGCGCGTCGTGATGCCTCGCTTGTCAATCGATTTGCAGATCCGCTCGTCACTCAAGGAGCACTCTGCGGGTGCCTCAGAGTTCAGTATGGTCGAACTGAACCCATCGGGTTCCTCGACTCCGCTTGCTCGTCGGAATGCATCACTGGCTCGATAGTCGAACCAAATCACGCCATCCTGTCGTGTAACTCGCACTCGTGAATCCGATGCATAGTAGATCTGAACTTTGCCTGCATTGCCCACATGCATACTCGAGGTGACCCGCCCGTACAGGTCATACGTGTAGGTTCCGCTGTCCCTGTTTTCGTCCAGGATTGTGGTCAGATAGAGCTTTTGCAGTTCTGGATTTGCCACTTTGTATTCTTCCCCGTACCAGTACTCGCGAAATCCAGTCGACGTCTGAACTTTCCAGAGCCGCCCCAAGGAATCATACGTGTAGGTGGCGAGTGGAGATGTACTACCAATGGGTAAAACTTCCGAAACCCGAGGAAACACAAGCGTTTCCGCGTCATACACAAAACGAATGCCTCGGCCGGAAATATCCGACACATGATCGACAACATAGAAGTTCCAGTCGTGCAGCGACGCAGATGGATCTTGGGGATCTATTTCAGGAATAACGTAGGCGATGCTGAGATTCTTGGAGTAGTCGTCTGGATATACGATTTCGCGTATGCGTCCATAGTTGTCATAACGCTCGATCTTGCTGCCCGGGTAGGCAATTGCCCATGGGAATTCATTGCCAGACGAATAGAAGAGAACTTTGTCAAGGTGCACCACTGATCTGAAGACGCCAGAACTCACCCGCTTGAACGTTTCCGCGTGCCCTCGCTCGTTCTGCACTAACAACAAAGTAGCGCTGGGGGTCAAAGCGTAGTGGTCGTCGGTAATTGCGCCTGCCAGAATTCGTTGACTGAATGAATGGTTCCAATTGGCGTCAAAGAAGCTGTACGACCGCAACTCTCTCAAAGAATTGTAGTAGCGCTTGAACTCGATGTTTCCTGCCTTGAAATCCAATTCTTCCTGCTCTTTGTTGCCATTTCCCGGCGCGCAGGGGTTGCCCTCGGTACACTGGTCATGCTGCTTGGGCGTACTTGGTTCGATGAAACGCTTGAAATTTGGGGTGGTGCAGGGATTGTCGGGGCCAGCACTTACGTCGAAGTCCAGCCCAGGTGCGCACCACGCATATTTTCGATGCATCAAGGGCCAACGCCGGTTTAGCACATTCAACGGACCATTGTCGGATGGCGCTGCGCTTGCCTCATCGGCTGTCTGCGGTACCAGGGATGCAGTCCCGCCGGGGCAGGTGCCATGCGCAAGGAGGTCAATGTACTTTGAATCGCTGCAGCCTGCTGGCGTACATGACCCACTTATGAATGTTAGCGCTCCGCCTTTACGGCCCAAATTGGTGGGATCAATCGCAGGGTAAGGCTGTGCTTGAAGATTGTTTGGAACAATCGGTGAAGGATATTCACCGCCAGCAGCTGGATAGCCTGGCTCGATAATGCACCTGGAGTGTGCCCCTGATTTCGAACCGTTGGGAGGTTTAGGATAACCCCATCGGAGGAATGATGAAGCAATCGAAATTCAGTGATGTAAAAGTGGTCGAGATTGTGCGTGAATCGCGTTCTGAGGGCGTTGCCGCAACGGCGCGCAAGCACAAGATCTCGGAGCAGACGCTGTATCTGTGGCGTCGCAAGTACGGCGGCATGGAGGCAACCCAGGTAGTCGAGCTCAAGCGCCTGAGCCAGGAGAATTCGCGCTTGAAGAAGCTGCTGGCCGAGCGTGACTTGACGATTGAAGTCATGCAGGAG
>SHNG01000025.1 GCA_004295005.1 Gammaproteobacteria bacterium
CTGTATGGAAGGGCCATCGCTCAACGGATAAAAGGTACTCCGGGGATAACAGGCTGATACCGCCCAAGAGTTCATATCGACGGCGGTGTTTGGCACCTCGATGTCGGCTCATCACATCCTGGGGCTGTAGCCGGTCCCAAGGGTATGGCTGTTCGCCATTTAAAGTGGTACGCGAGCTGGGTTCAGAACGTCGTGAGACAGTTCGGTCCCTATCTGTCGTGGGCGTTGGAGGTTTGAGAGGGGCTGCTCCTAGTACGAGAGGACCGGAGTGGACGAATCCCTGGTGTTCCGGTTGTCACGCCCGTGGCACTGCCGGGTAGCTATATTCGGAAGCGATAACCGCTGAAAGCATCTAAGCGGGAAGCGCGCCTCAAGATGAGACCTCCCGGGCCACAAGGCCCCTGAAGGAACCATGAAGACTACGTGGTTGATAGGGTGGGTGTGTATCGCAGCAATGCCGAGCTAACCACTACTAATGATCCGTGCGGCTTGACCATATAACTCCAAGTTGCTTCGTGTTTTATGCAAAGTCCCTTTTGCGGGTGAAAGTGGCATCCATGGCCACACTTCTCAGAAAGCCTCACTAGGGGGCATCAAAGCCCGCTTCGTAGGGGTTTCGAGAAGAAATTGATCCGCGATGGGAATGCATAACTACTACTCCTCGACGGTACGTTGACCGCGAGAGCCAAAACGACTTATTACGTCCCAAGACACAATGCGAGACTGGCGCGAATGCGCTGTCTCCACCGCTTGCTCAGCGAACATAGCGCTGTGGTCCCACCCGATCCCATCCCGAACTCGGAAGTGAAACGCAGCCGCGCCGATGGTAGTGTGGCTCAAGCCATGCAAGAGTAGGTCACCGCTGAGCGCTTTATCCGAAAACCCCGATCAGGCAACTGGTCGGGGTTTTTCATTGGGGCGTGGACAATGCGTGCGCTTTGCGATGGTCGTAGAGCGGAGCTTGCTCCGCCAATCGCCATGCCAGGCATCCAGCCGAGCAAGCTCGGCTCTACGCGGGCAGGTAGAGCGGAGCTTGCTCCGCTCGCGGGAATTCCCGCGCATTGTGGAGCAAGCAGGGCTCTTGAAGTCGCTGCGATGAAAGCGCCACTCTTTTGTTGTTCTTTGTTCGCGCAAGGCGATGCTTCGTCTTTGCAGGGCGAACCTGGCATCGCGTCACTCCAGCGCGTAGCCAAACTGCTGGCGAAACTGGTCGGCGAATTCGTCGTAGGCGAAGCGTTGGTTCTGGGTTCCCGGATGCTCGACCTTGAGCGCGCCCATCAGATTTCCGATGCGGCCAATGGTCATCCAGTCGTAGCCCTTCATGATGCCGTGGATCAATCCAGCCCTGAATGCGTCACCGCAACCCGTCGGATCGGTTACGCGACGTTCGTGGGCCGGAGGCACATCGATGGTCTTGCCGTCAGCATGGATCTTCGCGCCCTTTGGTCCACAGGTGGTGATGTAAGCCTTTACGCGGCTGGCGATTTCGGATTCGTTCCAGCCGGTGCGTTCCTGCAGCAGGTTTGATTCGTAGTCATTGACCGTGACGTAGTCGGCTTGCTCGATGAAATGGCGCAGTTCGCCGCCGTTGAACAATGGCATGGCCTGACCCGGATCGAAAATGAAGGGGATGCCACATTCAAGAAATTCAGCCGCATTCTGCAGCATGCCCTCCCGACCATCGGGGCTGACAATGCCGAACGAGACCCCGCTGACGTCACGTACATGGTTTTCGTAGGAGCGCATCATCGCGCCCGGGTGGAAAGCGGTGATCTGGTTGTTGTCGAGGTCGGTGGTGATAAAAGCCTGTGGCGTGAACAAGTCGCCGATTTCCCGGACCTGATCGAGGCGAATTTCGAATTCCTCGAAATGATCGCGATAAGGGCCAAAGTCCTGGCCAACCGTCGCCATCGGTATCGGATCGCCACCAAGAAGCTTCAGGTTGTAGGCGATATTTCCAGCGCAGCCACCAAATTCCCGGCGCATGCGCGGAACCAGGAACGACACATTCAGGATATGCACCTTGGTCGGCAGAATGTGGTTCTTGAACTGGTCCGGAAAGACCATGATGGTGTCGTAAGCGAGGGAACCGCAGATCAATGCCGACATTGAAGAAAACCCCTGGGGATCGAGATGGCTGGCGGGCTGGCGGGACGGATCAGGTTCGCCAAGCCATGGCATGCAAAGGGTGGAATCTTGCCCGAGATTCCCGGCCCGCGCACCTGTTGATGTTCCGTGCTTCCCGCCCGCGCTTTCAGGTGCAGCTTGCGGCGTCTCTCCGGCGCAGTGATTGAGCAATCCGCAAGCACTTCTTAACGGCCATTTGGCTTGCCTGCGACCATGGCCGTCTCTACACTGTCGCGTTCTTTGCAGCCCCCAATTCAGGCTCTCACAGCTCATGTTCAAAGGTTTACGCGGTCTTTTCTCCAATGACCTGTCGATCGATCTCGGCACGGCCAACACTCTCATCTATGTCCGTGGGCAGGGCATCGTGCTCAATGAGCCGTCTGTCGTGGCCATTCGCCAGGACCGGGGCCCCGGTGGCCCGCGCAGCATTGCGGCGGTGGGATCGGATGCAAAAAAGATGCTGGGTCGAACACCCGGCAACATCGTAACGGTCCGGCCGCTCAAGGATGGCGTCATTGCCGATTTTTCGATGACCGAGGAAATGCTCAAGCAGTTCATCCGCAAGGTGCATCGATCGCGCATGTTCCGACCCAGCCCTCGGGTGCTGGTGTGCGTTCCCTGCGGTTCCACCCAGGTGGAGCGCCGCGCGATCAAGGAATCGGCAGAGAGTGCAGGCGCGCGAGACGTGTTTCTTGTCGAAGAACCGATGGCCGCGGCGATTGGTGCGGGCATTCCGGTTGGCGAAGCCCGTGGTTCCATGGTGCTCGACATCGGCGGCGGCACTTCCGAAGTTGCGGTGATTTCGTTGAACGGCATCGTCTATTCGCAATCGGTTCGCATTGGTGGCGACCGCTTTGACGAGGCCATCATCAATTACGTGCGACGCAATCATGGCACCCTGATTGGCGAATCAACCGCCGAGCGAATCAAGATTGAAGTCGGCTGCGCGTTTCCGCAGACCGAGGTCAAGGAAATTGAAGTGTCGGGACGCAATCTCGCCGAAGGCGTTCCGCGCATGTTTACCGTCAATTCCAATGAGATCCTCGAAGCCCTGCATGAACCGCTTTCCGGCATCGTCAGTGCCGTGCGCAGCGCGCTTGAACAGACGCCGCCCGAGTTGTGTTCCGACGTGGCGGAGCGCGGAATCGTGCTGACCGGTGGTGGAGCCATGCTGCGTGATCTTGACCGCCTGCTTTCCGAGGAAACCGGATTGCATGTCCATGTGGCGGATGAGCCCCTGACCTGCGTTGCGCGCGGCGGCGGAAGGGCGCTGGAACTCGTGGATCAGCACGGCGGCGATTTCTTTGCTCCCGAGTGAGCGCGTGTGATTTGCGCGCATGCCGGTAACCTCTCCTGACAAGGTTTCCCTGTTTGCCGAGGGTACGGTCAGTACCCTGCGCCTGATCGTTTACCTTGCCGCGGCCATGATCATCATGGTGATCGACCATCGTGGTGGTTATCTGCAAGGTTTGCGCAACATGGCGAACCTGGTGGTTGAACCGGCGTACCGGGCTGCGGCGTTGCCGTCGGAAGTAGTCCGCGCCGGAAAATTGGCCATAGCCACGCAAAGCCACCTGGTTGATGAAAACCGGGCACTCAAGGAAGCCCTTTTGCTTGCCCAGGTCCGGCTCAACCGCATGTCGGCATTGACGGCGCAGAATGATCGCCTCAAGCAACTTCTCGACGTGCAGAGGGATCTCGGGCTGGGCGTGCAGCTGGCACAACTGATCGACATCGATCTTGATCCGTTTCGCCATCGCGTGGTGCTCAATGCAGGCAGCGCACAATCCATCGTGGTTGGCCAGCCGGTGCTTGATGCATTCGGTGTGATGGGACAGGTGGTGGAAGTGATGCCCAACACTTCCGTGGCGATGTTGATCACCGATCCTGCGCATGCGATTCCCGTGATGGTGGCACGTACCGGCCTGCGCACCATTGCCTATGGCACCGGTGCCATTGATCGCCTGCAACTGCCCAACATTCCGATCAGCGCCGACCTCAAGGTGGGCGACGCCCTCGTCACGTCCGGACTCGGAGGGCGATTTCCAGCCGGGTTTCCGGTGGGCGAGGTGCTTGAGATCAGCAATGACGAAAGCGGAATGTTCGCGGCTGCGATTGCGAGGCCTGCCGCCGCACTCGATCGCAGTGGCGAAGTGCTGTTGTTGCAGGATCTACCACAACCCATGGGGCCACCAGTACCGGAACCCGGCATGCAAACGCCAGTAGAGGACGTTTCCGCAAGCCCTGCGCCAGGCGGTCAACCATGAGCAACCGGCGGCGGGCCCATGCCCTGATTTTTGCGGGCAGCATCATTTTTGCCTTCCTGCTGCAATTGACGCCGTTGCCGCTGGCGCTGGCGGCGTTCAAGCCCTACTGGCTTGCTCTCGTCATGATCTATTGGGCAATCGAAGCACCCCATCGGGTTGGTTTGGGATTCGCCTTCCTGATCGGGCTGGCCGGCGACCTGCTGATCGGGCAGGTGCTCGGCGAACAGGCGCTTCGCCTCGTCGTGCTGGTATTCATCGTGTTGCGCTTTCGTTCGCGCTTGCGCTTCTTTCCGATCGGCCAGCAGTCTCTGGCCGTGCTTGCCCTGCTGCTGAATGACCGCATGGTCGTGATGATGATCCGCGGCTTTGCGGGAGATCCCATGCCGCCGCTGGATTTCTGGGTGGCGCCCGTGGTTGGCATGTTGGCGTGGCCGTTTGTGTTTCTGCTGCTCGATGACCTGCGCGCCCGAATTCGCGCGAAGTCGACATGAAGGCGAGGCCCATTCGGGATTCGAGACAGGAATCCGCCGTGTTCGTGCGACGGGCAATCATCGGGTTCCTGCTGATTCTGGTTGCCTTGTCCGTGCTGGCTTCGCGCTTCTGGTTCCTGCAGGTGGTCAAGCACCGCGAGCTGCAGTCGCGCTCGGATGAAAACCGCATCCTTACCCGGCCCTTGGCGCCTGCGCGTGGATTGATCTATGACCGCAATGGCATCCTGCTTGCGGAAAATATTGCCGCGTTTCGCCTCGAGGTGGTTCCCGAGCAGGTTCAGGACATGGAGTCGCTGCTGGCGGACCTGAAACTGACCATCGGCATCAGTGAAGACGACCTGGATCGTTTCAGGTCCCTGGTCAAATCCAAACGCAGCTACCAGAGCATTCCCCTGCGCCTGAAGCTGTCTGAAGAGGAGATCGCGCGATTTGCGGTAAATCGATGGCGTTTCCGCGGTGTCGATGTGGTGCCCTACCTGACCCGTTTCTATCCGCGCGGCAAGAAGCTGGGGCATCTGGTTGGATACGTCGGGCGAATCGACGCTGCGGATGCCGAGCGCCTGGACGCGTCTCGCTATGCAGGTACGACGCATGTGGGCAAGACGGGGATCGAGCGCTCCTACGAAGAACTTCTGCACGGCGAGCCCGGCTACGAGCTGGTCGAAGTCAATGCCGACCGTCGGCCGCTGCGCGTGCTCGAGCGTGTGGCGCCCAAGCCCGGTCGGAATCTTTACCTGACGGTTGATGTGCGTATCCAGGAAGCCGGGGAACTGGCGTTTGCGGACCGTCCCGGTGCCTCGGTGGCGATTGATCCACGCAACGGCGAAGTGCTGGCCATGATCAGCGTGCCGAGTTTCGATCCCAACCTGTTCGTCAACGGCATCAGTCAGACCGACTACAACGCGTTGCTGAATTCGCCGGACAAGCCGCTGCTGGATCGGGCCTTGCGTGGCAGCTATGTACCGGGATCGACGATCAAGCCGTTCGTGGCCGCAGCCGGGCTGGAGCTGGGGCTGCGCAAGCCCTCGGACACGGTCATGTCGACCGGCGAGTTCTTCATTCCCGGCCAGCAACGAGGCTATCGCGATGTGCGTGCAGGCGGTCATGGCCGCGTCGATCTGGTGCAGTCGCTTGCGCAGTCCGTGAACACCTACTACTACGCACTGGCGCTTGAGTTGGGAATCGATCGCTTTGCTTCCTACTTGGCACGTTTCGGATTCGGCCAGCCAACGGGTATTGACCTGGAAGGTGAAGGCAGTGGCGTGCTGCCGTCAAAGGAGTGGAAGCAGGCGAGGTTTGGCAAACCCTGGTATCCCGGAGAGACCGTCATCAGTGGCATTGGCCAGGGCTTCTGGGTGGTTACACCCGTGCAACTGGCGAGTGCTGTCGCGACGCTGTCCGTAGGAGGCATCGCTCACCGGCCGCGCCTGCTTCACGCAACCCAGCAGGGAATTGGCGACGCACCCGAGGCGGTTGCGGAAAGCCAGGCCCAGCCCGCCATCTTTCGTGATCCCGCCAATTGGCATGCCATTCGCGAAGGCATGATTGCGGTGGTCAATGGACCCACCGGAACGGCACGCACCATGGGTATCGGCTTTCCCTATGTGATTGCTGGCAAGAGCGGCACGGCGGAGCGTTATTCGCGGACAACCGAAGCCTGGCAACACATTTCCCAGGTGGCCATCGAACGCCACCAGGTTCTGTTCGAGGCATTCACCCCGGCCGAGGCGCCGCGCATCTCGGTGATCGTGGCGCTTGAAGCCGGGCGCGGTGGCGGGCGTGACGCCGCGCCGGTGGCGCGCAAGATGCTGGATGCCTGGTTGATCGGCGAAGGACAGGCGCCGTCGCCTCCTGCATCCGGGACGGATCACCCATGAATGGTGTGCTCGCCAACCTGGGCTATCGACTGAAGTCTATGATGCGTCGACCGCGCTTCGACCTGCCCCTGGCGGGGGCCTTGCTGCTGCTGGCCCTGGTGGGTCTGGCGACCCAGTACAGCGCGAGTGATCTGGACCTCGACCAGGCCTATGCGCAGGCGTTGCGCCTGTTGCTTGGCACGGTGTTGATGATCGTGATTTCCCGGATCCCGCCGTCGACCTTGCGCAACTGGACACCATGGCTATTTGCCGGCAGCGTGCTGTTGCTGGTTCTGGTCACCCTGCTCGGCGAGGGGCGTGGTGCAAACCGCTGGCTTGATCTGCGCATCGTGCGCTTCCAGCCCTCCGAACTGCTCAAGCTGACCATGCCAATGATGGTTGCCTGGACCCTCAATCTGCGCCCCTTGCCACCGAACTGGTCGACTCTGGGCCTGGTGTCGGTGTTGATTGCGGTGCCCGCATTCCTGATCGCTGAGCAGCCCGATCTCGGAACGGCATTGCTGGTTGCGGCCAGTGGCCTGTTTGCGGTGTATCTGGCGGGCATTGCCTGGTGGCGGATTGGCCTGGTCGTGGTGAGCGCGGCATCGGTGATGCCGGTGGCCTGGCACTTCATGCACGAGTACCAGCGCAACCGCGTGCGCACGCTGCTGGATCCGGAGTCGGATCCGCTTGGCCTCGGCTGGCACATCATCCAGTCAAAGATAGCCGTCGGTTCGGGAGGTCTGTGGGGCAAGGGTTGGCACAATGGCACGCAGTCGCGCCTGGAGTTCCTGCCCGAACACACCACCGACTTCATCTTTTCGGTGTTTGCCGAGGAGTGGGGTTTGATCGGCGTGCTGCTCCTGCTGCTTTTGTATGCCTTCATCATCGGCCGCAGCCTGTGGATTGCCAGCAATGCCAAGGACACCTATTCGCGCCTGCTGGCTGGCGCCATCAGCATGGCGTTCTTCGTCTACGTGCTGGTCAACGGCGGCATGATCTCCGGCATCCTGCCGGTCGTTGGCGTGCCACTGCCCCTGGTGAGCTACGGAGGCACGTCCGCAGTCTCGCTGTTGGCCGGGTTTGGTGTGCTCATGTCCATTCATGCACAGCGACGACGGGTGGCGACGTGAGCACGCCGCGCGATAAAGTAGTGCCGATTTGCAGAGGAAGTATCGAGTGAAACACGCTTGCTGGTTGGGCGCGGCTGCGGTGCTGATTGCCGGATTCCTGAGTTCCGGATGCCTGGGCACTGCCAACGCCAAGGTTTCCGCAAAGACCGCCGCCGAAACCAATCCGGACTACGTGGCCTTTGCCGAGGAACTGGCGCAGGAGCCCGGCTTGTCCAAGGCCGGGGTGCTTGCCACCTTGTCCAAGGCCCAGGTGCAAAAGAGCATCCTGGATGCCATCGCCAGACCGGCGGAAAGCAAGGAATGGAAAGACTATCGGCCAATCTTCCTCACCGAGAAACGCATAGCCGACGGGGTCGCGTTCTATGCAGCCAATCGCGAGCTGATCGACCGCGCGGCAAGCGAGTTTTCGGTTGCTCCGGAAATCATCGTTGCCATCATTGGCGTGGAAACCAATTACGGCCGCAACTATGGCTCGTACAAGGTGCTGGATGCGCTGGTGACCCTGGCCTTCCACTACCCGCCACGCGCCACGTTCTTTCGCGGCGAGTTGCGCCAACTGTTCCTGCTGGGCGACAGCCACATGGCCTATCCGATCGACCAGTTGGTGGGATCGTATGCCGGCGCTATGGGTTGGGGGCAGTTCATTCCGACCAGTGTGGCGAATTTTGCGCGTGACTACGATGGTGATGGCCGGATCGACTTGTGGAATTCGCTGCCCGACATCGTCGGCAGCGTGGCCAATTATTTTGCCGTACATGGCTGGCAAGCCGGGCAACCGGTCGCTGCGCCGGTTTCGGTTGCGCCCGACGCCCGCGCCATCGCTCCGGACGGCCTGTTGCCGGTCTATCCGGTAAGCCAGTTGCGCGATTGGGGCTACACCCCCGATCAGACCCTGGATCCCGACCTGACAGCCACCCTGCTGAAATTGCAGGGCGCGGATGGGCCCGAGGTCTGGATGACGTTCCAGAATTTCTACGTGATTTCCCGCTACAACCGCAGCCCGCTGTACTCGATGGCCGTGTGGCAATTGGCCGGTGCCATTGCGTCGGGCGCCAACGCGGGTGCGTCAGGCCAGTGAGCGTGCGCTGGTTCATCGTGCTGGCAGCCCTGCTGCTTGCCTCCTGTGCCGCACGCAAGCCGCGGCCGACCCAGATCCCCGAAGCGCAATCGCCAACCCCGGTTGTCGATGACACCCGCTTGCCCCAGGCGCAGCGCTACCGTCAGCAAAAGGATGGGGAGGCGCCCGGCGCACGCATGGACGTTTCCACGCTGGTGGAGCCTGTGCCCAAGGCGGAACCGCGTGCCCGCTATGGCAACAAATCGCCCTACACGGTGCTCGGCAAGTCCTACCGCGTGCTCGAGCATGCGGACAACTACCATGAGCGCGGTATTGCGTCCTGGTATGGCAACAAGTTCCACGGCTACATGACATCGAGCCTGGAACCCTATGACATGTACCAGTTCAGCGCGGCACACAAGACGCTGCCGCTGCCGAGCTATGTGCGGGTGACCAATCTGGAGAACCGCAAGAGCGTCGTGGTGCGGGTCAATGATCGCGGCCCCTTCCATGAAAACCGCCTCATTGATCTTTCCTACGCCGCGGCTGTGCGCATCGGCATCTGGCCCAAGGGCACGGGTCTTGTCGATGTCGAGGTACTGGAGCCGGGGCGGGATCACCCGACCGGGAGTCTGCCGGCAACAGCGCAGGCAATGCCCACGCATGCACGGATCTTCCTGCAGTTGGGCGCATTCTCGGATCGCGCAAATGCGCAGCGCATGGTCGAGAGGATTGAACGCGAGCGCCTCGGGCAGGTCTCAATCCTCACCGCACGCGTTGAATCGCGCGAAGTGCATCGGGTTCGCCTTGGTCCGCTGGTGTCCGTGGATGCAGCCGATCTGCTGATCAAGCGCATCAAGCGACTGGGCCTTGGAATGCCCCGCGTGGCCATTGAAGAATGAAAGGGCGACAATGCCTTCTGCCGTGCAGGCTCCTGAATCCGTTTCGCAGTTCAGTCGCGAAACCACCACCGTTGAGGAAACCGTTTTGTCGATCAAGTTCCCAAGCTCCATCCTTGTTGGTTTGCTGTTTGCCGCAAGCGTTTGCGCACAGACTCCCACCGCCATGCCGACGCCATCGGCAAGCCCGGCACCCGTGGCTTCGCCAACGCCTCCAGCGCCCACGCTGAACGCAAAAAGCTGGGTGCTGATGGACTATGCAACCGGACAGATCCTGCTCGATGGCAACGCCGACATGCGCGTCGAGCCCGCCTCGATCACCAAGATCATGACTTCGTACGTGGTTTCAGCGGAACTTGCACACGCCAAGATCCACCTTGAAGACAAGGTGAAGATCAGCGAGAACGCATGGCGTTCCGGTGGCGCCGGCACGGACGGTTCCACCAGTTTTCTTGAACTCAACAGCGAGGTGCCGCTCAAGGAACTCCTGTACGGCATGATCATCCAGTCCGGCAACGACGCGGCCATTGCCCTGGCCGAGCACACCGCCGGTTCGGAAAGCCTGTTTGCCGACCTGATGAACCAGTACGCGGCGCAGCTCGGCATGCGCAACACCCACTATGTCGATGCCAGTGGCTTGCCCAACGGGAACCACTACACGACCGCACGCGACGTTGCCGTTCTGTCACGCGCGCTGATCCGTGATTTTCCGGCCGAGTACGACATCTACAAGGTCAAGCAATATGAATGGAATGGAATCACCCAGCACAACCGCAACACCCTGCTCTGGCGCGATTCCACGGTGGATGGCATCAAGACCGGTCACACCAGTTCCGCCGGTTTTTGCCTGGCAACCTCGGCCAAGCGCGGTGACCAGCGCCTGATTGCGGTGGTCATGGGTGCGGAGAGCGAAAAAGCACGCGCGGATGCCAATCTGGAACTGCTCAACTATGGATTCCGCTTCTTTGAATCGCATCGGCTTTACGAAGCCAACAAGCCCCTGGCCACACCGGAACTGTGGAAAGGCGAAGCGGACAACGTCGCCCTGGGTGTCAGCGAGGATGCCATCGTCACCGTGCCGCGCGGACGCTATGCCGACCTCAAGGCCAGCATGGATCTTCCATTGCGCCTGATTGCGCCGCTGCAGAAAGGCCAGCAGGTCGGCACGCTGAAGGTGGCGCTTGATGGCAAGCCCTTGCTTGAACGCCCCATTGTTGCGCTGGCGGATGCGCCGGAGGGTGGATTCTTCGGTCGCCTCGTGGATGGGGTGATGCTCTGGTTCAAGGGCGATGGCGAGGCGGCCCCTGCAGGCGGACCGGTGCCGGAAGCCCAGTGATGCAAAATCTCGACGACATCCAACCGCAGAACCCGAATCAGGGATTCCAGTTTCCCGGAGTCTTCGAGGTGACTGCGGTGGGCAAGGCGGATGCCAATCTGCCGCAGCGAATTCCGGAAATCATCCACGGCCTGGGTTTGAGCGTGATGGCCGGCAGCCTGCGCACACGCCCGTCGCGGGAAGGGCACTATGTTTCAGTCAGCGTGACCTTTACCTGCCCGGATCGCGCCACCCACGAACGGGTACACGAAATGCTGCGTGCGGAAGAGGCGATTCGCTGGAGCCTCTGACAGGTGGTCGAAAAGACGCCACCGTTGTCATTGTCGGGTTACTGGGTCGGAAGAAATGCCTCTCCCGCTGGCGCACCTGAAAGGACATGAGGGAGAGGCCGCGCCAGCGACGCGGGTGAGGGAGGCGTGCAGGCTCGCCGAAAGGTCGTGTTTCCTGTTGCACCACCCTTGCAAGTTCCGCTTGGGAACGCCATTGTCAGGCTTCGGCCCTGTCCGTCCGATTGCGGGTTGCTCCTGTCCATGTCCCACCAGGTAACCGTACGCCGCCTTGGACTCCAGCCCTATACGCAGGTGCTGGAGTCCATGCGTGCATTCACCGATCAGCGCGATGAATCCACCGCGGATGAACTGTGGGTGCTCGAACACGAACCGGTGTTCACCCTCGGCCAGGCCGGGCGCATGGAGCATGTGCTCGCGGCCGGTTGCATCCCGGTCATCAAGGTCGAACGCGGCGGACAGGTGACCTATCACGGGCCCGGCCAGATCGTGGCCTATCCCTTGTTCGACCTGCGCCGACTCGGAATGGGCGTGCGCGAGATGGTCAACCGCATCGAACAGGCCATCATCGACACCCTTGAGCACTGGAACATCGTGGCCGTGCGCCGCCCGGGTGCGCCCGGCGTGTATGTGGGAGATGCCAAGATCGGAGCGCTCGGGTTGCGCGTGCGCCGTGGCTGCTCGTTCCATGGCCTGGCATTCAACGTGAACATGGACCTGGAGCCGTTTTTGCGCATCAATCCCTGTGGTTATCAGGGTTTGCGGGTGACCCAAGTGGTAGACTTGGGCGGCCCGGGCGCCCTGGCCACCGTTGAGGATGCCCTCATCAACGAAATGGCTCGCCAGTTCGGGTTTGTCCCGCGGCAAGGTGCTGCGGAATCCCCTCATCCTGCCGTGCAAGCCACGGCAACCCGTGTGGCATGAACGATCCCATAAAGTCCATTGCGCTGACCATCGCCGGCGAAAAACAGGTTGCCGCCGACAAGATTGCCCGCAACCGCGCCAGCTTTGGCGAAGCGCCGCAGTTGCGCAAGCCGTCCTGGATC
The DNA here is from genome assembly GCA_004295005.1 of Gammaproteobacteria bacterium. GTDB lineage: Bacteria > Pseudomonadota > Gammaproteobacteria > Xanthomonadales > Rhodanobacteraceae > Dokdonella. Next base: position 12,500 of record SHNG01000025.1, read on the forward strand.
CGCGTGCGCATACCGCCCGGAAATGCGGTGGCACAACTCAAGGCCAAGCTGCGCGAAAACCGCCTGGTGACCGTTTGCGAGGAAGCTTCCTGCCCGAACATCCACGAATGCTTCAGCAAGGGCACCGCAACCTTCATGATCCTTGGCGAGGTGTGCACGCGGCGTTGCTCGTTCTGCGACGTCGCCCACGGCCGGCCGAATGCGCCTGATCTGCTGGAGCCGGCCAAGCTTGCCGGTACCATCCGCGACATGCGCCTGCGCTACGTGGTGATCACCTCGGTGGACCGCGATGACCTGCGTGATGGCGGGGCTGCGCATTTCGCGGCGTGCATCCAGGCCGTTCGCTTCGAGAACCCGGGAATCCGGATCGAGATCCTGACCCCGGATTTCCGCGGCAAGGGGCGCATGGATCGGGCCCTTGAAGTGCTGGCCCAGCATCCGCCGGATGTGTTCAACCACAACATCGAGACCGTGCCGGACCTTTATCGCGAGGTGCGGCCGGGCGCGGATTACGCCTGGTCGCTGCAACTGCTGAAGCGATTCAAGCAGCAGCATCCGCACATCCCGACCAAGTCCGGCATCATGCTCGGACTGGGCGAAACCCTGGAGCAGGTGCAGCGCACATTGAACGATTTGCGCCAGCACGAGGTCGACATGATCACGATCGGCCAGTACCTGCAACCCACGCCGCATCATCACCCGGTGTTGCGCTATTGGACACCGGACGAGTTCAAGGCCCTTGAGCAGTACGGGATGGATCTGGGCTTCCAGCATGTGGCATCCGGTCCCATGGTGCGCTCGTCGTATCATGCCGACGAAATGGCCCATGCGGCCGGTTACGCGTGATCGAAAGGCTTTCATGTACAACGTGTTGTTGATGGAGAAAACCATGCGTCGCACCCTGATCATCCTCACGCTGCTGGCGGCATCGGGCATCGCGTTGGCCAAGCCGGTTGCCGAAACCGCGGCGCCACTGCTGCTCAAGCCCACGGCTGATCAGACCGAAGCGGCAATCTGGGCGATGCGGTTCCTTTCGCGATTCCACTACAAGCCGATGCCGCTGGACGACGTGATGTCGGAAAAGATCTTCAAGAGCTATGTGGAATCCCTGGACGCTGAACATCTCTTTTTCACCCAGGCCGACATGGATCGCTTTGCCGCGGCCAGGGACAAGCTGGATGACGCGATTTTCGAGCGTGACCTCTCCGCACCGTTTGCAATGTTCAACCTCTACGAGCAGCGCGTGGCCGAACGCCTTGGGCATGCGCGCGAACTGCTGGCCAAGCCCTTTGATTTCACCAGGGACGAAAGCTACGAGCTCGACCGCAGCAAGGCGGCCTGGGCCGCCAACAGCGCGGAGCTTGACGAGCTGTGGCGCAAGCGCGTGAAGAATGACTGGCTGCGCCTGAAACTTGCCGGCAAGGCCGACAAGGACATCCGCGAAACCCTGGACAAGCGCTACGCAAACTATCTGGACCGCATCCGCGAACTCAACAGCGAGGATGTTTTCCAGACCTTCATGAATGCGTATGCCACGGCCATCGAGCCGCATACCAATTACCTGAGTCCGCGCGCATCGGAAAACTTCGACATTGCCATGCGCCTTTCGCTGGAAGGCATTGGCGCCCAGTTGCAGCGCATGGACGAGTACACGGCGGTCAAGGAAGTCATTCCCGGCGGCCCTGCCGCGCTTTCCGGGAAATTGAGCGCGGGTGATCGCATCGTTGGCGTCGGCCAGGGCGACAGCGGCCCGATTGCCGATGTCATCGGCTGGCGCCTGGATGACGTGGTCGACAAGATCCGTGGTCCCAAGGGAACCGTGGTGCGCCTGGAGATCCTGCCGGAAGCGGCCGGCCCCGATGGCAAGCATGAAGTCCTGACCCTGGTGCGCAACAAGGTCAATGTCGAGGAACAAGCTGCCAAGAAATCGATCATCGACGTCGACAATGACGGTGTCACGCACCGCATCGGCGTCATCACCCTGCCGACCTTCTATCAGGATTTCGATGCGCGCAGGCGCGGCGATGAGGATTTCAAGAGCGCCACGCGCGATGTGGAACGCCTGCTGGGCGAATTGCGCGAGGCCAAGGTCGATGGCGTCGTGGTTGACCTGCGCAACAACGGCGGCGGCTCGCTCGATGAGGCGACCAACCTGACCGGTCTGTTCATCGATCAGGGGCCTGTCGTGCAAATCCGTGACGCCAGCGGTCGCGTCGAGGAAAAGGCCGACCTGCGTGCGGGTGCGGCCTGGACCGGACCCTTGGCCGTGCTGGTCAACCGGGCTTCGGCTTCGGCCTCGGAAATCTTTGCCGCCGCGATCCAGGACTATGGCCGCGGCGTGATCATCGGTGAGCCGACCTTCGGCAAGGGCACCGTGCAGAACCTGCTCAACATGGACAACATGGCGCGCAACGAAACCCCGGTCTTTGGTGACCTCAAGATGACCGTACAGCAGTTCTTCCGCATCAATGGGGGATCGACGCAACTTCGCGGCGTGACACCGGAAGTCAGCTTCCCGTTGACCGTGGCCAGCGACGAATTCGGCGAGTCCAGCTACGAGAATGCGCTGCCGTGGACCGCGATTGCCAAGGCCGACTACCGGCAGGTTGCCGACCTCAAGCCGATCCTGCCGATGCTGTTGGCCAGGCACGAGGCGCGCACCAGCAAGAACCAGGAATGGAAGAATTTCGAAGCCGAGATCACCGATGCCAAGGCTTTGCGTGCGCAGAAATCGATTTCACTGAATGAGGCCACGCGTGCCAGCGAGCGGGATGCCGAGGAAGCCAAGCGCAAGCAGCGCGAAGCGGTGATTGCCGCGGTGGAAGCGCGTGAAGACGCGGCCGCAGAGAAAGCCGCTTCCACGGCCGGTGGCAAGCCCTTGCTGGATGCCGATGCCAAGCCCGCGATTGCCGCGGTTGGCGATTCCGATGACGTCGACACCAGCATGGTGCTGGCCGATGATGGCTTGCAGCCCGGCGAACGCAGCATCCGCAGTGAGCGTCAGCGCGAGGAGCAGCGCAAGGCCAGGCGAGATGTCGTGCTCAGGGAAGCTGCGCACATCCTGTCCGACGAGATCGACCTGATCCGCAACAACACCAAGCTTGCTGCACGGCTGGCGCCCCAGCAGTCCGCGACCGACACGGTCGATTGATCGGCGCCGGCTCAGGCCGGATAGCGTTGCTTGAGGAACTCGAGATAGGCGCGCAAGCCCTGCGCCTCGCCGCCGCGTGGCCGACCCGGGCGGTTGGAGTCATTCCACGAATAGACGTCCAGATGGCACCAGGGGATGCGCTCGGGCACGAAACGTTCCAGGAACAGGGCCGCACTGATCGCGCCGGCATGGCGGGAAGATCCGGAGTTGGCGAGGTCAGCCACGTGCGATTCGAGCAGGATCAGGTAGGGTCGCCACAGGGGCATGCGCCAAAGCGGATCCTGGGTTTTCGTGCCGGCTTGCAACAGGGCATTGGCGATCTCGTCGCGGTTGCAAAACAGGGCAGGCAGGTCGGCACCGAGGGCAACCCGGGCCGCACCGGTCAGCGTGGCGAAATCCAGGATCAGGTCGGGCGACAGTTCGGCGGCATGGGCCAGGGCATCGCAGAGGATGAGTCGGCCTTCGGCATCGGTGTTGTCGATCTCGACGCTGATCTTGCCACGCGTTTCTATCACTTCGCCAGGCCGGAACGCATCGGCGGAAACCGCGTTCTCGACCGCAGGAATCAGCAAGGTCAGTTGTACCGGAAGCTGCGCGGCCAGAACGAGTTGGGCCAGTGCAATGGCATGCGCGGCGCCGCCCATGTCCTTCTTCATCCAGCGCATTCCATCGGCGGTTTTCAGGTCCAGTCCGCCGGTGTCAAAGCAAACGCCTTTGCCGACCAGTACCAGGTGCGGTGCGCCCTCGGCTCCATGCCTGAGCATGGCCAGGCGTGGCGCGCGTGCGGCACTTGCCGCACGCCCGACCGCGTGGATGGTCGGATAGTTGTTGCGCAGCAAGTCATCGCCCACCCACTCGTGGTAGTCGGCACCGAAGCGTTCGGCAAGTTCGCGAACGACGCCGGCAAGGTCTGCCGGCCCGAGATCCTGGGTCGGAGTGTTGACCAAGTCGCGCAACAGGTAGGTTGCCTCGACGATGTCGGCAATACGGTTGTGCACGGCTTCATCGAGGACCAGTCGCGCAGCCTTTCGCGAGGGCTTGCGGTAACGCGAGTAGCGATAGGCACCCAGCGCCCATCCCAATGCGAGCTGATCCGGATCCAGGTTCACGCCGCGAAGAAGATCAAGACGGTAGTCACCCTCGGGCAGGCGATGAGGCAGCGATGCCAGCGCATGGATGCCATCGCCCGGATTGCAACCGGCCAGCATCATCGGCCCGCCAGCTTCGGTGGGCGGCAAGCCGATGAACTGTCCGGCCTCGCCATTGAATCCATTGGCCGTGCAGAAGCGTTGGGCGAGATCTCCCAGTGCACTGACCACGCCGGCAAAGCTCGCCTTGTCCACCATGATCAAGGTGGTGGCATTGCCTGCTTCTGCATTCCTGACGAAGGCTTCGATGGCAGTGTGGTTCATGTTGGGGATTTCCTTTCCGAATGGTTTGCCTGTCGTTGCAGCCAGGCGGCGAGTTCGCCGAGGTTGCCGAATTCGAGGTCGGGACGCGCCTCATGGTTCCACGAATCCTGCTTGCGGTTGAGCCAGGCCGTGCGCATGCCGGCCTCACGCGCCCCCTTGATGTCGGCAACGGGATCATCGCCCACGTGCAGGACCTGGTGCGGAAGGATTCCAAGGCGTTCGCAGGCATGCAGGAAGATGGCCGGGTCCGGTTTGGCCACGCCGATCTCGCTGGCACGGATGCTGAAGCGAAAATGTCCGTGCAAGCCAATCCGACCGAGGTCGGCGGTGCCATTGGAGATGCTGACCAAGGGCAGGCATGCGGCCATGGCCTCAAGCGCGGCGGGCGTATCGGCGTAGCACTCGACCTCGTTGCGCACACGCACATACACCTCATACGTGCGGTCGATCCAGTCCTCGCCCAGGCTGAAAGGCGCAAAGGCGCGTTGCAAGGTCAGTCTTCGCTGGATGCCGAAGTCATGACTGAATTCCGGATGCTGCAGGGCCACCTCGTCACGCAATTGGCGCATGGCCTCGATTGGCCAGGCCGCCGCCACTTCCGGACAATGCGTGCGCAACCAGGCATCCACCTGCTTTTCCACGCGCTCGATGACCGGCTGGATCGGCCACAAGGTGTCATCAAGATCGAGTGAGACGGCGCGAATGTCCATGCGGGTGGCAATGACTCAATCGGACTTCCCGGAGTTCCTTGCATCCTTGTCGCGTGCGGCTTTTTTCGCTTCGGCGCGATCGACTTCGGCACGTGCGCGCTGGGTTGATTCGGAACCCGGTGCCGTGGCTATGCCGGCTTGCAAGGTGGCTCGCGGCGCGGACAGCGGTGGCATCAGTTCACGCTCGCGCGGCATCGCCGCGACATCCGCCGGCGTGACCGCGACAATGGCGGCATCGATCACGGCAAGTCGTGCCCCGTCGCGGCTGTAGACATCACCGGCTTGCGCATACGGAACCAGTTGGTGGCGCCGCATCACGTCCATGGCTGGTGCTTCGCCGAGGAAACGCACGAAACCCTCGATGGCCGCGAGGTTGGGTGAATCCTCGCGCTGCACGACGTACAGGGTGGTGAACAAGGGATAGCTGCCGTCGGCAATGGTTTGTGTCGACGCGTAGATGCCTTCGACCGCGAGCAGCTTGAGTGCACGGTTGGCATAGGCGCTGGAAAGCGTGCTCAGGCCAAGGCCATTGGGATCGAGCGCGATGGCTTCCTCAAGCTTGCCGGTGTTCAGATACAGGCGCGGCGCGGCAATGCGTTGCTCGCCACGCTTGTAGATCAGGCGCCGGAAGCTGAATTCGACGCCATCCAGCGGAGCGGCAATGGAATACAGGTTGATCGGTGCATCCGGGCCACCCAGGTCCTTCCAGTTGGTGATGCGACCGAGATAGATCTGGCGCAGGTGGGCCAGGCTGATGCCGGACACTGCATTGCGCGGATGCGTGATCGGCACGATGGCATCGAGGGCGATCGGCTGGAACAGCAGCGGCTTTTCCATGTCACGCTTGTTGTTCATGGCGCGTGCGCTGCCGGCGACATCGGCGCTGCCGCTGATCACCGCGTCGATTCCGGAAATGGTGCTGAACGGTTGTACGGTCAACGTACCCTTGAGTTCGCGCTTGTAGATGGCGACCAGGTCGTTGACAAAGCCGCGAGCCGAAACAATGTCGCCGCGCCAGATGATGGATGGTTTGGCCGCCGCGGTACCGGTGGCCTTAGTGCCCGTTGCCGCCTTGATTTCGGCTTGTGCAGCATGCAGGGGCGCCAAATCCAGCACCGGCATCGCAGCCAGCGCGCAGACAGCCACCAGCATCAGGCGGCTAAGGTTGGCAACGGGCGTCAAGGGCATGGGCAAGACCGCATGAGGGAGGCGAAGGTTTGGCAGCGCGGGATTTTATCATGCGCGTCGCGGCCTTCTCGGGTTGTGCGCCAGTCGAGCGTCCCGCCACGGCACGGCGCGCGGAAAGCTGCGGCTCGCTCCACGCATCTCGTACAATCGCGCAGATTCCCAGGACCCATCTGCATGCCCGATCGTCTGATCATCCGCCTCGACGCCCAGGGAGGCTTGCACTGGCTTCGCCAGAGCGAGGACGGTCGTGCATTGTCCCCAAGCCAGCGTGGTGCTCCCGCAGCGCAGGCGCTGGCCGCTGCCGGCGAAGTGCTGGTGCTGGTGCCAGCCGCCGAAGTGCTGTTGCTGGAAACCCAGGTGACTGCCCGCAACCACAGCCAGTTGCAGAAGGCGGTTCCGTTTGCGGTCGAGGATCAGTTGCTCGGAGCGGTCGAGGAACAGCATTTTGCGATCCAGGCCGGCCCGGGCGGGCGGGTCGGCGTGGCCGTGGTTGCAAAGTCGCGCCTGCGCGAATGGCTGGGCAAACTCGCCGCGAGCGGGATCCGCCCGGATCGCATGCTGCCCGATTCACTGGCCATGCCGATTGCTCCGGAAACCGGCAGCGTCATGCTTGAGCAGGGACGGGTGTTGGCGCGACTGGAGCCGTGGTCCGCAATTTCCTGCTCGCTGGTGCAGTTCCCGGATTGGCTGACGCAGGCGCGCGCGGCCGGTGTCGGACGCGCGCTTGAAGTCCACGATTTCGGCACTGATCCATTGCCGGCCTTGTGCGGACCCATCCTCGCCACGCATCGGCGCCAGGATGCGCTGGCGTTCCTGGCCAACAACCTGCGCGGCAACGGTATCAACCTGCTCAGTGGCGAGTTTGCCGCGAGCCATCGCAGCGGTCGCGCCGTGCGCTGGTGGCGACGCGCGGGGGTGCTCGCCGCGGCCATGATCCTGCTCGTCCTGCTGCAGCGTGGGCTGGAAATCCGCAGCTTGCAGCAGCAGGTTGATCGCGCCGATGCCAACATGCGCGAACGCCTGGGGCGAACCTTTCCCGACCTCGGTGCCGCGGAGCGCGTGCGTGCACCCCAGGATGTCATGCGCCAGCGCCTGGATGGCTTGCGTGGTGGTGGCGAGGACAGTGGCTTTCTCGCCATGCTGGGCAATGTTGCGCCGGTGATCGGGCGCACCACGCGTTCGCAATTGCGTGGCCTCGAATATCGCAACGACACGCTGGAGCTGGGCTTGCGTTCGCCCGATGTCGCCACCCTCGATGGCTTGCGCGAGCAGTTCTCGGCGATTCCCGGCCTCGACGCGGAAGTGACGGCTTCGATTCCGGTCGAGAATGCCGTGGATGGGCGCATCCGCATCAGCAAGGAGGTGAAATGACGGGCTGGTGGACACAGTTGTCGGATCGTGATCGCCGCGTGCTGCTGGTTGGTAGCGTGCTCGCCTGCGTGCTGCTCGCATGGGCCTTCATCTGGCAGCCCCTGCAGGTGCGACGCAGCCTGCTTGTTGAGCAGCTCGACAATGCCCATCGCGATCTTGCCTTTGTACGTGTGGGTGAAGCCGAGGTGGAGCGCTTGCGCAATTCCGGAGTGCAATCGCGTGCCGACCGCCAGGGCAAATCACTGCTTGCGCTGGCCGATCTCACCGCGCGTGGCGCCAATCTCGATGGCGTGCTGAAGCGGCTGGAACCGGTGGGATCACGCAGCGTGCGTGCAACCTTCGAGTTTGCTGCATTTGATTCCATCGTGGCCTGGCTGGAAGGCCTCTCGCGCGACTACGGCATCAAGGTCAGCGATTTTTCCAGCGATCGTGTCGATGCCACCGGCCTCGTCAACGCACGCATAACGCTTGATGACGTACCTTGAGGCAACACCGCGGGATTTCCTTTGCCAGCCACCCGCACATTGATCAACCCCCAATTCGCAACCCATGATTCAACGATGAAGATATTCAAATGGTTTCTCGGCCTGTTTGTTCTGGCGGTCCTCGTGCTTGGTTTCATCCTGTGGACCCTGCCTGCGGACGTGGCCTACCGGCATTTCGCCGACAAGCTCGGGCCGGTGTCGCTGGTTGGCATTCGCGGGACCCTCTGGAATGGCCATGCCGACGGCATCAGCGTCTTCGGGCGGGATCTTGGCGAACTGGACTGGCGCATCGAAAAATGGCCGCTGCTCACCCAGGGCGTCCGTGCCGACCTGCGCATCCGCGGTGCCGACATCGACACCTCGGGCCTGCTTGAGCGCGACTATTCCGGTGCGCTGCGCGCCAATGACGTGCGCTTCCGCGTGCCCGCCAGCCTGTTTGCGGGTGCTGTCGACGTGCCTTCGCTGAAACTCCTCGGCCAGGTCAGCGGAACCTTGACCCAGGTGCAGATCAAGGACGGTGTGGTGGCGATGGCGAATGGTCATGCGCGCTGGTCCGATGCCGGTGTCAGCGGCGCCGCGGAGGCGCGCTTTTCCGACATCCTGGCCGAATTCGCCACGCGTCCGGATTCCAGCATGGCCGGCACCCTCGCCGATGACGGTAAGGGCAATCTCGAAGTCAACGGCAGCTTCAGTGCATCGGCGACCGGTTTCCAGGCCGAAGCGTTCCTGTCTGCACGCAACGACGACGCGCGCATCCAGGAGGCCTTGCGCTACATCGGTGAGGCGCAGCCCGATGGCAGCGCGCACCTGGTGATCTCCGGCCAACTGTTCAAGCTGCTTTGAGCGCGTCGCTGCCGGCGGGCTTCCTCGACGCGGCACTGGATGCCGCGCAGCGAGCCGCGGATGCGGCGTCCACGGTGATCGTGGCGCGCTATGCGGCGCAGGACTTCTCGGTGACCACCAAGGAGGATTCAAGCCCGGTTACCGAAGCCGATCGCGAAGCCGAGCAGGTCATCAAGCGGGTCTTGCGCGAGGCTTTTCCCAACCACGCCTTCCTCGGCGAGGAGTTTGGCCGCGAAGGCGACAGCCGGTACCTGTGGTTGATCGACCCCATTGACGGTACCAAGTCCTTCGTTCGCGGCTACCCGATGTTCTCCACCCAGATCGCCTTGATGGTGGATGGAGAGTTGGTGCTCGGCGTATCCGATGCCAGTGCCTATGGCGAGCGAGCCTGGGCGGTGCGCGGTGGTGGTGCATTCCTGCGCCCGCGGCAGGGGCCGAGCGTTGCGCTTAAGGTTTCCACAGCCACGGAGTTTGGTTCCGCCACGGCGGTATCCACCGGCAACCTCAAGGCTATGGCGGGTGATCCGTCACGCTGGAATGCGCTCGCTGGCCTGATCAAGCGGGTTGGCCGCATTCGTGGCTATGGCGATTTCCTGCACTATCACTTGCTTGCGCGGGGGGCGATCGATCTGGTCATCGAATCGGATCTCAATATCCTCGACATCGCCGCGTTGGTGGTGATCGTGCGCGAAGCCGGTGGCGTGTTCACCGACCTCGATGGCGGGCCGATTGGTCTGCAAACCCGCGATGCACTGGCCGGCCCTGCCGCCTTGCACGCACAGGCACTGCGGCTTTTCGCGCGCTGAGCGGAGCTTCGTGGGCGCGGCCACTTGCCAGCACCGGCTCCGGCCTCCGACACTGGCACATCCGGGCCAGACCGCAAGCCAGGCATGAGCACAGACACCGATTATCCGCGTGATCTCAAGGGTTACGGCCGGCATCCACCGCAGGCGGATTGGCCGGGTGGCGCGCGCATCGCCGTACAGTTCGTGCTCAATCTTGAGGAGGGCAGCGAGAACTGCATCCTGCATGGCGATGCCGGCAGCGAACAGTTTCTTTCCGAGATCATCGGTGCGGCCAGTTATCCGGCTCGCCACATGAGCATGGAGTCGATCTACGAGTATGGAACACGCGTGGGTGCCTGGCGCATCCTCGGCGAGTTCCAGCGACGTGGCCTGCCGCTGACCGTGTTTGCCGTGGCCATGGCCATGCAGCGCAATGTGGAACTGGTCGAGGCCTGCCTCGAACACGGACACGAGATTGCCTCGCACGGCCTGCGCTGGATCCACTACCAGAACATGCCGATCGAGGAAGAGCGCGCGCATATCCGGCAAGCCGTGGAAATCCACAAGGCCATCACCGGCAGTGCACCGCTGGGCTGGTACACCGGCCGCGACAGCCCGAACACGCGCGCGTTGCTGATCGAGCACGGCGGCTTTGCCTACGATTCCGATTACTACGGCGATGATTTGCCGTTCTGGATGCGTGTTGTACGCGCCGACGGCAGCGAACGCCCGCACCTGGTGGTGCCCTACACACTCGATGCCAACGACATGCGCTTTGCCACGGCGCAGGGCTTCAACACGGCCGATCACTTTTTCCATTACCTGCGCGACAGCTTCGACGTGCTGTATGCCGAAGGCGAGCGCGTGCCACGCATGATGTCGGTGGGCATGCATGCGCGCCTGCTGGGGCGACCCGGCCGCTTTGCCGGATTGCTGAGGTTTCTCGATCACATCGCAAAATTCGACAAGGTCTGGGTGTGTCGGCGCATCGACATTGCACGGCACTGGCAGGAGCGGCATCCGGCGTGATCGCCTTGGCCCGTCTCAATGAAATGTCGCAGGCTGCGTTTCGCGATGCCCTGGCTGACATCTTCGAGCATTCGCCCTGGGTGCCCGAGCGCACCTGGTCGCAACGACCGTTTGCCGGTGTCGATGAGCTGTACGGCGCATTGTGTGCCGTACTCGTGCAGGCCAGCGACGACGAAAAGCTGGGCCTGATCCGCGCGCACCCGGAACTGGCCGGCAAGGCGGCCGTGCGCAAGGAACTCACCGAAGCCTCGCAAACCGAGCAAGCCGGAGCCGGGCTCGATCAATGCAGCCGCGAGGAATTTGAAACACTGACGCGCCTCAATGCCGAATACACGCGAAGATTCGGCATGCCCTTCATTCTTGCCGTGCGCGGCCACACGCGTGGGAGCATCATCGAGAGCCTGCAACGTCGTGTGCAGGGTGATGCCGCTGGCGAATTTGCCGAGGCCTTGCGGCAGATCGAGCGGATTGCCCTGTTTCGTCTCAAGGACCGCATCGCAGAATCGCAATGAACGCATGGACCCAATCATTTCCATCCAGGAACCCCGCATGAAACCCATACTCCAGGAAGCCGAGATCGTCGAGTTCGTGCGCAACCACGTGAACCTGGCCGATGCGCGATTGGGCGCCGAGGCCGTGGCCTGCAGTGATGATTTCTTTGCGCCGATGCAGCGCATGCTGAATCCGCAGCCCGCGCAATTCATCCCCGGCAAGTACGACGACAATGGAAAGTGGATGGATGGCTGGGAAAGTCGCCGTCGGCGCGGTCCGGGCCATGACTGGTGCGTTGTCAGGCTGGCCTGCGCGGGCGTGGTGCGCGGGGTCGATTTCGATACCTCGCATTTCACCGGCAATTTCCCGCCGGCGGCATCACTGGAAGGCTGCCGTGTCGAGGCAGGTGAAGCCGATGCGCACAGCGACTGGTTTCCGTTGCTTGAAGCCGTCGATCTCGGCGGCAATCGCCACCATGTGTTTGCGCTGGACAATGCGCGCACGTGCACGCATGTGCGGGTCAACCTGTTTCCTGATGGTGGCCTCGCACGCCTGCGTATTCATGGCACGCCGGATGTCGGCGCCGCGCGCGTGGACGCCAATGGTTGGATCGATCTGGCCTCGGCATTGAACGGTGCGCGGGCGCTGGCTGCCAACAACGAGCATTTCGGTTGTGCCGCGAATCTGCTCCTGCCCGGGCGTGGTCGAGACATGGGCGATGGTTGGGAAACCCGACGCCGGCGCGAGCCCGGTCACGACTGGTGCATCATCGCCTTGGCCGATACCGGCATCATCGAGGCCATCGAAGTCGATACCGCCCACTTCAAGGGCAATTTCCCGGAGCGTTGTTCCATCCAGGCCGCCCAGGTTGCCTCGGCGACGCGCGATTCCATCGTCACCCGTTCGATGTTCTGGCCGAGCTTGCTCGACGAACAGCCCTTGCGCATGGATGCCGAACACCGCTTCCGCGCCGAGATCAGGGCGCATGCGCCGGTCAGCCATGTCCGCCTCAACATTTATCCCGATGGCGGCGTGTCGCGCCTGCGCCTGTTCGGACGTCGTGCATGAAGGCGGAGCTGCGAGCGCTGCCGCTTGAACCGTTGGGTTCGGAAGCATTCGCGCCCTTTGGCGAGGTGATCGAAGCGAATTCCGCGACAACGGAGTACGCGGTGAATGCCGGTACCGCGCAGCGATTCCATGATCTTGCGCACATCGACACAAACCTTGCGGAAGGCCGCTGCGTGCTCAGCCTGTTCCGTGCCATGCCGCGAACCTTGCCGTTCGAGATCCGCATGCTTGAGCGTCACCTGCTCGGCAGCCAGGCCTTCGTGCCGCTGGATCCGGCAACGCGTTTCCTCGTCGTGGTTGCCGAAGCCATCGATGCGCAGCCGCGTGCCTTTCTCGCGCGTGGCGGGCAGGGCGTCAACTATCGTCGCGGCACCTGGCATCACCCGTTGATCGCGCTGGATCGGCAGGGTGATTTCCTCGTCATCGATCGCGAAGGACCCGCTCCCGATTGCGAGGAGGCGGATCTCGCCCCCGGCTGGCGCATCGCGAACGCGGAACTCAGTTCTTAGGCAGTGCGTCCGCCCAGCGCGCAATCTGCAGGCGCTCAGCCTCGCTCAAGGCCGTGATGTTGCCGGGCGGCATGATGCGCAGGTCCACCACCTGGCGGCGGATCAATGCCGCGTGACGCTCGATCTGCGGTGCTTCATCCAGACGCAAGTCCTTCGGTGCGCTGGCCATCAGGCTGGGTTGTGCGGAATGACAGGCCGTGCAATGCAGTTTCATGATTTTCTGGATCTCGGCGATGTCCGCTGGCGGTGGCTCTACTGCGTGCGTGGATGCATTGGCTGTGGGATTGGGCGTGGCCGCACTCGTTGAGTTCTGCGCGGGTGCGAGCCAGGCAAGCGTGACGAGCAGGATGGCGATGCCGGCGCCGAGCAAGCCCCAGGCGCGCTTGCCACTGTGCCAGACCACGAAGAACTGGCGGATCAGCGCTGCCGCCGCCATGAACAGGATCAATACCCAGGCCTTGTACGGATGCGCATAGGCGGTCGCGTAGTGCACGCTGAGCATGGCAAACACCACCGGCAGCGTGAAGTAGGTGTTGTGCACGGAGCGTTGCTTGCCACGAAGGCCAGGCAAGGGATCCACCGCTTCACCGCGGCCCAGTGCGGCAACCATGCGGCGCTGGCCGGGAATGATCACGAAGAACACATTTGCCGCCATGATCGTGCCGAGCGCGGCACCCACCAGCAGGTACGCCGCGCGCCCTGCAAACAGCCAGGTGGATGCGAGGCACAGGCCCACCACCCACAGCGCCACCAGTGCGCCGAGCAGGCTCTCGCGAAATCCGCACAGTCGGCACAGCAGGTCGTAGCCCAACCAAGCCAGTACCAGCAGGGCGATGGCCGCCAGCACGGCCTGATGGGAACCCATGGCGTTCACGCCTGGATCGACCAGGTACATCTGTGGCGCCGCCAGATAAAGCAGGGTCAGCAAGGCGAAACCCGACAACCAGGTGGTGTAGGCCTTCCACTTCGACCAGTGCAGGTCGGTCGGCATCTGCGCGGGCGCGCCTGCGAGCTTCTGCTTGCGATAAAAACCACCGCCGTGCACCGACCAGTGTTCGCCGGCAATCGCCCCGTCGTCATGCGCCGCAGGCTTGAGCGAGCGATCCAGCATCACGAAATAGAACGACTCGCCAATCCAGGCAATCGCAGCCACCACATGCAGCCAGCGCAGCAACAGGCCCAGGCTCTCCAGCAGATAGTCAGTCATCACAACCCGGCTCAACTGCCGCGATAGGTGGAATAGGAATAGGGCGACACCAGCAGTGGAACGTGCAGGTTGTCCTTGGCATCGGCAACACCGAAACGCAGGGTCACCACATCGAGGAAGCGCGGCTCGGTTTGCGTTACGCCGAGCATCGCGAAGTAGTCGCCGCTGTGGAAATCCAGTTCATACATGCCGACCTGAAACGTGGTGTCGGCGAGCAGGGGCGAGTTGCAACGACCATCGGCATTGGTCAGGCCGCGCAAGAGCAGCTCACGGCCGTTTTCGTGAATGCGGAACAGCTCAAAGGCCATGCCGGCGGCAGGTTTGCCGCGCGCGGTGTCCAGCACATGCGTGGTCAGTTTTCCCATGGGCGCAGGTCCGTTCAGTAGGCAGGATGGCGGATAGTGGCCTGCCGCTGCGCTGCTGTCACGCGTGCATGCGCATCCGCGCCTGCGCTACGCTTCCGGGATGAGCACCTCCGGCACATTCCAGTTGAACGGCGAGACGGTGGAACTGGCAGGCAGCGAGCCCACGCTCTCGTTGCTGCGCTGGCTCAACCGCAGGGGCCTGCACGGCACCAAGGAAGGCTGCGCCGATGGCGACTGTGGTGCCTGCACGGTGGCCCTGGTGGATGTCGGCGCAGACGGCAAGCACAGCTATCGCGCGATCAACAGTTGCCTGTTGCCGCTCGGCTTCCTGCCGGGTCGCGAAGTGGTCAGCGTGGAGCACCTGGCCGATGGCGAGACCCTGCATCCGGTGCAGCAGGCCATGGTCCATTGCCATGCGTCGCAGTGCGGCTATTGCACGCCCGGATTCGTGATGAGCCTGTTTGCCGCTTGTCATGAAGGTGAGCTCGACGATCACGTCATCGAGGGCAATCTGTGCCGTTGCACCGGCTATCTGCCGATTCGTCGCGCCCTGCAGTGCCTGCGTGAGACCGGCATGGGCAATGATCGCCTGGCGCTTGCACCGCGAACTGCGTCCCTCGCATCGGCACAGATGGCCTCGCGTTTTTTCTCGCCGCTTGCCATCGATGAGGCGCTCAGGCTCAAGCAAGCGCATGCCGATGCGAAGTGGATAGCCGGTGCCACCGACCTCGGTGTCGAGATGAGTCGCGGCAGGCACCAGGAACAAACCTTCATTGCCCTGGATCGCATTGCGCAGCTGCAGAACCTGGTCATCGATACCGAGGGCGTGCGCATCGGCGCCGGTGTCCCCCTGCGCAGGCTGGAAGTCGAACTGGCCGAATCCGTGCCGGCCCTGGTTCACATGTTGCAGGTGTTTGCTGCGCGCCAGGTGAAGAATCGCGCCACCCTGGGGGGGAATCTTGGAACCGCCTCGCCCATTGGAGACCTGTTGCCGGTACTGTTGGCCCTCGATGGCGAGATCACGCTTCAGGGGCCGCGCGGATCGCGCGTGGTGGCAGCCGACGATTTCTTCATCGACTACCGCAAGACGGCACGCCAGGATGATGAGCTGGTGGTTTCCGTGCGCCTGCCGCAACGCGCGCAGCACAGCGCCGCCTACAAGGTGTCGAAGCGGCCGAGCGATGACATCAGCATCGTCGCTGCCGCATTTGCGCTGGTGCTGGATTCACAGAATTGCGTTGAGCACGCACGCCTGGCCTATGGCGGCGTGGCGGCGGTGCCGCTGCGCGCCCACGCGGTCGAGGATTTTTTGCTCGGGAGTCGATTGGATGCACAAACCCTGGCCGAAGCCCGGGATCGGTTGACGCAAGCCTTCAATCCGCTTAGCGATCATCGCGGCAGTGCCGACTACCGACGTGCCCTGTGCGCGAGCCTGTTTGCGCGCTTTGTCGCCGAGCATTTGCCATGAGCGGCGCATCGCTGAAGGGACATGAAAGCGCGCGCGGCCATGTCAGCGGACGCGCGGTGTACACCGATGAGCAGCGGCTGCCGGCGAGCATGCTCAGTGCGGTGCCGGTGCAGGCGCCACATGCGCATGCACGCATTCTCAAGATCGACACTGGCGCCGCCTTGGCCATGCCAGGAGTCGTTGCCGTGCTGACCGCGGCGGATGTGCCGGGTGAAAACGATACCGGCCCGATCGTGCACGACGAGCCCTTGATGCCGTTCGACAGAGTTCAGTTCCACGGCCAGGCGGTGGCCTGGGTGGTGGCCTGCGACGAGGCGACGGCATGGGCGGGTGCGGCAAAGGTCGCGGTGCTTTGCGAGCCGCTGCCGGCCTGCATCGATATTGCCGAGGCCATTGCGACTCAGGCATTCCATCGTCCACCGGCACAGGTGTGTCGGGGTGATGCGGATGCGCAGATGCCAAAGTCCGTGCATCGCATCCAGGGCGATATCCACATTGGCGGACAGGATCATTTCTATCTGGAAACCCAGGCCAGTTGGGCCGAGATCGACAGCGAAGGCATGGTGCAGGTCAGCGCCTCCACCCAGCACCCCAGCGAAACGCAGATCATCGTGGCGCGCGTGCTCGGACTGCCGGCCAACCGCGTGGTCTGCCGCAGCCTGCGCATGGGCGGCGGTTTCGGTGGCAAGGAAACCCAGGCCAATCCCTATGCAGCCATCGCGGCACTGGCGGCATGGCGTACGCGCCGCGCGGTGCGGGTCAAGCTCAACCGCAGTGTCGACATGCAGATGACCGGCAAGCGTCACCCGTTCTTCGCGCACTATGAGGTGGGCTTCGACGACAGCGGAATGCTGCAGGCAATGAAGGTGCAACTGGTGGCCGATGGCGGTTGGAGCACCGATCTGTCACCGCCGGTACTGATGCGTGCAATGGTGCATATCGACAATGCCTATTTCTGTCCGCATGTCGCCATCGAAGGCTTGATTGCAAAGACCAACCTGCCTTCGAACACGGCGTTTCGCGGCTTTGGCGGTCCCCAGGGCATGCTGGTTGGCGAGGAAATCATGGATCGCATCGCCCGCCATCTGCGTTTGCCGCCGGATCAGGTGCGCGAGCGCAATTTCTATGCCGGTGACGGATCGAGCGAGCGCAACATCACGCCCTACGGCCAGATCGTGTGCGACCTGTCCCTGCGCGAGCTGTGGCAAGAGTTGAAGGCATCCAGTGATTTCGATGCGCGCATGCTGGCGGTCGAGGCTTTCAATGCCACGCATGCGCAGCGCAAGCGCGGCCTGGCCATCACCCCGGTCAAGTTCGGCATTTCCTTCAACAAGGTCGAATACAACCAGGCCGGTGCCCTGGTGCACATCTACACCGATGGCAGCGTGCAGTTGAACCATGGCGGCACCGAGATGGGACAGGGGTTGCACTCCAAGATGCTGACCGTGGCCAGTCGATGCCTGGGTATTGATGTCGCGCGCATCCAGATCATGGTGACCAGCACCGACAAGGTGCCGAACACCTCGGCCACCGCCGCCAGCAGCGGTTCGGACCTCAACGGCCAGGCCGTGGAGGCGGCATGCGATTCCCTGCTTGCGCGGCTGCGGCCGGTGGCGGCCACGCTTCTGCAATGCGAAGCCGACGAGGTGGTGTTTGCCGAAGATGAAGTGTGGAGTCGCGCATCATCGAATCGCCGCCTGTCATTCGTCGAAGTCGTGCAGGCCGCCTACAGCCAACGCATCAGCCTCTCAGCCACGGGCTTCTATCGCACGCCGGGCTTGTCCTGGGATCCCGCAAACGGCAAGGGCCGTCCGTTCTACTACTTTACCTGCGGTGCGGCCGTCAGCGAAGTGGAAGTCTGCGCGTACACCGGCATGCATCGCCTGCTGCGGGTGGACATTCTCCATGACGTGGGGGAGTCGCTCATGGAAAGCATCGACCGTGGCCAAATCGAAGGCGGCTTCGTGCAGGGCATGGGCTGGTTGACTTGTGAGGAACTGCGCTGGAGCGATGCCGGCAAGCTGCTGACCGATGCGCCGAGCACGTACAAGATTCCCACTGTCGGCGAAGTGCCCGGGGATTTCCGCGTGGCCCTGCATCGCCAACGGACATTGCCGGGAGCGCAGGTGATTTTCGGCAGCAAGGCGGTGGGCGAACCACCCCTGATGCTGGCCTTGAGCGTGCGTGAAGCCCTGCGCGCAGCGGTGGCTGCGTTTGCCGAAGGCAGTGCGGTTGCGCTGGCCGCGCCCGCCACGCCGGAGGCCATTTTCAACGCCATCGTTGCGCAGCGCGCCTCGCCAAGCCAGGCCACAGCCGCGTCCGGGAATTCCGTTTCCTGATGGACGAGCGCCTGTTTGCGCAGCTTGCCGACTGGCTGCGCGATGGCCCGGTCGTGCTGTGCAGCGTGGCGCAAACCCAGGGCGCAACGCCGCGCAAATCCGGCAGCCGCATGCTGGTCTCGAGCGCTTCGACATCCGGCAGCATTGGCGGTGGTCTCGCCGAAGCGCGCGTGCTGGCGCGTGCGAGGGCCTTGCTGGATGAAAGCGGGGAGCGCGCGGTCCTCGACATCGATCTGGCGGGCCAAGCGCAGTCGGCCGGCATCTGTGGCGGACATATGCGCATCGTGCTGCGCCGATTGGAAGGTGAAGCTGACCGCCTTCGTGTGGTCGAGATCGCCAGCGCGTTGCGGGCTGGCCATCGCGTGACATTGACCGGGGAATGGCTGGGAGGCGACATCGAGGCACAGGTGGCCGTTCCCGATGTGCGCCTGATCATTGCCGGTGCCGGTCATTGCGGCGCGGCCTTGTGCGAGCTGGCCGCGCACCTCGACTTTGAAATCTGCGTGTTTGATTCGCGCAGCGAACTGCTGGATGGCGAGGCATTCGCGCGTGTCGCGCAGCGCAGCGATCAACTCGATGCGGTGTCAGCGTGGCTGCAAACCGGGCGCAGCGTGCAGGCAGTGTTGCTGAACCGGAATTTCGAACAGGACATTGCCCTGCTGCGCGTGCTGTGTGTCCGTGCGCCGCGCTTTCTCGGCATGCTCGGCAGTCCGCGCCGGATCGCCGAAGTGCGCCGCGCATTGCCGGAATTCCAGGTGCAACTGCAAGACCTCGTGGCGCCGGTCGGTCTTGCCATCGACGCACAAACTCCGCATGAAATTGCGGTGAGCATCCTCGCCCAGTTGATCGAGCAGCGCCGCGGCTGCTGAACGGCGTTCAGGGCAACGCAGAAAACGTGGTTTCCGTACGTGGTGAACCCGCTATTCCGTTCGTGGTGAGCCTGTCGAACCATGAACGGGCTCGTGCCAAGATTCGCGCATTCTTCGAGCGGCCAAGAGCGAACCCATCCCGGATTCCGCTGCGCTGCATTCGGGCTACGATGCTGGATACCGTTCATGCAGAGCCCAAGCTGTCCTGATCATGTGGCTGATCAACTCGCCATGCGGCGGCGCCGAGTCGAACTCCGCAAGCCATCCCCGTGCGTCCCCGATGCCGCAGGGCGCAGCTCCATGGCTATGACACGCTGGGCCGGGTTCAGACGGTATCATCCGGAGTCGAGACCCAAACCTTTGCCTACGACACCTGCCTCAATGGCAAGGGCCGCCTGTGCACCGTGAGTGACGATTCGGGTAATTCGAGCTACGAGTACACCGATTACGGCCAGACCACCAAGATCCATGTGCTCTACGACACCAAAGGCGGCGGATACCTTGGCAATGGCACCATGAATTACACCTACGACAAGCTGGGCCGGCTCACCGGAATTCATGGCGACGGCGCGCCGACCGAGTTGGTTTACAGCTACGCCAGCGGCCAGCTCTCCGGGGTCAGCTTTACCAGTGGCAGCAGCACACAAACCCTGGCCAGCGCCTTCAGCTACGAACCCATGGGTCCGGTTACCGGCTTCACCTACGGCAACGGCCTCAAGCGCATCGTGGGTTACGATACCGACGCGCGTCGCGGCAGTACCCAGGTCAAGAACGGCTCCGCCTTCTTGCAGAATCTGAGCTATGTCTGGAACAACAACAACCGCATGACCTCGCTCACCGATGCCCTGTATCCCAGCCAGAGTCAGACCTTCGTTTACGACGACCTGGGTCGCCTGACCAGTGCAACCTCATCCTCCGGCAATCGGGCGTTCACCTACGATGCCACCGGTAACCGCAGGACGCATACACTGAACGGCGTGACCACGAACTACGTCACCGCCATCGGCAGCAACCGCCTGATGTCCTTGAACGGTGGAAACACGCGCGGTTATCAGTACACGCCCAATGGCAACGTGTCGAGCACCTCGGGAAGCGGGGCCACCACGTTTACCTACGATCCCTTCAACCGCCTCAAGTACGCCACCACGGGAGGCCACACCGCCGCCTATCAGGTCAACGCCCTGGGCCAGCGCAAGGTCAAGTTCATCGACGGTGCGCCGATCTCCCTCTACACCCACGACCCGGCCGGCAATGTGCTGCTGGAATATGAAACCGGCAACGTCAACAACTGGACCTGGACCATTCGCCTGTTCGGTGAACCGCTGGTGCTGCGCCGCAGTGACCAGAACTATTACATCCACACCGATCACCTGGGCCGCCCGGAGCTGATGACCAATGCATCCAAGGCCGTCGTCTGGCGCGCCAACAACTATGCGTTTGACCGCAGCGTGGCGTATGACGCCATTGGCGGGCAGAACACCGGTTACCCTGGCCAGTCGAAAGACAACGAAACCGGGCTGTGGCACAACTATATGCGCGATTACGACGGACTCACCGGGCGCTACATCCAATCCGATCCGATTGGCTTGGGGGGTGGCTTGAATACCTATGCCTATGTCGGGGGGAATCCGGTTTCGTTTGTCGACCCAAACGGAGATGCGGCTCAAGGGATTACTGTCGCCTCATGTGCGATTGGGCTGGTCTCAGGGTACATGGCGATTGACGGGATCAAGGCTGCCGTTCAGGACTTCAACAAACTGCAGGACGAGCGGCAGAAAGAAAAAGACGACCCTAATTGCCCTTCAGAGGACGCATCCGAGCCAAGACCAAACCAACGATTGTTGGATGGGGTTGGGAAAGTTATTGATGGCGGCGATGCTTTTTCAGGCCAAGGAGCGGCCCTGATAAAAATCGGAGCTTTTGGCGGAGTTGGGGTTCTTAGCGCATGGCCTTGCGCGTTGGCGGGTGGAGTAGGGGCCGGTATCTTTGGAAGCGGTGGCGCGACTCGTGCTTTAGATGCATGGATGAGTGATGCTTCCGCATGGCTTGGAAGCCATTGATGAACATTTTTAGATCTGTCTGGGTAAGTCTGATTTCGGCTGTCGGCTTTGTTTTGCTGTTCAGTTATCAGCTTACTGAGCTCTTGGGTGCATACCTTGTGGCATGGGTCGGAGAGGCGTGTGTGGCTAAAGATCCATGGTTAGGACTGATCGGACGCGCGTTTGGGACGACCACGCTTTCACTGTTTGGGGTTGGCGCGGTCTTGATTCCGCTTGAATTGTTGGGCCTCGGTCGCTTCTACCAAAAAGGAATGGGTGACACTGAGCGCTGGAGGAGAGTAGTACGACGGTTTTTGATGATTTCAATGTGTATACTTTCGATTATCTCAATAGTGTTACTCACTGTGTTTTGTTCGAGAATCACGTAGAGGGCAGAGCTGGGCCGACCCGATTGGCCTCGATCAAGAGACCGAAGGGGTCAGACTCGATCGATTCTGACTCGAGGCCATGAAGGCGGCGCTGTGTCATGCCTGTCCAGCGCCACCTCGCCCTTCGGCAATCGTGGTTTTGCCTACGACGCCACCGGCAACCGCATCTCGCATACACTGAACGGTGTGACCACGAGCTACACCACCGCAATTGGCAGCAACCTCTTGATGAGCATGAGCGGCGGCAATGCTCGCGGTTACCAGTACACGGCAGGCTCCGGATTCTGTCTTTGCTTCCCCTGCGCAGCGGGGGAAGCTGTCCGGAGGGCTGAAGGGGGGGGCTCTTGCGGGATCAAAGGGGTCGTGATCAAAGGGGTCGGATCAAAGGGGTCGGATCAAAGGGGTCGGATCAAAGGGGTCGGATCAAAGGGGTCGGATCAAAGGGGTCGGATCAAAGGGGTCGGATCAAAGGGGTCGGATCAA
>SHNG01000058.1 GCA_004295005.1 Gammaproteobacteria bacterium
TGGCCTCGTGGCAAGCGCGTCTCGCCCAAGCCGCCGCACAGGCCAAGACAGCCGAAGCGGCGCGAGCCGACCGCGAGGCGACCTCGGCACGGGCGCAGGCACAACGTGCGAAACGTTCGGCCGCCTTCGTGCTTTCCGTGTTCGAACAGGCCGACCTCTTGCGCCGCGACGGCCGCGGCGCGATCAGCATCGACGAGGCATTCGAGGATGCGCTCAAGCGCATTGACCAAGAGTTTGCCGACGACGCCATGGTCGCCGCCGACCTGCACGACAACTTCGGCGAGATCCTTGCCTCCAAGGGTCGTTTCGATGAATCTCAGGCGCACCTGCGGCGGGCACTCGAACTGGCCGAGCAGAGCCACGGCAAGGACAGCCTCGAAGTCGCCGAGTCCCTGCTCAACCTCAGCATCGTCAGCGGCTATCGCGGCCGCTTGCTCGAAGGAAAGACGGAACTTGAACGCGCATTGGAGATCTTGAGGCGCCATCCCGAAGCCGACCCGCTGGAACTGGCCAATGCCCGTGCCAGCTACTCGAACCTGCTTGCACAAGTCGGGCAATCGGAACTGGCCGTGGGCGAAATGCAGGCCGCATTGGCGGTGTTCCGTGCGCACCTGCCTGAGGGCGACCAGCGTGTTTCGATCGCGGTATTCAACATGGGCGCTCAGTTGCACGGCAACGGCCAATGGCTGAAGGCGCAGCCGTACCTGGACGAAGCATTGTCGCTGACGGAAAAAAATCAGGGTCGGGATAGTGCATCCCTGCTGCCAATCCTCGACTTCCAGGCCACCAACCTCGATGCGATCGGCCGCCACCAGGAGGCCGAACAAACCCTGCTACGCATGCTGGCGATCGCCGATTCGGCCTTCCCGCAAGCGCATCCGCTGCGAGCCGGTCCGACCATGGAGCTCGGCTACCACCGGCTTCGCCAGGGAAAAATCGAGGAAGGCGCAGCCATGATTCGGCGCGGCATCACCATGGCAGGCGAGCTGCAATCGCCCACCGAGATCTTCGGCTGGCGTTGGCTCGGCATGGGCATGCTCGAACATGGCCGATGGAACGAGGCGCGCGCAGCCGCGCAGGAAGGCCAGGCGTTGTGCACGCGTCACAAACGCCAGACGCAAAGTCGATGCATCGACCTTCGCTTGCTCGGTGTACTCGCCTCAATCGGCGCCGATCCGTCTGCCAATGTCGATGGCGAAGTTGCTGCAATCGCAGCCGACATCGATGAATCCGACGCTGGCGGTGATACGCGCTGGCTGATGCTGCTCGTGCGTGCCGAGCACTCCTTGGCAAAGGGGGATCGAGCCACGGCCCTTGTCGACTTTGCCGCGATGCGCGACGCACAGGTCGCGCGTTATGGCGAAGCCCACCGCGAGGTGGCAAGGACCGAAGCTCGAATTGCGGCAATCAAGTCCGGCGGCAACTGAACCAGTTCAATGGCGCGCAATCGTGCTTGCAGGCGCGATCCTCATGGTCCATCGAAATCATCCGCGAAGATGGAGTCGTCGAGCACTTCGTAGGGAATGCAGGGACCGAACTCCGAGGTCTGCCTTGGCCTTCCGCCGGCCGATGGCGGGGCGCTATAGCGTGTTGCCGTTGCAAGGATCCAGCGCGGCTGGTCGAAGAAGAACGGATTTTCCGGGTTCTGCAGCAGCACGTTGGCAAACGATGCCGATCCATTCTGGCCGGCGCGCGCATGGGCAAACTGGAAGCGAGTGCCCAACCGAGCACGGGAGATGCAAAACCCAGTGGCAAATAAGGGCAGCGGACAGCAGTAGCAGGGTGGACAAGCGCAGCGCATCCACCGATGCGCTGCGTACAGGCTCCCGTTGACACCAGATGGTTCGACAGGAGTAACGCGGCGCCGTCTGCGGCCGGCCGCATGCCGGAAAGGCGACACAAACTTCCTGAATGCCGTCTGGAACCTGTGCGGGCGCCGCTTCGGCCTTTAGGGCAACGCTGATCAAGTCCTGCTTGTCCAGAGTGCATCTAAAAATGAGCGCATGGCGCCTTGATTCCGTTCATGGTTCGACATGCTCACCACGAACGGAAGGGATTCAATCAGCGTTGCCTTGGGTGATCCCGCAGCGCCGAGTCGGAACCCAGCCTGTCGAACTGGGAAGAAACCTTGCTGATGTCGGCGATTGCGCGTGCCCCTTGCGTGATGGTTGAGTCGCAATACAACCAAGGCATGCGCGCCGCTACAAGCGCTGCATTGTCCAAACACGGAACATTCACAGTGTGCCGTGGAATTTGCCCTGCCAGGGTGAATAGAACACACGCAGTTGGGCAACGTCCGCATCACAGTCGGCGCCAGGGTGAAACAGCGGTCCGATGCCGATGCGACGCTCCGGATAGTGGAAGTACACCGGCAGGATCGGCACCCCGGCCGCACGCGCGATATGCCAGAAACCGGTTCGCCACTTCTGCACCGGCTTGCGTGTGCCTTCGGGTGCAACGCCCACCCACAGACACGGGGACTGTTGCAGGCGCGCTGACATCTGCTCGACCACGCCATGTGTGCTTGAGCG
Source organism: Gammaproteobacteria bacterium (assembly GCA_004295005.1). GTDB lineage: Bacteria > Pseudomonadota > Gammaproteobacteria > Xanthomonadales > Rhodanobacteraceae > Dokdonella. The sequence goes on from SHNG01000058.1 coordinate 2,532, forward strand.
CTCGATGGGAATACCGCCCAGCCTGCGCAGCACCCAACCCAGCGGGCCGACAAACAATTCACGCTTGGCCATGAAGGAGATATCGATGCCGATTGCCACCTTCATCAACAGGCCCCACACCCCATCCCACCACGAGGAATGGGGTGCAGCAATCAACACCAGGCGCGGTACGTCGGGGAATTCGCCGACCAGGCTCCAACCGCAGCGGGTCACGATCCAGCGCGCCAACCGGCGACCGCGATGATCGGGCAGACGCGGCACGCGCGGCGGCAAGCCCTCGGGCAGCGCTCCGCGCTTCAATCGCCGCTCCAGTTCTGTTTGCCACGTCCCGACTTGATGCCGGCACGGCTCTTCTTTTCGCTGATGCGGCGTTCTTTCGATGCGCGCGTCGGCTTGGTTGCCACCCTTTTCTTCGGCACATGCTGTGCTGCACGGATCAGTTCGGCCAGGCGCGCGCGCGCATCCTCGCGATTCTTGGCCTGGTCGCGGAAACGGTTGGCCTGGATCACCAGCACGCCTTCCGTCGTCAAGCGTCGATCACGCCGCGCCAACAGGCGCGCACGCAAGGCTTCCGGCAGCGACGGCGAGCTCGCCACGTCGAATCGCAACTCGACCGCACTCGCCACCTTGTTGACGTTCTGCCCACCCGGCCCCGACGCTCGCACAAAGCGCTCGCTCAGTTCTTCCTCGTCAATCTGCAATTGCGCGTCGATCTCCAGCATGGCGGCATTCTAGCGGACCTGCTCCGCGACCCGATGCCTCGCGGTCGCGTACAGGTACGCTCCCACCCGAAGCAAAAGCCCGTCGAGTGCTGTGGACGATGAAGCGGCTTCGTGTTTTCCCGTGGGAGCGAGCTTGCTCGCGACTGGATGCCTCGCGGTCGCGTACAGATACGCTCCCACCAGGAACAAAAGCCAGTCGAGTGCTGTGGGCGATTAAGGCACGAGGCTTGCAAGCAGTCCCGGCTATCGTGTCTTGCACACGCGAATTGGCCGCCCAGGGGAATATCGTGACGCAAAGCGGAAAGGACACGCTGCGGCTGGGCACGCCGCAGGACACTGCCGGGGACGTTTTCAGCATCGGGCCCTATCGGATCCTGCATTTGCTGGGTGAGGGTGGCATGGGTCGGGTTTACCTTGCCCAGCAGTTGCATCCGCAACGCCAGGTCGCTCTCAAGGTTGTGCGCGGATTGTCGGTGTTGGACATCGAGCGCATGCGACGCGAGATCGAAGTGTTGGCGCAACTCGAACATCCCGGTATCGCCCGCCTCTATGCGGCGGGCGAATCGCGTGTCGATGGCGTCGATGTGCCGTGGTTGGCGCTGGAGTATGTGCGCGGCCTTGACCTCGCCAGCCACGCCGATCAGAACCGACTCGATCTGCCTGCCCGTCTGCGATTGCTCATCGAAGTGGCGCGCGCTGTACACCATGCCCATGGGCGCGGCGTCATCCATCGTGACCTCAAGCCCGGCAACATCCTGGTCAACGAGCATGGCCAGCCCAAGGTTCTGGATTTCGGCATCGCGCGATTGCGCGATGATGCTGCCCACGGTCTGACTCGCGATGGCCAGGTGCTCGGCACCTTGCCCTACATGAGTCCCGAACAACTGCAGGGCAACAGTTCCGGCATCGACTGCCGCAGCGACGTGTACTCACTCGGTGCGCTCGCCTATGAATTGATCAGTGGACGCCTGCCGCATCCGCGCCTGAATACCTCCACGGTTTACCAGGCGCTGGAAATCGTGCGCAACGAAACGCCGCCGCGCCTGGCCACCTTGAGCACGCTGGCGCGTGGCGACCTCGACACGGTCATCATGAAATCGCTGGCCAGCGAACGCGAACAGCGGTACGCAAGCGCAGCCGAGTGGGCCGATGATCTGCAACGCATCATCGACCATCGGCCCATCCTGGCGCGGCCGATGACCCGCATGTACCGCATTGCGCGCTTTGTGCGCCGCCATCGATTGCTGACGGCAGCGGTTGCCAGCGTGATCCTGGTGCTGGCGGCGGCCAGTGCCATTTCGCTGCGCTTTGCCTTGTCCGAGCAGCGCGCACGCACCCTTGCCGACCAGCGTGTGCAGGAATCCGCAGCGATCAACGCCTTCCTCGAAAGCATGCTGGCATCGGCCGATCCGGAACTGGCACGTGGGCGCAAGTTGACTGTCGATGACGTGATTGACCAGGCCGAACGCGACCTCACCCGGCTTGATGGCAAACCCGCCGTGCAACAGGCAGTGGCCGCTACGCTCTCGCACACACGTCGCGCGCTGGGTGAATATGACGCCGCGCTGGCGCTCAATGCGCGCGCCCTGAAACTCGAGGAAGAAACCGATGCAGACGCGGCACAGCGTTCGGAATTGCTGCATCAGCGTGCCTCGTTGCAGATTGATGAGGGGAATTTCGAGCAGGCCAAGGCAACGCTGACGCAGGCACGCGAGGCTTGGCCGCAGGCGCCGATGCCCAAGCAGTTGTCATTTGACCTGACCGCCGCCCGCGTCGAAGACGAAGCCGGCCATCCTGAAGCGGCCGAAGCCGGCTATCGCGCGGTGCTGGACGCGGTCCGCGCCATCGACACGGCGGTGCTGGCCAGCGATGCGGACTTGCGCGGCACCGTGGAGTTCGCCCGCAGCAACCTGTCCGGCGTGTTGCGCGAGCGTGGTGCACTCGAGGAGGCCGAACAGCTGACCCGCGAAGTACTTGCATCCCGCGTGCAAAACCTGGGCGAGCGTGCACCGCTGACACTTTCAAGCCGCAACAAGTTGGCTTTGGTTCTGGCCGCACGTGGCGACAATGCACAGGCCGAGAAGGAAGCCGCTGAAACCCTGCGCCTGCAACGCGAAGTGCTGGGCAATGACCACAGCAGCACACTGACCACCATGCAGACCCTTGCCAACATCCTGATGGCAAGCAAGCGCCTGGACGAAGCGGAGGCGTTGACCCGGGAATCGCTGGCCGGCATGGAAGCCCAGTTTGGCGATGCCTACGCGCAAACCCTGGCTTCCATGAATACCCTGGCCTTCCTGCTCGAAGAGCGCGGCAGGATCGACGAGGCCGAAGCCGCGTATCGGCGCATCATCAGCATCCAGACCCGCGGCGGGGTCGAACATCCCACGGTGCTCGCGCCGCGCAACAACCTTGCCATGCTGCTGATGCAGGCCGGTCGCCTGGAGGCTGCGCGCGCGGAATTCGCCATCCTGATGAAATCCGCGCGGGCCATCGTCGGCGAGGGCCACGCCATGACCGCCATCTTCATGAGCAACGAGGGTCTGTGCCTCGCCCGCATGGGTCGCAATGTCGAGGCGCGCGTCGCGCTTGAGGATGCCCATGCGCGCCTGTTGAGGATTTTCGGCGCCGATCATGCCCGCTCGCAGACCGCCGCCGAACGCCTCGCGGCGGTGTACCGCGCGCTCGGCGAGCATGCCAAGGCCGACGCCCTTGGCGTGTTGCCGCAAGTCAAAACCTGATCCGTCGCCTCGCACACCTGCTATCGAGCGCATTCACAAGCGCTGGCAGCGGATGGGGCGGGCAATCGGGGTTTTGCAGGCGTGGTGTTGCCGCGAATGGTCAGGACCACGCCGCTGATGGCGACGGCACCTCCGGCAATGGCGAGGGCGCTCAGGGTCTGGCCCAACCAAAGCCAGGCGATTACGCTGGCCAGCAGGGGTTGCGCGTACAGGAAGCTGGTGACCGTGGAGGCCGGAGCGCGCGAAAGCGCCCAGTTCCACAACAGGTAGCCCAGCACGGTGGGCGCAATGCCGAGATACAGCGCGCTCAACAACTGTGGCGTCGAAGCCAGCAGCAGTTTCTCAGGAAGATGCAGGCCGAACGGCAGCAAGCCCAGGGTGCCGGCAAAAATGCTGGCGGCAGTAAAGCCCAGCGGCGTCGTGCGCGCGAGCAGGGGCTTCTGCCAGACAAAATAGATGCTGGTTGCCAGCACCGAGACCAATACGAGCAGGACCATGGGCTCGAACTGCATTGCACGACCGGAGCCCAGGGTCACCAGCAAGGTGCCGGCAAAGGCAACGATGAGCCCGGTCACCATGCGCGCGCTCAGCGGTTCGCCCAGTCGCAAGGCAGCAAGTGCCGCAGTCACGCCGGGCGCAAGCGCGAGCACCACGGCTACCGCGCCGGCGGCCACGCGGGTCAGGGCATAGCCGAAGGCGAGTTGGTAGATCGTCATGCCAAGCAGGCCGAGCACAATCACGGCCGGCCAGTCACGGCGCGGCGGCAGCTTGATCCAGCCCAGACTCACCGGCACCAGCAGCACGGTGGAGGCGATGGCAAAGCGGAACAAGGCCAGCTCCGCCGGCGAGAACGCCTGCAGGCCATAGGCAAAGGAGGAGAACGCGGATGACCACACCACGATGGTCAACCCGGCGGCGAGCAGCGGCAGGTAGGGCCGCGAATGGAGCAATGCACTGTTCATGACACCTTGCTCTCCGCACCGTTGCGATGTGTGCGTGCCCGCTGGTGCGCATTTCCCGGCTGGCGGCTGCGCGATGAGCAGTCATGCACCGAATCCGCTGCGGACTGCGTTGCCGCAGTGACGAGTGCAGACGTGCTGTCGGCTGCGTGCGGCGGTGGCGTCGGATAGCCGTGCAGACCCAGCAATCCGCTCGCGATGATTTGCAATTCCTTCAACATGGGAGTGACTCCGAAATCCGTGACTGGCTTGTCACAGCGGCACAATACCCGGATATCCTGCGATACCGTAGCGACATCTTTGATAGCCAGACTTGAGGAAAATCGAACATGGAACGCCCGCCGCTGAATGCCCTGCAGGTTTTCGTGCACGCCGCGCGTGCGCAAAACATGACGCGTGCCGCCGAGCGCCTGCACCTGACCGTGAGCGCACTCAGCCACCAGGTGCGCCTGCTGGAACAACGTCTCGGTCGCGCGTTGTTCACGCGCAGTCCGCGCGGGTTGAAACTCACTGGCGAAGGAGCCCTGTTGCTCGAGCGCGTTGCGCCGCACCTGGATGCGATTGATGCCGTATTGCAGCCGTTGGGGGCCCGCCATGGACACATGCTCGGTATCAGCGCCTTGCCTTCACTCGCCTCGAGCTGGCTGGTGCCGCGTTTGCCGCGCCTGGTCGCGCGCATGCCGGATCTGGAATTCAATCTCGATTCCTCGGTCGAGCGCGTGGACTTTGCCGACGGTCGCTTTGACGGAGCGCTACGCTATGGGGGCGGGCACTGGGAGGGCGTGATTGCGGAACTGTTGTTCGAGGAGTGGCTGACACCGGTGGCCAGCCCTGACTTGTTCGGCAAGCGCAAGCCGCCCCGGCTGGAACAACTGGGGGATTGGCCGCTGCTGGGCATGGATGACGCCTGGCCGCGCTGGTTCGAACGCCACGGCGGCAAGGCGCCGAAACGCTATGTGGCAACCTTCAGCGATTCGGAAACCATGCAGCGCGCCAGTGTCGAAGGCATGGGTATTTCGCTGGGTCGGGAAACCCTGATTCGACCCTTGATTCAAAGCGGGCGCCTGATGGCCCTGGTTCCGCAGCGCATGCCGTCGCGTTTCGCTCACTATCTCGTCTACCCGCAACGCGCGATGCAGCGTGCTGCATTCCGGGCCTTTCGCGACTGGATCCACGCCGAAGCGAAGGAATTTCGCGAAGGTTCCGCAGACACCGGCAGGCCCGGCCGCAAGCGCAAGCTCGCGCCGGCATGCGGCAGAGGCGGGCGGTCGCCGCGCTAAGGCAGGTCTGCACAAGTATTGTCGCGAGCAAGCTCGCCCCCACAAAATCAAGCAATGGTGGGAGCGAGCTTGCTCGCGACGAATGAGTTCCGAACCTGTTCAGGGTTTCCTTAAGCTCTGCGCAAGCCAAGGACCCCAGGCACGCCGGACCCGAAATCCTTCCGAATATCACGTGGCGTGTGGGCCTGGTCGGGTCAACGGCCAGGAGCAAAGTGTGATGCAATTCACACTATTGTCGATGCGCGGACCGCTAACGTTTCCGCCTTTCGCCAGGGGAAGTCCGATGCGCAGAGCCTTGCTCGCGTCCGTGTTCGCCATTGCCGCTTCGATTGCGGCAGCCGACGAATCATTGAGCCTCGAATGGGCGGTGGATGCGCACTACGCCGACGCGCAGGCTTTGGCTCGCGCGGCTGCCCATTTCCAGCATGTGCGCGTGGACCGCAAGCACCAGCGCCTGAGCGTGATCACCGACGCGACCGGCATGGACCTGCTGCGCTCGGAAGGACTCGAAGTCAGCATCGACCATGTTGCCAGCGCGCAGTTGCACCAGGCCCTGGCACGGGCGGATGCGGCTCGGCGCTCGGGCGTGGTCGAGTACGGATCCAGCGGTTATCCCGGAATCCCGGGCTATGCGTGCTACCGCACGGTTGAAGGCACCTACCAGACCATGGATGACCTGGTGGTCGCACATCCGGGCATCGTCGAGATCGACGCCATCGGTCCAAGCTGGAAGAAAACGCAGAACGCTTCGCAAGGCTACGAGATGCGTGCGCTGCGAATCACCAATCTGGCCACGGCCGCGACCGATCCCGACCGTCCCAAGCTGGTCGCGTTCAGCTCCATTCACGCGCGCGAGTACGCACCAGCCGAGTTGATGACGCGTTTCGCCGAGTGGCTGGTCAATGGCTATGGCATCGATCCGGAAGCCACCTGGCTGGTCGACCACAATGATTTCCGCCTGATCCTGCAGGCCAACCCGGATGGACGCAAAAAGGCCGAAGACGGCATCCTTTGGCGCAAGAACATCGACAACATCGATGGTTCCTGCGCAAGCAGCAACTATGTCGGCATCGACCTCAACCGCAACTTCCCCTTCCACTGGAACATCACCAACGGCGGCGGGTCCAGTGGTGATACCTGTGATGAGACCTATCGCGGCCCGCTGCGCCAATCCGAGCCGGAAACCGAAAACCTGGTGGGCTACGTTGCGGGCACCTGCAATGACGCGGGAGAGTGCAGTGGAGGTGTCTTCGCTGATCGCCGCAGTGGCTCGATGGCGGGCACGGCTGGCAGCGACGATGGCAACGCCGCGCCGGACGACACGCGCGGCATCTTCTTCGACATGCACAGCTATTCGGATCTCGTGCTGTGGTCATGGGGCGATACCTCGACCGCGGCGCCCAATGGCACCCAACTGCGTACCCTGGGCCGACGCCTGGCCTGGTTCAACGACTACACCCCACAGCAGGCCGACGAGTTGTATGCCACCGACGGCACCACCGATGACACCATTTACGGTCTGCTCGGAGTCCCTGCCTATACCTTCGAGCTGGATGACGAATTCTTCCAGCAGTGTGCAAGTTTCGAAAACACCACCGTGCAGAAGAACATCGATGCCTTGCGCTATTCCGCGCGCAGCCTGCACGCGCCCTATCGCTTGCCTGCCGGGCCGGACACGTTGGCCGTGGACGCCAATGGTGCCGACCTGGTGGCGACCGGAACGCCCGTGGACATCACCGCGCAGCTCGACAGCAGCCGCTTCAACCAGAGCAACGGCACTGAAACCGTGCGCCCGATTGCAGGCGCCAATGCCTATGTCGACCAATTGCCATGGGATGCAGGTGCAACCCCGATTGCCATGAATGCGGCGGATGGCGCCTTCAATTCAAACAGCGAAACGGCCAATGCCTCCTTGTCGACCACGGGCTGGAGCAACGGACGCCACCGCGTGATGGTGCAGGGCGTTGCCGCGACGACCGCTCAGGCCGGCACGCCGAACGCGGTGTGGGTGGACGTGGCTGGCGCCGGGGATATCGCAACGCTGGGCGGGCACGTCACTGCCCAGGGCAATGGCGCACCCGTTTCGGCAACGGTCACCGTGTCCAATGTCGGCACCGGCGAAATCCGCAGCGTTGACACCAATCCGGCCGACGGCGCCTATGCGCGCACCATGCTGGCCGGCAGCGTTGCCGTGCACGTCAGTGCGCAGGGTTTTCTCGACGAAGACCTGCCCGCAGTGAATCTCGTCGGCGGTCAGACGACGGTACGCGACTTCGCCATGATTCCACGCTGCACCCTGTTCGAAGACGACATCGAAGCCGGTGGCGCGGCCTGGGTCGCGCAGTCGCCGTGGTCGATTGTCGGCAATGTCAGCGGCAACACCACGCAGGCCTGGAGCACGGGCACCTATGCCGACAACCTTCAGCGCAGCTTGACCAGCTCCGCGACGATCAGCGTGACCGGTTACAGCGATTTCGAGGTTGCGTTCGACGACCGCTGCGACACCGAGAACGGCTATGACTTCGGCTATGCCGAGTTCAGCACGGACGGCGGCGGAAGCTGGTCGCGCGTGTATGCCTGTGACGGCCGGCCGAGCTGGGAATCGCATCGCATCGAGTTGCCTGCGGCCGTCAATGGGGCCAGTGGCCTGAAACTGCGATTCCTGTTCACCTCGGACTCCAGTGTGAATCGCCCCGGTTGGGCCATCGACAATGTGCGATTGACCGCAGGTGGCGAAGCCTGTCGAGCCCAGCAACAGAGCGATCTCATCTTTGCCGACGGTTTCGACTTCGACTGAATTGCGTGACTTCAGGAAACCATCGGCCAGGAAAACCGCTGCAGCACGCGGACAAACTCCGCATCGAGCGGCGCCTCGATGCGCATGCGTTGACCGGTCAGCGGATGATCGAAGGCCAGTCGATGTGCATGCAACAACAGGCGATGCACATTGAAATGTTGCTTGAACAGCCGGTTGTGTTCGGTACGTCCGTGGCTGGTGTCGCCAATCAGCGGATGACGCAGGTGGGCGAAGTGTCGGCGGATCTGTCGATAGCGACCGGTTTCCGGAATCACTTCCACCAGCGCGTAACGTTGTTGCGGGTAACGGTTGATGGCGATCGGCACCTCGGTCGTGGCCAGGCGCCGCCAGTGGGTGATCGCCGGCTTGCGCTCGCTGTTCTCGCGCACTCCGGGTAGCGCGTAGTCGATGCTGCCGAGTTCTTCCGGCCAGCCACGACACACGGCCAGATAAGTCTTCTCCACATCGCGCTGCATGAACTGGCGGCCGAGGGTGGCCGCCACTTCGGGACTGCGCCCGATCAGCAGCACGCCGCTGGTGGCGCGATCCAGTCGATGGATCAGATGCAGCGGACCCGCAACCTGCTCGCGCACGGCGTCGATCAGGTAAACCTCACCATCACTGACCAGACGACTTCGATGCACCGGCATTGCGGCCGGCTTGTCGACGACGACAATGGCCTCGTCCTGGTACAGGATCATGCGTTCGAGATCAGCGCAAGCGCAGGGCGGCAATGAATGACCACGCGGCACCCAGCGCCAGCACGATGGCCGTGCTGCTGAGTCCAGCCAATCGCGGGGCGTGGCTATCGAAGAGCTGCAGGGCAACGGCGCCAAGCGCCGCGACCGTGCCCAAGCCAAGGCAGACCGCGAGTCGGGCATTGCGCTGGCTGCCATCGGCGAGCGTGCGCAGGTCTTGCGAGGCAATGCGAACCTCCAACTCGCCATTGGCAACCTGTTGCAGGTAGCGATGCATCAATTGCGGCATTTCCGGCGCGGCGGTCAGCCATTCCGGCACACGCTTGCGCAAGCGTTTGAACATCGCGCGTGGGCCGCGCCGCTGGCGCCAGATTTTCTCCAGCACCGGTTTGGCCACGGCCCAGATGTCGATCTGCGGATGCAACAGGCGACCGACGCCTTCGATGTTGAGCAGGGTTTTCTGCAACAGGATCAACTGCGGTTGCAGGGTCAGCTCGTGACGACGCGCCACCTGGAACAGCTTGATCACCACTTCGGCCAGCGAGATCTCGCTCAGGGGTCGTGTGAAATACGGTTCGCACACCGCACGGATTGCGGACTCGAGCTCGTCCATGCGCGTGCGCCTGGGCACCCAGCCGGCCTCCACGTGCAGTTCGGCAATGCGCTGGTAGTCCTGGCGGAACAAGGCGAGAAAATTTTCCGCGAGCCAATACTGATCGCGCTCGGGCAGGGTGCCCATGATGCCGAAGTCCAGCGCAATGAAACGCGGGTTGTCCACCTGCGCCGCATCCACCCAGATGTTGCCGGCGTGCGCATCGGCATGAAAGAAGTTGTCACGGAAAACCTGGGTGTAGAACAACTGCACGCCTTTCTCCGCCAGGCGCACGCGATCGATACCGGCAGCGTCGAGCGCGGCAAGATCGTCTACCGGGATGCCGTGCACGCGCGCCAGGGTGAGTACCTCGGCGGTCGTATGCGACCAGACCACTTCCGGAACCATGAGGTCGTCGGAATCGCGGAAATTGCGCCGCAACAAGCTGGCGTTGGCGCCCTCGCGTTGCAGGTCGAGCTCGTTGCGCAGGGTCAGTTCCAGTTCCGCCACTACGTCCAGCGGACGGATCTTGTCGGCATTCGCATGCACGCGATTGACCAGCTCGCCGATGCCGCGCAGCAGGGCAATGTCGCGCTCGATGCGCGCACGGATATCCGGACGCAGCACCTTGACCACCACGGAGCGGCCATCGGCGAGGCTCGCCGCATGCACCTGCGCGATCGATGCCGATGCCAAGGGTGTCTCATCGAAAGCGGCAAAGCTCTCGCCGACCGGCTTGCCGAGCGCGCGCTCGACCGCTTCGCGCGCCTGCGTTCCGGGAAACGGAGCAACCTTGTCCTGGAGTGCGGTGAGTGCGTCGGCGATGTCAGCGGGCAAGAGATCCCGCCGTGTCGACAGCAACTGGCCGAACTTGACGAAGATTGGACCCAGCTCGGTGAGTGCAAGCACCAGCCGTTCGCCGCGTGGAAGCGTGTCGATCTGCGCACGCGCGCGCGGCACCACCCAGCGTGCCCAGCGCAACAGGCGAAGTCGATGCGTGTCAACGACCACTTCATCCAGGCGGTAGCGCACCAGTACGACGGCGATGCGCAGCAGTGAAGCCACCGGCAAGCTCATGCGCGTCCGGCCAGGTCGATGCGGCGAACGCGCGCCGCCAGCCGATCCGCGCGTTCACGCAGGGCATCGACGTCGTCGAAAAACTGCTCGAGCTCGGGTTTTGCCACCAGATCGCGACTTTCCTCGACCAGGTATTCGACGCTGTTGCGCAGCAGGCGCGAAGTCGATTTTCTGGCAGCGGCGAGCGCACCACGCAATACGCGCGCAAGCTGGAATCCGATCACGTCACCAAAGACACGCGCAAAGGCTTCGTCGAAATCCGGCTCAAAGCGCGAGGCGAGGCGCTCGATGCGTCGCGCCAGTTCGGCATCTCCGGAAATCTCGACCTGGCCCGGTGGCAATGCGGCATCGGCATCCCCACGCAGCCGCGCCGCCGCCATCGCCAGCAAACTGCCCGGAGTGGCGCTGACGCGAAGCTGGCTGTCGCCGGCAAACGCCGGGCCCACACGCAACTGCCCGCAGTCGACCACAATGCGCATGGCCAACCCGCTGCCCTTGAACGCAATCGTGATCGAGCGGCCATCCAATGCGCGCAAGGCATCGAGGGTTTCCGGGTCGAGACTCAACAAGCGGTTGAGATTGGCCTCCAGGCCGCGACCCAGAACACCAAGGATCGGGTTGGGTGCGCGTTCGCTGGTCGCAGTGGATGGATTCATGCGCGCATTCTATCCCGATGTGCAACGAGGATCGGTCTTGCCTTGACTGGACTGCTTCCGCACCATTGCGGCGCCTGCACCCATCGCACCCTGGAGAATGACATGCCCAGCACCCGCGTGGCACAAGCCGGTACACGCGCAGGCACCGCGCTGACCCAGGGCCACGGAAAGGTGATTCTTGCCTCCAGCCTTGGCACGGTCTTCGAGTGGTACGACTTCTATCTCTACGGTTCGCTTGCGGCCATCATTGCCGGACAGTTCTTCTCAGCGCTCAATCCCACCAGCGGATTCATCTTTGCGTTGCTGGCCTTTGCCGCGGGTTTCGCGGTGCGTCCATTCGGCGCCCTGGTGTTTGGACGCCTGGGTGACTTGATCGGGCGCAAGTACACCTTCCTCGTCACCATCGTGGTGATGGGATTGTCGACATTTCTGGTCGGCGTGCTGCCGGCCTACACCAGCATCGGCATCGCTGCGCCCATCATCCTCATCAGCTTGCGCCTGCTCCAGGGCCTCGCACTCGGGGGCGAGTACGGCGGTGCGGCGACCTATGTGGCGGAACACGCACCGAACGGCAAGCGAGGTCTCTACACCAGTTTCATCCAGACCACGGCCACGCTGGGACTTTTCCTGTCCTTGCTGGTGATTCTCGGCGTGCGCACCTGGCTTGGTGCTGAGGCATTCGAGGAGTGGGGCTGGCGCATTCCCTTCCTGTTGTCGGCGATCCTGCTCGGCATCTCGGTGTGGATTCGCCTGCAGTTGAACGAATCGCCCCTGTTCCAGCAGATGAAGGCGGAAGGCAAGGCTTCGAAGGCTCCGATCAGCGAGAGCTTCTTTTCGAAGAACGGCAAGATCGTCCTGCTGGCCCTGTTCGGTGCCACTGCAGGCCAAGCCGTGGTCTGGTATGCGGGCCAGTTCTATGCCCTGTTTTTTCTGACCCAAACGCTCAAGGTCGACGCCACCTCCGCCAACCTGTTGATCGCCGCGGCGCTGGTGATCGGCACACCGTTCTTCATCGTGTTTGGCTGGCTCAGTGACAGGATCGGGCGCAAGTCCATCATCATGGCGGGTTGCCTGATCGCGGCGCTCACTTACTTTCCCATCTTCAAGGGCATTGCGCACTTTGCGAATCCAGCGCTGGAATCGGCCGCAACATCGAGTCCGGTGATGGTGAGCGCAGATCCGACAACCTGCTCATTCCAGTTCAACCCGGTCGGCACAACCCGCTTCACCAGCTCCTGCGATATCGCCAAGGCGGCACTCGCCAAGGGCGGCACGCCATACGCCAACGCCGCGGCTGCACCGGGCTCAATTGCGACCATCCGAGTTGGCAGCATCGAGATTGCCTCGTACGAAGGTGCCGCCCTAGGAGCACAAGAGGCGGCGACGCAAAGCGCGCGTTTCAATGGCGAACTGCAAGCTGCGCTTGCCGGTGGCGGCTATCCGCTGAAGGCAAATCCGGATGCGATCAACAAACCCATGCTGTTGGTGCTGCTGACTCTCCTGGTGATCTACGTGACCATGGTCTACGGTCCGATCGCGGCCTGGCTGGTGGAGTTGTTCCCCACCCGCATCCGCTATACCTCGATGTCCTTGCCCTATCACATCGGCAACGGCTGGTTTGGCGGTTTCCTGCCCACCACCGCCTTTGCAATGGTGGCCGCCACGGGCGACATCTACTACGGCCTCTGGTACCCGATCATCATTGCGCTGATGAGCTTCGTGATCGGCACGCTGTTCCTGCGCGATACACGGGATGTGGATATCACACGCTGACAATCCGCGCCGGGACGGCGATATCTGCAGAACGCCACACTACGACGTGCGGTTCTGCATGCGCACGCGGGTCAGTGCGGTGAACAGGCGGCTCATGCCTTCGGCGGTATTGAGCTTGGGCGCATAGCCGAGATCACCGCGCGCGGCGGCGAGATTGAAGCAGCTTGATCGACTGAACAGGTCAAGCAGGTAAGGCGTGATCAGGCTGCCGGGGCGTGCCGCCGTGGCCAGGGCCTTGGCGGTCAGCGCGGAATGGCGGCGCTTTTCGGCCGGGAACCCCCCGGCGCGCAGGAGCGCCGTGAAGAACGCCTCGATCGTCATCGGTTCGCCGTTGCCGATGAAATAGGCCTTTCCCGCGATGACCGAGCCCGCTTCCAGCCTGGCCAGGGCCAGTGCATGCGCATGTGCGGCATTGTCCACATGACAAGGATCGATCTTGCGATCAGGCTCACCAAACAAGCGAAACTTGCCGCGCCGCACCGCGTCCATCAGCGGCGGCAGCAGGCGCTGTTCGCCGACACCCCAGAGCAGATGCGGGCGCAGTACGCAGGTGGCCAGTTGTGGGCCGTTGGCGGCCAGAACGCGCTGCTCAGCCAGGGCCTTGGTGTGTGCATAGGCCGAGCTCCAGGTTGCCGGATAGGCTTGGCGTTCGTCGGCATTGTCCAAATCGCCAGCACCGATCACGGCTGCAGCACAGGAGGTGAGCAGCAGGCGTGGTACGCCGATCAGCTCGCAGGCACCGAGCAGGCAATCCGTGGAACGGACATTGGCTTCGTAGAGTTGTTCGATGCTCGCCAGCGGATCGCTGCTGCCGGCGGCGTGCACGATGGCATCGCATCCATCCGCCGCGCGACAGACGTCGTCGTAGGCAGCGACATTGCCGTGCGCTTGCTCAATACCCAGCGCGGCCAGCTCGCGCAATTCGCGACGCACCAGCACGCGCACGCGATGACCGTGTTCAACCAGGCTTGCCGCAATGCGCTGGCCGAGAAAACCGGTCGCGCCCGTCAGCAGGATCTGCATCGCCAAAACCCTGTTCCAATGCCGCCATGTGGCGGCCCCCGGGCGGCAGTGTGCAGCAGTGAAGGTGGAAATTCGAGTGTGTGCGCCTGGCGCGGCGATCCGCCACGCCACCTGCGGCTCTCAACCGCCCCTGCTTTCGGCAACCGATCAGTGTTCTTTCAACGGATAGGTTTGCACTTCATCCGTGGGTGCCTGGTCGCGACGTGTGCCCGTTGCGGGTCGGTTGCCGCAGACAAAGGCCGCCCAGTCCTGCGCGCCATCCTGCGGCTTGTTCACCGCCTTGATGGTATCGGCGCCCAGGCTGGCGGCCTGGTTGCGTGCCATCACTTCCAGTTCATCACCCACTTTCAGCCCGCTGCGGCGATAGGGTCCCACGTTGTCCAGCACGGAGACGCTGATCGAGCCAGCCGGACGACAATGGCTCACGTCGCCGGTCCAGGCCACCCGCACATCGCGGCCGCCGGCATCGAGTTTGATGCCCCAACTGCAGGCGCCGAGTGCGAGGATTGCAAGAGCGAGGGTCACGAATCTCATGGGGTATTTCCGCGGCAGGAACTGGATTGCCGGCAGTGTGGAACAGTCAGGCTAAGGCAACGCTGAACATGCGGCCGGAAATTTGTCCGTCGCCACGCCGGTTTGCACACAATCCGCCTCTCCCGCGGGCGGGAGAGGCCAACGCGCAGCGGCGGGTGAGGGTGGCGTTTGGACTTGCTCGAAGCATTGCGCTTGGGATTTGCACCACCCTCACCCCAACCCTCTCCCGCCAGCGGGAGAGGGAATGCGAAACGTCACCTTCTCCCGGAGCTTTTGCGCTGTTTGCCCTGTCTCTTCCTGGAGTTTTGCGATGGATGCGCGTTGTGGGCCAATCCACCCCTTCTCCGCCTCTCCCGCGGGCGGGAGAGGCCGACGCGCAGCGGCGGGTGAGGGTGGCGTTTGGGCTTGCTCGAAGCATTGCGCTTGGGATTTGCACCACCCTCACCCCAACCCTCTCCCGCCAGCGGGGGCACGCCGTCAAGCGAAACGCTTTCACGCAGGGCGGATAAGCCAAGCACATCCGCCGGTGCGCTCAGCGCAGCGGCCTGCCATCGGCATCTAGCACGCTGACCTCGCCGAGCTTGAGCGCGCGCAACGGCTGTTCGATTTTCTTCAGGTCACCGACGATGACCCAGGTCAGTTCGTCGGGTTGGATGACCTGGCGCGCGGCGGCCTCGATGTCGGCATCCTTCTGGGCTTCCAGTTTCGCCTTCAGCGTTGTCACGTAGTCATCCGGTCGCTGGTATTGGGCATTGCCGACCAGCACACCCAGTACCGAGCGCGTGGTCTCGAAGCTGCCCGGCAGCGCGCGGATGCTTTGCGCCTTGATCTTGGCGATCTCGGCGTCCGTGATCGGCTTGTCGCCGATGATGGCGCGCGCTTCCTTCAGCACCTCCGCCACCGACTCGGCGGTCTTGTCGGTCTGCACCGAGGCGTAGGTGATGAAGGGGCGCTGGCCGATGGCATCCTGCAGGAAACTGGATGCACCGTAGGCCCAACGCTTGTCCTCGCGCAGATTCATGTTGAGGCGCGAGGTGAAGGTGCCGCCGAACACGTCGTTCATGGTCTGGATTTCGAGATTGTTCGCCGCGCGCGTGGATGGCGCCAGCGAGCCGGTCAGGATCAGCGACTGCGGCGAGTCGGAACGATTGATCAGGAACACGCGGGCCTGCTTCGGTGCTTCGACCACGGCCAGGGACTTCTTTGGCACCGGCATTTCTGCCGGATCCCAATCGCCGAATACCCGGTTCAGCGCATCGGTGATGGCGGCCAGGCTGGTATCACCCGCGACCAGGATCTGCACATTGTCCGGACGGATGAAATCACGGTGGAAGCGGCGCAGGTCCTCGGTGGTCAACGCCTTGATCGATGCCTCGGTGCCGCTGCCGGTGAACGGAATTCCGTAGGCGTGACTGCTGCCGTACAGCAGGGGCGGCAAGGTGCGCAGGGCGATGCTGGTGGGGTCGGTTTTTTCCTGGGCAATGCCGGCCAGCCACTGGCCGCGCACGCGCTCCATGTCGGCGCTGCGGAATGCCGGGTTGCGCACGATGTCGGCGAACAACGCCAGGGATGCGGGCAACTGCGAAACCAGCGCATTCAGGCTGACCGACGAACTGTCCAGTCCGGAACCGGCACCGATTTGTGCACCCAGCAGTTCGCGGCGACGCGCGATCTCCAGCGAGTCGAGGGCTTCGGTGCCTTCATCCAGCATGGTCATGGCAAACGATGAAGTGCCGAGTTTGTGGCCCTGGTCACTGGCAAAGCCCGCATCGAACAGCAACTGCACCTGCACCACGGGAATGGTGTGGCGTTCGGCCAGAACCACGTCGATGCCGTTCTTGAGCTTGCCGCGCTCAATGGCGGGAAAGCTCAACTGCGGAAAGCTGGAGACTTCGGGCAGGCCCTTGCTGCGATCCAGATCGGTCTTGATGGTGCGGAAACCGCTCGCGGTAGGCAGCTTCGCTGCGGGCTTGCCATCGGCGGCGGGCAGGCCCTTCGGCGCCCCGGCGGCAAGTGCTTCGCCTGCGCGTGCCGGAACCACGGTCAAGGTGTAGTCGCCCTTGGCGACCCAACGCGCGGCGGCATCGCGCACCTGTTCGGGCGTGGCATTCTGGATGATCTCCAGATCAATCTTGTAGGCAGCCGGGTCGCCGCGGTAGACCTGCGATTCGGCCAGCACGGTGGCCTTGCCGCTGAATCCGCCCACCTTCTCAAGGCCGCGGATGAAACCGGCGCGGCTGCCCATGCGTGAGCGCTCCAGCTCGTCGGCGCTGGGGCCATCCTTGAGGAAGCGTGCCCATTCTTCTGCGATGGCTTTCTCGACGGCTTTCGGATCGACGCCCTGCTTGACGTCGGCGGTCAGCACAAACTGGCTGGCCAGGGCAAACGGCTGCACTTGTACGGAAACACTGTCGACCAGCTTGTCGGCGTAGACCAGGCGTTGGTAGAGGCGCGAAGTCTTGCCGCCACCGAGCGCATCGGCGGCGAGTTCCAGCAATGGTTCGTCGGCATGGCCGAGCTGGGCCACATTCCACTCGCGAACGATGCGTACCTGGGCGACGTGGTCCTTTTGTTCGCCGCGCGTGGAAGTTTCGCGTGGTGCCACCCAGGGCTGTTGGCGCGGCACCGGCGGACCGGCTGGAATGTCGCCGAAATAGTGTTCAAGTTTTTCACGCGCAAGCTCGGGCGTGATGTCGCCGGCCAGCACGATGGTGGTGTTGGACGCGCCGTAATAGTCGTGGAACCACTTCTTCACGTCGGCCAGTGAAGCGGCATCCAGATCGGCCATCGAGCCTATGGTGTCGTGGTGGTACGGGTGATTGGCCGGGAACGCGTTGGCGAGGATGTTCTCGTCGACGCGTCCGTAGGGTTGGTTTTCGCCTTCGCGCTTTTCGTTCTGCACCACGCCACGTTGGGTATCCAGCGCATCCTGATCGATGGCGCCGAGCAGATGGCCCATGCGGTCGGATTCCATCCACAAGGCCATGTCCAGCGCGGTGGTCGGCACGGTTTCGAAATAGTTGGTGCGATCGAACCAGGTGGTGCCGTTCTGATCGGTGGTGCCGACCTGCTCGAACGGTTCGAAGAACTCGCCCTTGCGGTGTTCCGAGCCATTGAACATCAGGTGTTCGAACAGGTGGGCGAAGCCGGTCTTGCCGGCGGGCTCGTCGGCAGAGCCCACGTGATACCAGATGCTCACCGCCACCACCGGCGCCTTGTGGTCCTCATGCACGATGGCGGTCAGACCATTGGCCAGGGTGAAACGGGTGAAGGGAATGTCGATGGCATCGCTGGTGGCCATGGCCGAGCCCATGAAGCCCAGCGAGAAAAGTGCAGCAGTCAGGCACTTGCGCATGAGGAGTCCTTGCAGGTGGTAAGCGAACAGGTCGGCGAGGCTAGTCGCAGCGGAACAAGGCCGCAACTCGCGAAAGCCACGGGTGGCAGTAGACTGGCCGCAGCCGGATTTGGTTCACGTGGAGAATCGACATGACCCAGTATCTGATCACCGGTGCCAATCGTGGCCTTGGCCTGGAGTTTGTGCGCCAGCTGCTGGAACGGGGTGATCGGGTGATCGCCGGGTGTCGGCATCCGGGCCGTGCCGGTGCACTCAACCGTTTCAGTGGCGCATTTCCCGGACATCTCAAGGTGCTGCCGCTGGATGTGTCCGAGCCGCGCTCGGTTGCTGCTTTCGCCAGCGAAGTGGCGATGCTGGAATTGTCCATCGACGTGTTGATCCACAACGCCGGCATGCTGGTCAGCGGCGAGGAATTCGGCAAGGTCGAGGCGCATGCGCTCAGCCACACCTTTGCCACCAACACCATGGGTCCGTTCCTGCTCAGCCAGGCCTTGTCCGCGCAGCTCAAGGATGGCGGCAAGCTGGTCGCGATCAGTTCCGGGCTGGGGTCGATTGCACGCACGCAGCGCTTCGGCACGCCGAGCTACGACATCAGCAAGGCCGCGCTCAACATGGCCATGCGCCTGCTGGGACATGCGCTCGCCGAGCGTCGCATCGCCGTGCTTGCCTTGAGCCCGGGTTGGGTGAAGACCGACATGGGTGGTGAAAACGCCGATCTCGAGCCAGCGCAATCCATCGCCAACATGCTCAAGGTCATCGACGCGCTGGCGTTCGATGAGGCCGCCATCGGCCAGTTCCTCGGCAACGACGGCAAGACGATTCCGTGGTAGCGCGTGCTTTCCGGTACGGCAGACTCAGTCTGGCCGGATCGGATGGGAGTCGCGAATGGATTTCAGTTGTTCGAGAAACCATGCCGCGCTGGTTTGCTCGGCGCGCCCCGCGCAGCGCACACGGTAGGCTTCGCCGCTCATGCTGCTTCGGCTTGCCGCAAGTTCGATGAACTGCTCGCTGCTTGTCAGGATCGTGCGTTCTTCCAGATAACGGAGCTTGCGCTCCAGGTGGCTGCGTGCCCTGATGGCGTCATGCCAGCGACCATTGCGCTGGAACTGGCACTGCGATGTTTCAAGCCGGGCCAGCAGCGCATCGACTTCCCTACCCACGACGGAGGTGGATGCCGCAAACGAGACTGCCGGGGTCACGCTTGCGAAAACCGCCACGCACAGCGCGCAAAGGAATCTCACGACGCAGCCGCGTCGTTTGTGCGCGCATCGAACCAACGCACGACATTGGCGCGTCCGAGCACGACGAAGGTGAACACGCCGAGCAAGGTTCCATAAGGAATGGCAAGACAACTGATTCCGGCAACAATCTGGCAGAACAGGCGTGACTTGCGCCGCCTGATGCAACTGGCCGCGTAGAACTTGAGCAGGGCCAGGGCCATCAGTACGACGAAGAACGCGCCACCAAACACGCTCACGATAATGCCCAGCGCTTCGGGCGGGATCTTTTCGGGATGGGTCGCATTCATCGTCGCTTGCGCAAAGAAATGGCTCATGACGAAACCGATGCCGGCGTAGAGCAGGCCCAGCAGCGACATCAATGCGCTCATGATTGCGGAGAAAACGTAGCCAATGGCGAGCAGGCGCAAGTGCTCGGAGTCGATGATTTCCTGAGGAGTGGCTGTTTCGTTCATGGGTTGAAAGCCGGGAACGGGTTTGGGGCCGGGAATGGGGAATCGGGATTCGGGAATCGCTTTTTCTCCCTCTCCCGCAGGCGGGAGAGGGCCGGGGTGAGGGTGGTGCAAGACGCGCGTGCGAGGCTTTGAGCAAGGCCATATGCCACCCTCACCCGCCGCTGCGCGTCGGCCTCTCCCGCCCGCGGGAGAGGCGCAAGCAAAAGCATCGCATCCCATGCAACTGCCATTGTGCTCCCTCGCTTGTCTGCGTACCCATGAGGTATGAAGGCGAAGCGAAAAATATCGCATCCTGCATCGCCGCAGTTGTGCTCCCTCGCCCGCTGGCGTACCCGGAGGGCATAAAGGAGAGGGCTGGCGTGAGGGTGGTGCAAGACGCGCATGCGAGGCTTTGAGCAAGGCCATATGCCACCCTCACCCGCCGCTGCGCGTCGGCCTCTCCCGCCCGCGGGAGAGGCGCAAGCAAAAGCATCGCATCCCGCGTCGCCGCAGTTGTGCTCCCTCGCCCGCTGGCGGGAGAGGCGGAACAGCATCGCGTCCGGCGATCCAATCCCCGCTCCCCGCTCCCCGCTTCTCACAACGGCGCGAACAGTTCGGCGAGATCGTCTTCGTCAAAACGCAAAGCCTGCGTGCTGCCGCCTTCAAGTACCGCTTCGGCAAGGTCCGCCTTGCGTTGTTGCAGGGCCTGGATTTTTTCCTCCACCGTGCCCGAGCAAATCAGTTTATAGACGAACACCGGCTTGTCCTGGCCGATGCGATGGGCGCGATCGGTGGCTTGTGCCTCGACTGCGGGATTCCACCACGGGTCGTAATGGATCACGGTATCCGCGGCGGTCAGGTTGAGGCCCACGCCGCCAGCCTTCAGGCTGATCAGGAAGATGGGTACCTCGCCAGCCTGGAATCGCGCGACCAGCTCTGCGCGTTTGGTGGAGGGCGTTTGCCCGGTGAGCATTTGCCAGGCGAGCTTGCGCGCATTGAGCGCTTGCGAGATCAGCTCCAGCATTTCCGCAAACTGGCTGAACACCAGCACGCGACGCCCCTCGTCGACGAGACTGCCGAGCAGATCCAGCAACAGCTCCAGCTTGGCCGAATGCTTGACCCGCCGTGCGCCTTCGAGCTTGACCAGGCGTGGATCGCAGCAAACCTGGCGCAGCTTGAGCAGTGCATCGATGACGATGATGCCGCTTTGCGCGAGGCCACGCTGGCGCACTTCGGCCAATACGCGTTCGTGCTGGGCCAGGCGCAGGCTTTCGTAGAGTTCGCGCTGCGCACCATCCAGATCGATGTTGCGCGGGATGATGGTTTTCTCCGGCAAGTCGGCGAGCACGTCTTCCTTGCGTCTGCGCAACAGCAGGGGCGCGATGCGCCGGCTGAGGCGCTCGCGGCGTTCGCCATCGTGGTGTTTTTCGATCGGCGTGCGGAAAAAACGCGCGAAGTGGCGTTCACTGCCCAAGAGTCCTGGCTCGACCGCATCGAACTGCGCCCACAGTTCACCGAGATGGTTTTCCAGCGGCGTGCCAGTCATGGCCAGGCGGCGACGGGCGGAGATTTCGCGCACCACGCGTGCCGCCTGGCTCTTGGCGTTCTTCACCATCTGCGATTCATCAAGAACGAGCAGGGCATACTCATGCGCGAGCAATGCCTCGCGATCACGCGCCAGCAAGGGATAGGTGGTGATGACGAGGTCGTGGTGCGGAATGGATTCATGCAGTCCGCTGCGACTCGGGCCATGCACGACCAGCACGCTCAGGGCGGGAGCAAAGCGCTGCGCCTCGCTGCGCCAGTTGGAAACGAGGCTGGTTGGCGCGACCACCAGGGCCGGTTGATAGAGACGTCCGCGTTGCTTCTCCGACAGCAGGTGGGCGAGCACTTGCACGGTCTTGCCCAGGCCCATGTCGTCGGCCAGCACGCCGCCGAGATTGGCGTCGGCGAGAAATCCGAGCCAGGCCAATCCATCACGCTGGTAGCCACGCAAGCTGGCCTTGAACCCTTCCGGCTCACTGGCAGGTTCGCGGGCATCGTGCAGTCTTGCCAGTTGTTCACGCAGGTTTTCGGCGCCGCGCCAGGGCAGCTTGCCGCGCGAGGAGATCTCATCCAGCACCGTCGCCTGCGAGCGCCGCAGGCGCAGCACGCCCTGTTCGGCATCGCGTTCCGGCAGCTCCTGCAACCATTCCAGCAGCGGCGCCATCAGGTCGCGCAACCGTTGCAGGGGCAAGGCCACGCGGCGGCGCTCGTCGATCGGCACCAGCCACATCGCATCGGCATCCTCGCCCTTGCGTGGCGTAAATGGAAAGCCCGGATCTCCAAGCAGGCGACGCAGGATCGGCAACAGATCGACGCGTTCACCGCCGATGTCGATGCCGAGGCTGAGGTCGAACCAGGCATTGCCGGATTCCTCGACCTCGGCATACCACTCCTCGGGTTCGTCGAGCAGCTCGAACGGGAAGCCGGCATCGGTTTCCAGGCGGAAGCCGTGCTCGCGCAGGCGCGGGGCCAGCGCAAACAACTGCTCGGCGGCAAGCAACTGGCCGCGACGCGGTTCAAGCACGAAGTCACCGTCGGCAAACACGCCGGCACCCGGCATGGGCATGCGCGGCAGCAGCTCCACGTCGATCAGGCCGAGGGCTTCGAGTTGTTCGCAGGCGGAAATCTCGGCCGAGCGATCGCGCACCACTTCCAGCAGGCGACCCTCGTGCAGGCGTCGTTCACGCGGTTTGGCGGGTGCAAACGGCAGGCGCGGGCCGTCGTAGTCGAAACTCAGGCGCACGCTGCCGGCCTGGTAGCGGTTGGCCGTGCCTTGCGCATAGGTGAGCACCGGAAATGCACGCAGGGTCAGCACCGGGGTGGGCGTCACCCGATGCACTTGCGGCGCTTCCGCACGCGCCGGTTTGGGAAGTCCCTGCAGATGGCTGTGGTTGCGCCAGTGTTCGACCACGAACTCGGATTCTTCAGGTCGCAAGGGTGGCGCGCGCATGGCCGCATCGATCAGGCGCGCGTCACCATCCACGCGACCGAGCGTTTGGGTGGCTGGATCGTGGTACCAGATTTGCGCAATGCGCAGCAGGCGGGTGCGTCCATTGCCTTCGGCCAGTTGCGGCACCAGCTTCTGGTTGCCTTCCTCCGACATGCGCCAGCCCCAGGTCAGCTCGCGGTGCGCGCCGAGGGTGGTGCGACCCTTCGCGGGCTTGTCGACAAAACAGGGATATTCCTCAAGCAGGATTTCCAGCAAGGCTTCATCGCGCTCGCCGTTGAGCGGATACCAGGCGCTCGATGCAAAGTGCGGACTGGCCATGCGCAAGCGCGCGACATGCTCGAACTGACGCGGCGTCAGCCGTTGCCAGGGATCAATGCCAAACTGGAACTGGCCCACTGCCTGCGGTGCACCCAATCCTCCGCGCTTGTTGGGCTTGAGCCAAACCGGCTGCGCAAGCAAACCCGGCAATGCCCCTTCGCCAACCCTGAGCAGGATGCCGAACACGACGCCTGGATCCACGGTGGCCGTGCGTTGCGCGGAACCGGAGCGGGCTTCCAACGACTCGAACCAGGGTTTCCAGGCGCTGCCCTGGCTGCGCGGATCCACAACCTGCGGTGGATGGGTTTCAAGTGACGGGCGCCCGCCCAATATTTTCAATGCAATCGCCGCAACGTGCTTGCATTCGCCCTGCAATGGGCAGGTGCAGCGTGTGTCGATGCGCGGCTTGCCGCCGTTGAGATCAATCAGGATGGCGGCGGAATAGGGTGTCGATTCGCGGCCCTGGATGGCGCCGAACAGGGTGCCGGATTCATCGTCCGCCTCGTAGCGGATCTCGCGCACGCGCCCGTGGCGCAGGTAATCCGCACCCTTGGCCAGGGTTGCCTGGTCCAGCAGGCTGTTGACCCGGTGGGACAGCAGTTGGCGGAAAAGCGACTCTTCCATGCGGGTGCGCGCATCCGTTGAGCGGCATCGAACAGGCAATCGTGCCTGCCGGCGCCGGTTACGTCCAGCGTCGGCCCGCAGTGCTCATGGAAAAGCCGAGGGTACGCGTGCTGTGCCAGGAGCCTCAGCCGAGCATGGCTTCGGCCTGCGCGCTGAATTCGGCGACCTTGCCCGCATCGACGTGCTTGCGCAGTACGCGGCGGAATTCCGGCAGCATTTCGCGAAGGGCATCGCGGCTCGGGCACTTCTCGATCTTCTGCGCAAACAGGAAGGAACGCAGACCCGCCTTGGCGATCAAGGTACGGCTCATGTATTCACGCGCCGCCTGCAGCATTGGATCGAAGCCCATGCTTGGCTTGGCTTCCACGGGCTGGGCAGCGGCTTCCGGCTTGGCCTTGGCTTTTGCCTCGGTCTTTGCCTCGGCTTTCGGCTTTGCGATGGGTTTGCTCGGCTGCGGCAGTTCAACTTCGATTTCTGCCACCACGGCAGCGGCAGCGGGAGTGGCGGCTACCGCCGGTTCCGCGGATCCGGCCTGTGGCACTTCGATCAGACCATTGGCCAGGAGTTCGTCGAGTACCGAATCGATTTCGTTCATCGCGGCGAACTGCTGGCGGATGCTCGATACCGGCCGCTCGCCATTGATCGAGATCAGCACCATGCGTTGGCGTGCGCCGATCTTGAGCCTGCGCTCATCGATTTCGAGACGGCCGGCCTGGGTCTTGACTGGAATGGCGCTTGGCAACATGACGTGATCCCCGTGAACTCGGCCCCTATTCTCGTAAATGGCCGATCTGCTGGAAAGTGGATTGGCAGCCCATGACAATTTTCGGCACAGCCTGACCAGCAGGATTGCGCCCGCTTTCTGGACCCGCCCGATGGCGACGGGTATGGAAAGGATGTTGGAACCACCCGCTGCTGCAAGGCTCGCCAATGCGGTATCGGCGGCCATGCAAGCAGCGTTCACGGCGAAGTTTTGCACAAAGCGCGCCAAGGGGTCGGTTCGGGCGACCGTTGAAGGGCCTGTCCTGAGTACAGTCGAAAGGCTCGCCTTGATCAGCGGAGGTCCGTGACTCGCGCGGTCAGAGCGGAATCCAGTCGGCCGACGGGTCGCGGGAGAGGCGCGCGTGCAGCGGCGCGGGCGCATCACTGCATGCCGAAGGCAGGGTGACCCACGCCTCGCCACCGAGCCATTCCGGGGTGGCGGACTCGGTTGTGCGCAGGGACAGCAGCTGGGCCAGGAAACCATCAATACTCACGGGAATTCTCCTTTGCGAAGCGGCAGGCGGAATGGATCGGGCGTGCCTGCCGGATGGGGATCCCGCCCTTGGATCGCATGGTCACTCGAGCACAGCGCCAGCCGGGACGCGTCGTTGCCATCGTGGGCAATGCATGACGATGGGTGGCCGTCCCTGGCCTTTGCCTCGAGGAATCCCGCATCGCTTTCGGCACGCGCGCAGGCCATGAAGCCGAACAGCAGGGTCAATACCGCAAATCCCGTTCGCAGGGGCTCGAATCCGCGTTCCAGATCGGTGTTGCGCTCTTGCTGGATGGATTTCATGGCCTGCTCCTCGGACTGGCGGCCATTGCAGCCGATCAGCAAGCATCCGCAGGGGCGTGCGCGGGCAGGCCGCCGACGAGATGTGGCGGTTTGCAGGCAATCCGCGCGCCTGCATTGCATGGGTGTGTCGACGCTGCGTAATCTGGCGCTGGTTCAAGGAGCACCGTCATGCCACGCAGCATCGCCATCGTCGAAGACGAGCCAATGATCCGAGCCAACTATGTCGAGGCGCTCACCCGCATCGGCTATGAAGTGCGTGGTTACGCACGTCGCAGCGAAGCCGAAACCGCATTCGCCCAGCGCATGCCGGAGCTGGTCATCATCGATGTCGGTCTGGGTGACGAGCCGGAAGGTGGCTTTGACCTGTGCCGCAACCTGCGCGCCAGGGCGGCCGGCTTGCCCATCATTTTCCTGACTGCGCGCGATTCGGACTTCGATGTGATCTCGGGCCTGCGCCTCGGTGCCGATGACTACCTGGCCAAGGATGTCTCCCTGCACCAGTTGGCGGCGCGCATCAGCGCACTGTTCCGGCGCATGGATGCACTGCGCCAGCCGGCAAAGATCGATTCCGTGCACGAACTCGGGCCGTTGCGCATCGAATCCGAACGCATGCGGGTGATCTGGAACGGCGAGGAAGTTCCGCTGACGGTGACCGAGTTCTGGATGGTGCACACCCTGGCACGATTTCCAGGCCATGTGAAAAGCCGCGAACAACTGATGCGCGATGCCCAGGTGGTGGTGGATGACGCCACCATCACCTCGCACATCAAGCGCATCCGCCGCAAATTCATTGCCATCGACCCCGCCTTTGACGCCATCGACACCGTGCACGGCGCGGGGTATAGGTGGAAGAGCCGGGAATAGAGAATGGAAATTGGAGATCGGAAATTGGGGATTCGGGGCGTTGCTTTTCTCCCTCTCCCGCTGGCGGGAGAGGGCTGGGGTGAGGGTGGGGCAGCACACAGGTGCAAGGCTTTTAGCAAGCCCAGATGCCACCCTCACCCGTCGCTGCGCGCCGGCCTCTCCCGCCAGCGGGAGAGGCAAAACCGCATTGCGTCCCGTATCTCGCATCCCGAGTCTCGCCGAACATCAAGGCACTGGGCCCAAAGGCCATGGATGACCTGCATGCGGGAATTGCAGGAGCGAACTCCCGCCTGCCTGCGCAGAGGCGACGGGGTTTGAGGTCGAGCCGCCGAATCACGAGTCCCTCGTACCGCTCTCCATTCCCAATCCCCAATCCCCAATCCCGGCTTCACGTCCATGTCCCTGCGCCTGAAACTTCTGCTGGTTGCCTTGTCCACGTTGACCCTGCCCTGGGCCGGTTGGCAATTCGTGCGCCAGACCGAATCGGTGTTGCGCCAGGGACAGGAACAGACCCTGCTCGCTTCAGCCACAACCCTGGCGCGGGCGCTGGAGGTGATGGGTGTCGAGGCACCCTCACGCGACGCCGCGTTGTATGTGCATCCCCTTGTGGGTCGCTTGAGCGTGGATGGCTACGACAGCGATTGGCAGGCGATGCGACCGTTTGCACAAACCTTTGCCGTTTCCGGCAACGCGCAGAAACTCACGGTGATGCTGGCGGGCGATGATCAATGGTTGTACCTGTTTGCGCGCGTGCTCGACACCACGCGCCAGCGCGCCGATGCGCGCGATGCCGCCTCGGCACACAGTGACCACGTGGATCTTCGCTTGTTGCGCAATGGACAGGCACGCCAGTACCGCATCGCCAGTGCGGCACCGGGCCGCTTCGAGGCACCGACCATCGACGGTGATGCGCCGTTTCCGCAGCAACTCGTCGGAGCCTGGCAGGAAGACGGCTCCGGCTACAGCGTCGAATTGCGCCTGGCGCGCGCGGATGCACCCGATCACCTGAGTCTGGCCGTGCATGATTCGGCGCTGCCCCAAACCGGTGCGGCGCCTGTACTTGCGCTGCTCGGCTACGACGACAAACTGGCACACACGCTGCAACGACTCGTACCCCAGCACTCACGCGTGCGGTTGGTTTCGGCAGATGGCTGGCTGCTGGCGGTGGGCGGTGCGCTTGGCAGTCCCGGGAAGACTGTCGAGCGCAACGGCGGCTTCGCCGATTTCATCTATCGCAATCTGCTTGCGCCCAAGCCAAGCCAGGCGCAAACCTCGGACGAGATCGATCCGCGCCTGCGCGATGCGGATCTTGCGCAGGTGCTGACAGGCACGGCACAGACCGCGTGGCATGGCGATGTCCAGGGTGGCGTGCTGCTGCTGGCGGCGGTGCCGCTGCAGGGCGACGACGGCACTCGCGGTGCGCTGGTGTTGGAGCAATCCAATCCGATGTTGCCGAATCTGGCCAGTCAGGCGCTGTCGAGCCTGCTTGGCGCCAGTCTGCTCGCCCTCGCCGTCAGTGCCGGATTGCTCCTGCTGTTTGGCGGCTTGCTCAGTTGGCGCATTCGTCGGTTGCGCAATGCCACCGAGCGCGCCACACGCGCCGGCGGGAAATTGTCCGGCCCGCTGCCGCTGACCGCATCGACCGATGAGCTGGGCGATCTCGCGCGAAGTTTTGGACGTCTGTTTGATGAGGTGGGTGGCCACACAGAGTACTTGCGAACGCTGGCATCCAAACTCTCGCATGAACTGAATACGCCGCTGGCGATCGTGAAATCCTCGCTCGACAACCTCGACCACCAGCGCTTGCCCGCGGATGCGCAGCCTTACCTGGAACGTGCGCGTGATGGTGCTGATCGACTCGGCGGCATCGTGCGCGCGATGAGCGAGTCCAGCCGCGTCGAGCGCGCGATTGCCACGGCTGATGGAGAGGATTTCGACTTGCGCGCGCTGGTGGCCGGATGTGCCGATGGATACCGCGGACTATTCAGCGGCGAGATGCACCTTTCACTTCCCGATTCGCCCGTGCCGTTTCATGGTTCTCCCGAGTTGCTGGCCCAGGCGCTCGATAAATTGTTCGACAATGCGCGCTCCTTTGCAGGCGAAGATGGCCGCATTGCGATCAACCTGCGCGAGCAGGGAGACGGACTTGTCTTGAGCATGTCCAACACCGGCCCGCTTCTGCCCGAAGGCATGCGCGAGCGCCTGTTCGATTCCCTGGTCAGCCTGCGCGAGCACAGCCAGCGCGCGGCTGGCGAAGCACCGCATCTGGGCCTCGGCCTCAGCGTGGTGCGCCTGGTGGCCGAACTGCATCACGGGAGCGCCAGCGCCGCGAACCTGGCCGATGGCAGTGGCGTGGTGTTTGATCTGCATCTCGTTGGCATGCCGCGCCGGCGTATTGGCAGGAGCGATTCCTGATGATTCGAAAGTTTGCATGCGTCACCTTCCTTGTCGGGGTGATTTCATCCGACGCAACCGCTGCCGTGCAGCAAGTCACCTCGGGCAGCGATCTGGACTACCAGGCAGCGATACTTCGTGCGAGTAGCGACGGTGCCCGCATTGTTGTCTTCGAGCGCCTGGATGCGTCATTTTTCGGAAACCTCTGGCTGACGCGATCGACCGATGAAGGTCAATCCTGGAGTACGCCCGCCCCGATCATCGCCACCGCAGCAAACGAGCGTCATCCTGCCCTGGTCGAAACGTCACCTGGCGCGTACACCCTGTTCTATCTGAAGGGTAGTGGTTCGAGTTCGAGCTACCGCTTGTGGCGTGCGACCAGCAGCGATGGCGCGAACTTCACGGAACAAGGCATGCTCGATCTCGGCTGGGCAAGCGGCGGGGAGGTCAACCCCCACGTGATCCGTCACGTCGACGGTACGCTGACCATGAGCTACCAGCGACTCTCCGGTGGTGTCCATGTTGCCGAATCAAATGATGGCGGCGTGAGCTGGGACCAGCAAAAGACAGTGATCAATGCGGGCGGACAGTTGCCACGCATTGCCTTCCGCGAAAGTGATGGGCTTTATCTGGCCAGCTATCAGACCGGCAGTACGGCCTTGCAGATGTGGGTGAAGACGACAAGCAATCTTCGCGACTGGAGCGTTCCAGCCCAGGCTTTCGCGGCCAGCGGCAACAACCACGATTCACTGCCGACGGTAATGCCGGACAATGCACTCGTGCTGTTCTGGATCCGTGAAGCGAACGGCCAGTTCGACATCGTCACACGCCGTTCCACCGATGGCTTGAACTGGGGCAGTGACATCCCAGTCACCACCACAGTTGGAGAAAACGATGTCGAACCGCATCCGCTCATCGGCGATTCACCGGGGGTCGTCGAGCTCTACTGGGGCCGCGAAACCCCACTCGGCAGCAACGACTACGACATCGTTCGCGACGGTTCGGTGCTTATTCTGGATTTGATTCTTGCCGATGGGTTCGATCAGTAGCAAAGGAGCCGCCTGAAGCTTGAGTATTCCTGTTTGGATGGCCGATCTGTTGCGGCGCCACATAGCCTGTTATCTTCGCGGGCCGTGCGCAGTCGAAATGTATCCGTGATCAGCCAGGACGAATTCAACCAGCTCGCCGCACAGGGCTACAACCGCATCCCGGTGGCGCGCGAAGTGCTGTCGGATCTGGATACGCCGTTGTCGGTGTATCTGAAGTTTGCCGATGCGCCGTATGCGTATCTGTTCGAGTCGGTCGAGGGCGGCGAGAACTGGGGTCGGCATTCCATCATCGGCCTGCCGTGCCGGCGCGTGTATTCCCTTCGCGGCCACACGCTCAGCATCGAGGAATTGGGCGAGGTGGTGGAGACACGCGAGCTTGCTGATCCGTTGGCTGAGATCGAAGCCTTGCGTCGCCAGTACCGGGTTCCGGTCTTGCCGGACCTGCCTGCTTTCACGGGCGGGCTGGTCGGTTACTTCGGTTTCGAGACCATCGGCTGGATCGAGCCGCGCTTTGCGATGGATCACAAACCCGATCAGCTCGGCACGCCGGATGCGCTCCTGATGCTGAGCGAGGAAGTGGCGGTATTCGACAATCTCAAGGGTCGCCTGTACCTGATCGTGCATGCCGACCCCACGCAGCCGCAGGCTTACGCAATGGCCGTGCGCCGCCTCGACCAATTGGCTTTCCGTTTGCGTCATGCCGGGTCGAGCTATCCGGAAATTCTCGATCCCAAGCCGCTGGATGAGGCCGACTTCGTTTCCGGATTCACCCGTGAAGGATTTGAAAGCGCCGTGCGTCGCGCGCAGGACTACATCCGTGCCGGCGACATTTTCCAGGTGGTGCTTTCGCAGCGACTGAGCGTGCCGTTTCGTGCGCGACCTGTGGACGTGTACCGCGCGCTGCGTTCACTCAATCCATCGCCCTACATGTATTTCATCGATCTGGGCGGCACCCAGATTGTCGGTTCCTCGCCGGAAATCCTGGTGCGCCAGCAACACGGCAAGGTCACCCTGCGCCCGATTGCCGGCACCCGTCCGCGTGGTACGACCGTGGAGCAGGACCAGGCAATGGAAGCCGAACTGCTGGCCGATCCCAAGGAACGCGCCGAACACCTGATGCTGATTGATCTCGGTCGCAACGACGTGGGTCGGGTCAGCAAGACCGGATCAGTGGCGCTCACCGAGAGTTTCGTCATCGAGCGCTACTCGCATGTCATGCATATCGTGAGTCAAGTCGAGGGTGAGTTGGCTGATGGCTTGAATTCCATGGACGTGCTGCGCGCCGCGTTTCCCGCCGGCACGGTCAGTGGCGCACCCAAGATCCGCGCTCTGGAAGTGATCCGCGAACTGGAACCCATCAAGCGCAACATCTATGCCGGTGCGATCGGCTACATCGGCTGGCAGGGTGACACCGACACAGCCATTGCCATCCGCACTGCCGTGATCCAGGACGGCCGCCTGCATGTGCAGGCCGGTGCCGGCATCGTGCACGACTCCGACCCCGCCGCCGAGTGGGAAGAAACCATGAACAAGGGACGTGCCCTGTTCCGCGCCGTGGCCCGCGCCGCCAGCGGTTTGTAACCCCGACCTTCTCGTAAAGCGGAGCTTGCTCTGCTTCTCCGCGATTGGTGTAGAGCGGAGCTTGCTCCGCTTGGCCCGCGATTGGTGTAGAGCGGAGCTTGCTCCGCTTGAGGTCGCATTTCGCATCTGCGCCAGAGCGTCGGGTTGAAACCCGACCTACCAGGCGTGCTTCTGTAGGTCGGGCTACAGCCCGACACGGCACCGACAAGAGTCCGTAGAGCGGAGCTTGCTCCGCTTCTCCGCGATTGGTGTAGAGCGGAGCTTGCTCCGCTTGGGGTCGCATTTCGCATCTGTGCCAGAGCACCAG
>SHNG01000047.1 GCA_004295005.1 Gammaproteobacteria bacterium
ACAGCGACGGGATTGTCACCGTGAAGGCGGATGCCGAATTCCGCCTCAAGCAAATGCAGGACATCCTGTTGCAGCGCCTGACTGCTCGCGGCATTGATGTTCGCTGCGTCGATATGGGTGACGTCGAAGTCAATCTTGCCAGCGCGCGCCAGCAGGTCACCCTAAAGCAGGGCATCGACCAGCCCCTGGCCAAGAAGATCGTCAAGCTGATCAAGGACTCCGGCGGCAAGGTACAGGCGCAGATCCAGGGTGACCAGTTGCGCGTCAGCGGCAAGAAGCGCGACGATCTTCAGGCAGCGATTGCCTTGCTGCGCGGGAGCGAGATCGAGATGCCCCTGCAGTTCGAGAACTTCCGTGACTGATCACCCTGCCGGTTCCACCACGCCCGACGCAGCGGCATCGCGCAAGGTCGCAACACCCACACCGCTCAATTGCTGCCGCGCATATCGCGGGTAAAGAAGCGGTAGCGGTTCTTGCCCGCCCGTTTTGCCGCATACAAGGCAACGTCGCAGGTCTTCATGAGGCCGGAAGCGGTACGCGCATCATCCGGAAACAAGGTGATGCCAAACGACGATCCGAATGTCAGTTCACGACCACTCACCGATGTGCTCTCGGAAAATTCCTCGATCAGGCTTTCGGCAAGGCGGGTAATCAGCTCGCGCAGGGATGCATTGCCTTCGGCATCAGCCCGACTGGCCAGCAGGACGAACTCGTCGCCGCCAAGACGTGCGGGCACGGCTTCAATTCCCTCGTGCGCATTGACCACGTTGCGCAGGCGTTCCGCAAACCGGCACAACACCTGATCACCAAAATCGTGGCCATGGGTATCGTTGAAAGGCTTGAAATTGTCGATATCCGCCAGCATCACGGCAAATTCGTGCGCTGGTCCCCGCTGTACATGCTCCTCAAGGCTTGCGCGGAATGCACGACTGTTGGAAAGACCAGTCAGTGAATCGGTGTCGGCAATGCGCCGGATGTCGCGATCACGCTTGGAAATGCCTTCGGTCATGCGTTCGAACGACTGGATCAACTCGCCGACTTCATCGCGCCGATGCCGTCCCGGAAGCTCCACGTTGAAATTGCCTGATTCAATCTCGCGTGCCGCCCTGACCAGGCCCCTGATTGGCCGGATCAGGACCCGCTGCATGATCATGCTGATGGCGATGCCGAGCGCAAGGGCCAACAACAAAAGGAGAATGGCGCCGATGAAATACCGTTTGCCGATATCGGTGAGTCGCTCACCCAGCTCCTTGTTGGCTTTGGCTTCGTGGCGTCGTGCCGATTCAAGCGAGTATCCGATGCGCACACCGCCCAGACGCTGATCGCCGATGCGAATGGGCGCCGAGGCATCAAGGATGTCTCCTTCGCGCTGCACCAGCAAGGAATTGGATTCTATGATCGCTGCCGCCAGCGGATCGCTCATCCGCTGGCCGTAGTTCGCGATTTCCTCGGTACCGTCATGCATCACCGATCCGGTGCCGTCATACACCGTCACATATTTCACATCCGGCTGAACCAGAACATCACGGACAATGCGCCCGACAATCTCGAGGTCAAAGTTGTAGATGGGATTGACCAGCGCCTCGGCCGTGTTTTCGGCCACCGCCTGCGCCTGCAGTTGCAGGCGGTCCTGCACCAGCGTTCGCGTCGATTCCGCGCTCAATTCCAGGATGGAACTGCGCAGCTGCCACTGGCGATGCAGCAATATGCCGAGCACGATTGCCGACATCAGCACTGCAATCGAAACCAACGCGAGGAATCGGGCCTGCAGGCCAAAACGGAAGTTCATTCGATCTCCGCGCTCACGCGGGCCACGCCGGAGCGCAGCCACTGAAGATCATGACGATCACGTTCCTCCAGATCGAAAAAGCGCTGGTCCTGTCTTGCCAGCTCCGAAGGGGAACCACCCTCAGGATCCTTGCCAATTGCCACAAGCACGTCATGCAGGCGCTGGCGAACGACGGGATCGAGATCCCTGCGCACCACTTCGACACCTCGCGGCACATCCTGGCTTTCACGCAGGATCACCAGATCCCCCCTGAAGAACTCGGGAATATGCTGTGGATTCGCCCAATCGAGGTTGCTGACCGCACCCACATCAACCAGACCCTTGTGCACCCAGGTTGCAATGTTGCGCTCGGTGCGCGCGAACAGGAATCCGGCCGCATCCGGACCGGGCTGGTCACCAAGCGAACCCAGCACCTCCAGCGGAATATCGCGAGACAACAGCTCCATTGCCGGAATGTAGTAGGCACTGGTCGATGTGCGATTCTGGAAGGCAATGCGGCGACCGCGCAGGTCATCGAGTGACTTGACTCCGCTGTCCCTGCGCGCGAGGTAGATGGTGCGGTATCGCCGGATTCCATTGCGCTCGGACAGGAGCAGGGTTTCCGCGTTGGCCCGCTCCTGCAGCAAGACCGCTCCTGCCCCGGTTTCGGAAACCCAATCCACGCGTCCACGACGCAGGTAGCTTGCCATCTGCAGGGCATCGCGCGCCATCAACACGCGACCCTCGCGGATGCCGACATCGTGCATGCGCTCGACCACGTGATCGAGCAGCAATTTCATGCCCGCATAGTGCGATTTGGGATCATCACTGACCCGGCCCAGAACCAGAACGCCATCTTCCGCGCGCGCAGACGGCACCGCCACGACCGCGACGAGCAGGCCGACGATCAGCGCACGTGTGGCGACCAGTATCCGGTTCACGTTCGAACTCTCGACAACTTTCAACCAATAGTCTGGCAAATTCGTCAGCGTCGCGGTAGGCATGGGCGGTGAACAGTGGTGAACGTCGCCTGCGCCACGTCCAAGTTTGCCCCGGAACCGGAAACTCTCTGGCATTCGGCCAACCGCCGGGCAATCGCCTGCAATTGCTCCTGCATTGCAGGCATTCATGCCATCCATGGCAATCGCCTGCAACTGGCCCTGCCTCATCCCCCTATACTGCTGGCGGGAGAGGTGATTCAAGACACCGCGCGCCGGCTGATTTTCTCCCTCTCCCGCTGGCGGGAGAGGGTTGGGGTGAGGGTGGTGCATTCCTTACATGGCAATCGCCTGCAACTGCTCCTGCCTCATCCCCCACTACCGCTGGCGGGAGAGGTGATTCAAGACACCGCGCGCTGGCTGATTTTCTCCCTCTCCCGCTGGCAGGAGAGGGTTGGGGTGAGGGTGGTGAATTCCTTTCATGGCAATCGCCTGCAACTGCTCCTGCATTGCAGGCATACATGCCATCCATGGCAATCGCCTGCAACTGCTCCTGCGTTGCAGGCATACCTGCCATCCATGGCAATAAAAAAAGCGGGCCAGAGGCCCGCTTTCTTCAAGTCCTGTCGAAGGTGGCTCAGGCACTCAGGCGCTGACGCCCTCGCCTTCTTCCACCGCCTTCATCGACAGGCGGATACGGCCCTGTTTGTCGACTTCCAGCACCTTGACCTTCACGATATCGCCTTCCTTGAGCTTGTCGGAAACCTTCTCGACCCGCTCGTTGGAGATCTGCGAAACGTGGACCAGACCGTCCTTGCCCGGCAGGATGGTGACGAACGCACCAAAGTCCATCAGCTTGACGACCTTGCCTTCATAGATACGGCCCGGTTCGACATCGGAAACGATCATTTCGATGCGCTTCCTGGCCTCATCCGCTGCAGCGCGGTTGACCGAAGCAATGACGATGGTGCCATCGTCGGTAATGTCGATGGTGGTGCCGGTTTCCTCGGTGATCGAGCGGATGACCGAACCACCCTTGCCGATCACTTCGCGGATCTTGTCCGGGTGGATGCGCATGGTCAGCAAGCGCGGAGCAAATTCGCTCATCTCGCTGCGAGCGGCGCTGAGCGCCTTGTTCATCTCGCCGAGGATGTGCAAACGACCCTGCTTGGCCTGGGCCAGGGCGACCTTCATGATTTCCTCGGTGATGCCGTCGATCTTGATGTCCATCTGCAGGGCGCTGATACCATCGGAGCTTCCGGCTACCTTGAAATCCATGTCGCCGAGGTGATCCTCGTCACCGAGGATGTCGGACAGCACGACGAAATCGTTGCCTTCCTTGACCAGTCCCATGGCGATGCCGGCCACCGGGGCCTTGAGCGGAACGCCGGCATCCATCATCGCCAGCGACGAGCCGCAGACTGATGCCATCGAGGACGAACCATTGGATTCGGTGATCTCGGAAACCACACGCAGCACGTAGGGAAACTCCTCGATCGAGGGCTTCACCGCCAGCACGCCGCGCTTGGCCAGGCGACCATGGCCGATTTCGCGGCGCTTCGGACCCATCATGCGGCCCGCCTCGCCCACCGAATACGGCGGGAAGTTGTAGTGGAACAGGAACGAGTCCTTGGATTCGCCTTCGACCGCATCGATGATCTGGGCATCGCGACCGGTACCCAGGGTTACCGTCACCAGCGCCTGGGTCTCGCCACGAGTGAACAGGGCGGAGCCATGGGTACGCGGCAACACGCCCGTACGAATGGTGATCGGCCGTACGGCATCCAGCGCGCGTCCATCGATGCGCACCTTGCTAGACAAGACCGAAGCGCGCAACGTGGCGTACTCGAGTTCGGAAAATTCCTTGGCGAGGTCAGCGGCAGCCCAGCCGTTGGCCTCTGCGCTGGCCTGCAGCGATGCCAGCACGTCCTTCTTCAGCGCGCTGATGGCATCGCGACGCTCGAGTTTGTCGCGCACGCCGTAGGCAGCGGCCAATCGATCCCCGGTTGTCGACTTGATCGCATCCACGATGGCCTGGTTGCGTTCGGGCGAGCTCCACACGAAGGACTTCTTGCCGGCCTCGGCAACAAACTCGTTGATCGCCTGGATGGCGCCCTTGAGCGCATTGTGTCCAAACACCACCGCGCCGAGCATGACGTCTTCGCTGAGCAGTTTGGCCTCGGACTCGACCATGAGGACGGCATTGACCGTACCGGCAACCACCAGCTCAAGCTCGGAAGTCTTCAGCTCGGTCGCGGTCGGCATCAGGATGTAGCTGCCATTGGCGTAGCCCACCTTGGCCGCGCCAATGGGGCCATTGAACGGCAATCCGGACAACGCAAGCGCCGCGGATGCACCGATCATGGCCGGAATGTCGCCATCGATTTCCGGATTGATCGACATGACCGTGGCAATGATCTGCACTTCATTCTTGAAGTGCTCGGGGAACAGCGGGCGGATCGGACGATCGATCAGGCGCGAGGTCAGGGTTTCCTTTTCGGTCTGGCGACCTTCACGCTTGAAAAATCCGCCGGGAATACGACCACCCGCATAGAATTTTTCCTGGTAATCGACCGTAAGTGGAAAGAAATCCTGACCTTCACGCGCCGACTTGGCGCCGACTGCCGTGACCAGCACGACGGTATCGTCGATGCGGACGATGACGGCGCCGCTGGCCTGGCGAGCGATTTCGCCCGTCTCCAGTGTGACCTGATGTTTGCCGTACTGGAATGTCTTGGTTACTTTCGCCACGATCTTGTCCTGGGTCTGGGTCGCAACGGAGCCGCTGTCAGCCACCGATGCACCTGTGGGTATGTGCGATCCTGAGCGATCGCGGTGAGCTTTCGTGCCGGTCAGGCACACCTCGAGCTGGCGGCATGCGCGGCTGGCGACCGCCAACGGCGCCGCCGATTCCGCTGCCGTTCGATCAGGTCAATTACCTGCGCAAGCCGAGACGCTCGATCAGGCTCTTGTAGCGGTCGTTGTCCTTGCTGCGCAGGTAATTGAGCAGGCGACGACGCTGGTTGACCATCTTCAGCAGTCCACGACGGGAATGATGATCCTTGTCGTGATCGGCAAAGTGCTTGGAGAGATGTTCGATGCGTGCCGACAGCAGGGCGACCTGCACCTCCGGTGAACCGGTGTCGTTGGCGACACGTCCATAATCGGCAATGATCTTGCTGGTTGTTTCAACGTTGAGCGACATGGTCTGGACCCTATCTGGAGCGAAGCGGAGGCATGTAGACGATCACCCAAATGCGACCATCGGCATGCCCCACGGGAAAGTTTTGCGGCGGAAAGCTGGATATTTTAGCTGGCAAAGGTGCGCTGCAACAAGGCTTTGCTCATGACTGGGCCGCATTCGCCCTTCCCCGCAAGCGCGGAGCGGGCGTTCCCGCCCCCGACCTTCGCCCTCCCTGGACAAATTCAGGCAGGCGCCCTGAAAGACACCAACAAGACCCGCACAATCAACACGTTGCGAATGCCTTCCAACGCGTTTCCGCGCCCCATCCAGGCCCTCAAGGCAGGTTGAATCCGCGCACGCTGCGCAAGCGACTGTCGGGGCCGACCTCCGCAAGGGCCAGCAGCCGGCCGTCCGTCGACTTGGCCAGGCATATGCCGACAGGCGCTGTGCTGGCAATGCCCTGGCCCTGGCCCAAACGCAGCGCCTGCGGAGCATCCAACACCACGACCGGATAATTGACCAAGCCCTGCTCGATCGGCAGGAGCAGGCGATCCAGCGCGTCAAAGCCGGACTCCGCCAGTTTCTCCAATTGAGCCAGGGTAACCATGACCGGATTGCGGAAGGGCTCGACCCAGGTGCGGCGCAGGCGAGTGACGTGCGCGCCGCATGCCAGTGCCTCGCCAAGATCGCGCACCAGGCTGCGGACATAGGTTCCGGACCCGCATTCCACATGCAGGTGCAGTCGGTTTCCATGCCGGGCGAGCAGATCGAACGCGCGCACCTCGACCTTGCGCGCGGCGATCTCAATCGATTCCCCGCGTCGGGCAAGACGGTACATGGGCTCGCCGCCACGCTTGAGTGCCGAATAGACCGGCGGTACCTGCTCGATGCAACCACGCAATGGCGCGAGCGCGGATTCGATGCGCGCCGCATCCAGGTCCGGCACCAGCCGTTTTTCGACGACGGCACCGTCCGAATCGCCACTGTCGGTGGTGATTCCAAGCTCGCATTCGACCTCATAGGACTTGAACGCACCGAGCAGCATGCCGGCAATCTTGGTGGCCTCTCCGAAACACAGCGGCAACAGGCCAGTCGCAAGGGGATCAAGGCTTCCTGTGTGGCCGCCCTTGGCCGCGGCGTAAATTTGCCTCGCCCGCTGCAAGGCCTGGTTGGAACTCAGGCCGTAAGGCTTGTCCAGCAGCAACAATCCGTGCACATCGCGCCAGGGGATGCGTGACTTCGCTCGCCGCATCGAACCCTGCGACCTCAGGGCTTGATGGGCGGGTTGTTGCGCAGAAGGTCCTCGATGCGCTCACCCTTGTCGACCGAATCGTCGTAGAGAAAACGAATCTCCGGCACGCGCCGCATCTTCAGCGTACGCGAAAGCTCGCGGCGAAACTCGAAGGCCATTTCATTCAACGCCCTGACCGCAGTGCCGGACTGTTCGGACACCAGGGTGGTGACGTAGACCTTGGCCAGATCCAGATCGCGGGTTACTTCCACATCGGACACGCTGGCCGAAGGCAGGACATGGTCGCGCACCGCCTTGTGCACCAGCACGGCAATTTCCTTGCGCAACTGCACGGCAACCCGGTCGGAACGTGTGAAATCAGTCATTTTCTCGGGAATCGGGAATCGGGAATCGGGAATGGGGAATCGGAAGAAGCGGGGTCTCGAAACCAGGTCGGCAAATCGTGGCGGCAAGAGTACGCCCTCGCGATTGCTCTTGGCGATTCCCTACTCTCGATTCCCTACTCCCGGCTCCTCACAACGTCCTCTGCACCTCGATGCGCTCGAAGCATTCGATCTGGTCGCCCGGCTTGACGTCGTTGTACTGCTTGACGGCAATGCCGCACTCGGTACCGTGGCGAACTTCCTCGACCAGTTCCTTGAATCGGCGAAGGGATTCCAGCTCACCTTCGAAGATGACCGTGCTGTCGCGCAAAACGCGGATAGGCTTGTTGCGCTTGACCATGCCCTCGAGCACCATGCAGCCGGCCACGGCACCGAACTTCGACGAGCGGAACACGTCGCGGACCTCTGCGATACCGATGATTTCCTCGCGGATTTCCACGCCGAGCAAGCCGGTGGCGACCTGCTTGACCTGATCAATCACGTCATAAATGATCGAGAAGTAGCGCAGGTCCAGACCGCTGGTTTCGACCACGCGACGGGCAGCGGCATCGGCTCGCACGTTGAAACCGATGATCGTGGCCTTGGATGACGCTGCACGCGTGGCATCCGACTCGGTGATGCCACCGACGCCCGACGAGATCACGTTGATCTTGATCTGGTCATTGCTCAGCGCCACCAGCGACTGGCGCAGGGCCTCGACCGATCCTTGCACGTCGGCCTTGATCACCAGGTTCAAGGTCAACTGGCCTTCGCCTTGTCCCATCTGCGCGAGCACGTCTTCCATGCGGTTGCCGGCAGCCGCCACCAGGCGCGTTTCGCGGCGCTTGGCATCGCGCTGGCTTGCCACTTCCTTGGCGAGGCGCTCATCGGCAACCACCACGAACTCGTCGCCGGCCTCCGGCACGCCGGAAAGGCCAAGCAACTGCACGGGAATCGATGGACCTGCCTCATCAATCTGTGCGCCGCGTTCATCGAACAGCGCGCGGACGCGACCGTACTCAACACCGCAGACGACAAAGTCGCCCTTCTTCAGGGTGCCCTGCTGGACAAGAACGGTAGCCACCGGGCCGCGGCCCTTGTCCAGGCTCGACTCGATGACCGCACCTGACGCGCGACCCTCGCGAACGGCCTTCAGTTCCATCACTTCGGCCTGCAACGAGATTGCTTCGAGCAAGCCGTCGACGCCGTCGCCTGTCTTGGCGGAAACCGGAACGAACTGCACATCGCCGCCCCAGTCTTCCGGCACCACCTCGTGCTGGACCAATCCCTGCTTGACGTGTTCCGGATTGGCATCCGCCTTGTCCATCTTGTTCATGGCAACGATCAGCGGCACCTTGGCGTCACGCGCATGCTTGATCGCCTCGACTGTCTGCGGCTTTACGCCGTCATCGGCAGCCACCACCAGAATGATGATGTCGGTTGCCCGAGCGCCACGCTGGCGCATCGAGGTGAATGCGGCATGGCCTGGAGTATCCAGGAAGGTGATGACACCCTTCGGCGTCTCAACGTGATACGCACCGATATGCTGGGTGATTCCTCCAGCCTCGCCCGCCGCAATCTTGGTGCGTCGGATCGTGTCGAGCAGCGAGGTCTTGCCGTGATCGACGTGGCCCATGATGGTCACCACAGGCGGTCTTGTCTCGCTGCTACCCGCCGGCTCGGCGTGTGCAAGCAGGTCCACTTCGGCATCGTTGCTCGAAGCCTTCACTGCCGTATGGCCCAATTCCTCAACCACCAATTGCGCGGTGTCGTGGTCGATGGCCTGGTTGATGGTTGCCATGACGCCCATCTTGAACAGCGCCTTGACCACTTCGGCGCCCTTCACTGCCATGCGCTGGGCAAGATCGGCAACGATGATCGTTTCGCCAATCTCGACTTCGCGAACCACCGGAGCCGAAGGACGCGAAAAGCCGTGGCTCGCCGATCCACGTGCGGGCTCGGCAGGTTTTGCGCGCGGCTTCTTGCGCCCGGTGCGGCGGGCACTGCCTTCCTGTGAAAGGTGCAATTCATTGCCGAAATACTTCCGCGATGGCTGATCGCCATCGCCATCGCGGCCACGATGGCCGCTGGCATGCCTGGGGCGACCATGGCGACCGGTGCCCTCTGCAGCAGAACCCGCTCGGTCGTCAACGCGCCGATGGCGACCTGCATGCGATTCGCCTGCTGAAAGCGCCGCGCCTGGGCCTTCATCTTCCGATTCATCAGCGGCAGCGGGGCTCGGCTTCTGCGCAGCGGCTTCGGCGCGCGCTTCCGCTTCGGCCTGCAGGCGTGCTTCCTCCGCAGCCTTGGCCCTGGCCTCCTCCTCTTGGCGACGACGATCGGCTTCCTGGCGAACCAGCTCTTCGGCGTCGCGTCGCGCCTGCGACTCCTCGAGCTTTCGCAGCGCATCTTCGCGCTCGGGATCGATCGATTTGCCCTGGTCCTCGACCACACTGCGCTTCACATAGGTGCGCTTCTGACGCACCTCGACGTTGACCGTCTTGGATGCCGCGCCGCGCTGACCCGGATTGACCGTGAGTTCGCTGACGGTTCGACGCTTCAGGGTCACCTGTCGCGGTGCACTGTCTTCGTTGGCGGGCTCGCCCTTGCCGTGGTTGCGGCGCAGGAATCCAAGCAGCTTGACCTTTTCGGTGCTGCTGATCGACTGCTCGGGGTCGGAAAAGTTCATGCCCGCCTCGGCAAGCTGCGCCAGCAGCTTGTCTACCGGCGTGCCCAGAACCACGGCCAATTGCTTGATTGTCACATCCGACATACTTGATTCACTCCCGGCCCGCTCACGCTTGCCTACCTGATTCCCGCATTGCGCCCAAGCCGCAAAAGCCGGGGCGAGGCCCGCAATTTCAGATGCCGCGTGCCGCCATGATCAATGCGGCCGCGCGCGCCTCGTCCACTCCATCGATGGCCAGCTCCACCAGTTCATCGGTAGCCAGATCAGCAAGGTTTTCGCAGGTCACGATTCCGTGCTGGGCCAGTTCATAGGCCAGCCCTTCATCCATTCCATCCACGGCCAGCAAGTCTTCCGCCGGCTTGTGATCCTCGATTTCTTCTTCCACCGCCAGCGCGTCGGTCAGCAGCGCATCACGCGCGCGTGCACGCAGCTCTTCAACGATGTCTTCGTCGAATCCGTCAATGGCCAAAAGTTCGGCTGTCGGCACATAGGCGATTTCCTCGACCGTGGAGAATCCTTCCTGTACCAGGATCTGCGCGATCTCGTTGTCCACCTCAAGCTTCTCGACAAACAATGCGCGTGCCGCTTCCTGTTCGCTTTCGCTCTTCTCACGCACCTGGTCCGCAGTCATCACGTTCAACTGCCAACCGGAAAGCTTGCTCGCCAGGCGCACGTTCTGGCCGCCACGACCGATGGCCTGGGAAAGCTTGTCCTCGGCCACCGCGATATCCATCGAACGTTTTTCCTCGTCGACAATGATCGACTGCACCTCGGCCGGCGCCATCGCATTGATGACGAACTGGGCGTGATTCTCGTTCCACAGCACGATGTCGATGCGTTCACCATTGAGTTCGTTGGAAACCGCCTGCACGCGCGACCCGCGCATGCCGATGCAGGCGCCGATCGGATCCGTGCGGTGGTCGTGGGCGAGCACGGCA
This sequence comes from Gammaproteobacteria bacterium, assembly GCA_004295005.1. Lineage (GTDB taxonomy): Bacteria > Pseudomonadota > Gammaproteobacteria > Xanthomonadales > Rhodanobacteraceae > Dokdonella. Next base: position 11,132 of record SHNG01000047.1, read on the forward strand.
ATCTTGGCGCGATCACCCGGATCGCGGGCGCAGGCCTTGATCTCGACCAGGCCCTGGCCGACCTCCGGAACCTCGAGCTTGAACAACTCGATCATGAACTCGGGTGCCGTTCGCGAAATGAACAACTGCGGTCCGCGCGGCTCGGAGCGAACCTCGTACAGATAGCCGCGCACACGATCACCGGCGCGCACGTTCTCGCGCGGGATGGCCTTGTCGCGCGGGATGAATGCCTCGGCATTGCCGCCCAGGTCGATGTAGAGATTTCCGCGCTCGACGCGCTTGACGATACCGGTGATCAACTCGCCGACCCGGTCAGCATAGGCTTCAACCACCTGCGCGCGCTCGGCTTCGCGCACGCGCTGCACGATGACCTGCTTTGCCGCCTGCGCCGCGATGCGACCGAACTCCGGATTCTCGATCTGTTCCTCAAGGTAATCGCCAACCTGACAGTCTGCCTTCATTTCGACCGCATCCATTTGCCGAATCTGCCAGTCGGGTGATTCCATCACCACGTCATCGGCCACCACTTCCCAGCGGCGGAAGGTTTCGTAGTCGCCCGATTGCTTGTTGATCGAGACGCGCGCAAGCACTTCCTCGTTCGGGTAGCGTTTTTTCGCGGCGGATGCGAGCGCCGCTTCCATCGCCTCGAAGATGACCTCCTTGGAGACACCCTTCTCGTTGGAAACCGCATCAACCACCAGCAACAATTCTTTGCTCATCTCATCAACTCCGGAGCGACTGCATGGGCAGCCTCACTTGTGTTTCGGGGCACGTTTGCGCGACCCGGATTCCTGCTTCTTGCGCGGTGCCGGCGCGATACCCAGCGCAACATAGTCCGGCACCAGCCTTGCCTTGACGACATTGGCGTGGTTTATCGCGACTTCCCGCCCATCCTGCATGAGCTGGACACGGTCACCATCCACGCCGTGGATCACACCCTGGAAACGCTGCCGACCATCAATGGGCAGGCTTACGTTGAGTTTCACCTCGCTGCCGATGAAGCGCCGGAAATGCCCGATCGTGAACAACGGACGATCAATTCCCGGCGACGACACCTCCAGCGTATAGCGCCCCTGGATTGGATCATTGACATCCAGAAGCGCGGAAATTTCGCGACTGACCCGCTCGCAATCATCAATCGTCACCGCCTGCCCGGGCGCATCGATGAAGACGCGCAGGCGGCTGCCACCATGACCGGGGCTGAATTCCAGGCCGACGAACTCCAGCCCCAGGTCCGCAACCAGGGGCAACAGAAGCTCGTTGAATTTCTCGTTTGTCACGTCAGATCATCGACCCGCTACAAATTCCGCCAAAAAAAAATGGGCGCATGGCCCATTCCAGAATTCACCGTTGTCTTGCATCCCGGGCATCGGTGAGCGCGCGTCCTGCGCTTTCCCGGCAGAAGGGCCACCGAGGTGGCCCTTCACCGAAAACCTGGTAGCGGGGGCAGGATTTGAACCTGCGACCTTCGGGTTATGAGCCCGACGAGCTGCCAGACTGCTCCACCCCGCATCAGAGCCGCGCATTCTAGCGGCCTGCCGGAATTCCCGCAAGGCAAGAGATATTCCTTGCGCAAACAAGCGCTGGCCTGACGATCAGGCTTTCCTGACGAACTCCGACTTGAGTTTCATCGCGCCAATGCCGTCGATCCTGCAATCTATGTCGTGATCGCCGTCCACCAGCCTGATGTTCTTGACCTTGGTTCCCACCTTCACGACCAGGGAAGAACCCTTGACCTTGAGATCCTTGATGACCACCACGCAATCACCATCGGCGAGCACATTGCCGTTGCAATCCCTGATTGCCGTCTCGGCGGCCGGTTCATGGCCCTGGCTTGCATTCCATTCATGACCGCATTCGGCACAAACCCGCATGCCGCGGTCTTCATAGGTGATGGTTGAGGCGCAGGCTGGACAGTTGGCCATGTGGTTCACGCGGATCCTGATTTTTCATGTGGACGCCGGCAGTTTCCCGCAAGGCAAGACGAAGGGAGTGACCTGCCGGCGACGGTTGATCCGGATTTCAAGCCCTGCGATCAGATGCCGAAGGCGCGGTTGCACCAGTCGAACAGCGGACCCCAGGCCAGGCCCAGCACGATCAGGGCAAGTCCATTGATGGAAATCACCCAGCGCAAGGCCACATCGGATGGCAAGGGCAGCGCAGAGTCTTCGGCAGCCGCATCGAAATACATTACCTTGACCACGCGCAGGTAGTAGTAGATGCCGATGATGGCGAACACGATGGCGACGATGGCCAGCCACAGGAATCCGGCGTCAATGGCCGCCTTGAGCACCAGCAGCTTGGCAAAGAAGCCGAACAGCGGCGGCACGCCAGCCAGGGAAAACATGGCAATGCCCATCATGGCCGCATACCATGGGCTGCGCTGGTTGAGCCCCTTGAAATCGTCGATTTCCTCGCATTCAAAGCCCTTGCGCGCCAGCAGGGCAATCATGCCGAAGGCAACCGTTGCCGTCATGGTGTAGCTGATGATGTAGAACATCGCGGCAGTAAAGCCCTGCGCGGTTCCACCGACGAAGCCAAGCAACATGAAACCCACATGCGAGATCGTCGAATAGGCGAGCATGCGCTTCAGGTTGGACTGGGCGATGGCCAGCACATTGCCGACCGCCAGCGACGCCACGGCGAGAATGGCCAGCATCAGCGTCCACTGCCCGCTCAAGGGACCAAGGCCACCCTCGAGCAGCCGATAGGCCAGTCCGAAAGCGGCAATCTTGGGAGCCGAACCGATGAACACGGTCACCGCCGTCGGCGCGCCGTGGTAAACATCGGGCAGCCACATGTGGAAGGGCGCCGCACCCATCTTGAAGGCGATTCCGCAAACCAGGAACACCAGCCCGAATGCCAGCCAGCCCGGATGCTCGACCTGTCCGAACTTGCCGGTGATGGCGGCGAGATCGAGGGTTCCGGTGGCGCCGTAGATCATCGACATGCCGTACAGCAGCAGGCCGGACGCCAGCGCGCCGAGTACGAAGTATTTGATGGCCGCTTCCGCAGACGCCGCAGAGTCACGGTTCATGGCCACCAGCGCATACGAGGACAGCGCCAGCAGTTCAAGCCCGAGATAGACCGTGATCAGGCTGCCGGCCGATACCAGCAACATCATGCCGAGCGTGGCAAACAGCACCAACAGGTAAAGCTCACCGACAAGCAGGCTGCGTTCGCGCATGTAGTTGCGGGCGTAGAACAGGCTGAGGCCACTGGTCAGCAGGGTGAACTGCTTGAGCACGACGCTGATCCCGTCGTGCAGGAACATGCCGTTGAACGCGGTGACGCCTTGTGCGGCCTCCGGCGCACCACCCCACACGAACCATGCGGTCAACGCCAGGGTCGCGATCGACAGCCAGTGGGTGATGTCGCGCTGAGTCGGCTTGATGAACAGGTCGATCAACAGGATCGCGCAGGTTGCACCCAGCAAGACCAACTCGGGCTGGATGGCGATCAGATCGGCGGGATTGAAGGGAATCATCATGGAATTCTCAAGCCTTGCTCAACATCAGCGCATTGACGATCTGCAGCACCGAGCTGTCCATCAGGTCGGTCAGCGGCTTGGGGTAGACGCCCAGCGCCAGCACGGCGGCGGCAAAGGAACCGAGCACGATCCATTCACGCGCGTTGAGATCCTCGAACTTGGCCACCTTGGGATTGGTCACTTCGCCAAAGATGACGCGCTTGACCAGCCACAGCGTGTAGGCCGCACCGATGATCAGGGTGAACGCCGCAATCAGGGCAATCCACGGATTGCTCTGGAACGAAGCCAGGATGACCATGAATTCGCCGACGAAGCCACTGGTACCCGGCAGTCCACAGTTGGCCATCGAGAAAAAGATGAACAGTGCGCCGAACCAGGGCATCACGTTGAGCACGCCACCGTAGTCCTTGATCATGCGCGAATGCAGGCGGTCGTAAAGCACTCCGATGCAGGAGAACATGGCGCCGGAAACAAAACCGTGCGAAATCATCTGCACCATGGCGCCCTGGATGCCGAGACGCGCGGCATCGGCGTTGGCGTAATTGCGAACCAGCGCAAGGCTGATGAAGAGGCCGAGGGTGACGAAGGCCATGTGCGCCACCGAGGAGTAGGCAATCAGCTTCTTCATGTCGTCTTGCACCAGGGCGACGTAGCCGATGTAGACGACGGCCACCAGTGACATGGCGATGACCACCCAGGCGTATTCCTGGGAAGCGTCGGGCGTGATCGGCAAGGAGAAGCGGATGAAGCCGTAGCCACCCACCTTCAGCATGATCGCGGCCAGGATCACCGAGCCGCCGGTCGGTGCCTCGACGTGCGCATCCGGCAACCAGGTATGCACCGGCCACATCGGCACCTTGATGGCGAAGCCGGCAAGGAAGGCAAAGAAGATCCAGGCCTGCTCGGTGGTACCGAGCGGCGCCGTGGCGAACGCGGCCAGCGAGAACTCGCCGGTCTTCATGTGCAGGTAGATCAGCGCGATCAGCATGAAGATCGAGCCGAGGAAGGTGTAGATGAAGAACTTGAGGGTGGCGTACACGCGGCGCGGACCGCCCCAGATGCCGATGATGATGAACATCGGAATCAGCATGGCCTCGAAGAACACATAGAACAGCAGCGCATCGGTGGCGGCAAAGATGCCGATCAGCATGCCTTCCAATACCAGCATCGCCGCCATGTACTGCGACACCCGCTTCTGGATCGGCCCCCACGAACCGATGATCACCAGCACGCTGGTGAAGGTGGTCAGCACGATCAGTGCAACCGCGATGCCATCCACGCCCAGCGCATAGTTGGCCTTGAGCGCATTGATCCAGGCGTGCGATTCAATGAACTGCATGCCACCGGCAACGGCGTTGTAGTTCAGGTACAGCGGCAGGCTGGCGAACAGTGTCGCCAGGGTGGTGATCAGGCTGAGCCAGCGGGCGACGCGCGCGTCGCGGCCGAGTGCAAGCACGAGGATGGCGCCGACGATGGGCAGCCAGATCAAGATGCTGAGCAGGGGCCATTGATCCATGGTGGTCACATTTTCCTTTGATCAGACAGCCGCGCGGGTGAATACCCACCACGATCCGCCAAGCAGCAGGATCAGGCCGAGAATCATCGCGAACGCGTAGTGGTAGAGGTAACCGGACTGGACCCGGCGCACGATGGCCGAGAATTGGTCGACGATGCTCGCCGATCCGTTGATGGCGCCATCGATCAACGCGGCATCACCACCGCGCCAGAGCCCGCGTCCGAAGCTCACGCCGCCACGCGCAAGCAGGGCCTGGTAGAGATCATCGAACCAGTATTTGTTCGACAGCATCGTGTGCACGGGTTTCAAAGCGTTCTCGGCCTTGTCGGCGATGGATGGATTGAACAGCCAGATCCAGGTTGCGGTGGCAAATCCGGCCAGCGCGATCCAGAACGGCCATTGCTTAAAGCCATGCAACGTCATGGCCAGTGCGCCATGGAAATGATGGGCGAGTTCACCCAGCACATCATTGTGCCCGGCGACGTGGATTGCGCTGCCAAAATAATCGCCATACAGCATCGGGCCAATGGTGAGGAAACCAATCAGCACCGAGGGAATCGCCAGCAGAACCAGGGGCAAGGTGACCACCCAGGGCGACTCGTGCGGCGCGTGGGCCAGATGGCCGGGCTCATGATGGCCATGGTGATCGTCATGCGTGTCGTGTCCATGCCCGTGCTTGTGCTCGTCAACCACATAGCGCGGCTTGCCGTGGAAGGTCATGTACAACAAGCGGAAGCTGTACAGAGCGGTGATGAACACGCCGGCCAGCACGCAAAAATACGCATAGCCCGCACCCAGGCGATGCGATTCCCCGACTGCCTCGATGATGGCGTCCTTGGAGAAGAATCCGGCAAACCCCGGAGCACCAGCCAAGGCCAGTGAACCGAGCCACATGGTGATCCAGGTGATCGGCATCTGCTTGCGCAGGCCGCCCATGTGGCGCATGTCCTGTTCGTGATGCATGGCGATGATGACCGAACCGGCGCCGAGGAACAGCAAGGCCTTGAAGAAGGCGTGCGTCATCAAATGAAACACGCCAGCGGAATACGCCGAGACGCCGAGCGCCACGGTCATGTAACCCAGTTGCGACAGGGTCGAATAGGCAACCACGCGCTTGATGTCGTTCTGCACGACACCGATCAAGCCGGTGAACAGGGCCGTGGTGGCGCCGATCACCAGCACGAAGGTGAGTGCGGTTTCACTCAACTCGAACAATGGCGACATGCGCGCCACCATGAAGATGCCCGCCGTCACCATGGTCGCGGCATGGATCAGTGCCGAGATCGGAGTCGGGCCTTCCATCGAATCCGGCAACCACACATGCAGGGGAACCTGGGCCGACTTGCCCATGGCACCGATGAACAGGCAGACACAAACGATGGTCGCGACATGCCAGGGATGGCCGGCGATCAACTCGACCGTGCGTCCGGCCATGTCCATTGAAGGATCCTGTGCATGGTTGAACACGGCCTGGTAGTCCAGCGAACCACCAAACCACAGCAGCACGCCGGCGATGCCGAGCAGGAAACCGAAGTCACCGACGCGGTTGACCACGAACGCCTTCATGTTGGCGAAAATTGCCGTGGGCCGCTTGTACCAGAAACCGATCAGCAGATACGAAACCAGGCCCACCGCTTCCCAGCCGAAGAACAACTGCAGGAAGTTGTTGCTCATCACCAGCATCAGCATGGAGAAGGTGAACAGCGCGATGTAGCTGAAGAAGCGCTGGTAACCATCGTCCTCGGCCATGTAGCCGATCGTGTAGACATGCACCATCAGCGAAACGAAGGTGACCACCACCATCATCATGGCGGTGAGCCTGTCGATCAGGAATCCGACATGGGCGCTGGTTCCGCCCACCTCGAACCAGGTGTAGACGTTCTGGTTGAACACCTCTGCCCCGCCCCAGACCAACTGGTAAAGCACTTGGCAGGACAGCACGCAGCTCAGGGCAACCCCCGCAATGGTCACGCTGTGCGATGCGACGCGACCGATGCGCTTGCCGAACAAGCCGGCAAGCAAGGCACCGGCCAGGGGCGCGAGGACGATGGTCAGCAGGATGTTTTTGTCGAGCATGATCGATCAGCCCTTGAGCGTATCGATCGACGTGACGTCGATCGTGCTGCGATTGCGGAACAACACGACGAGAATGGCCAGGCCAATCGCCGCCTCGGCCGCGGCCACGGTCAGGATGAAGAACACGAACACCTGCCCGGCCGGATCACCCAGGTAGCGCGAGAAGGCCACGAAGTTGGTGTTGACCGCCAGCAGGAGCAACTCAAGACACATGAGCAGCACGATCACATTCTTGCGATTGATGAAGATGCCGGCCACGGCGATGCAGAACAGCACCGCACCCAGGCTCAGGAAATGGGCCAGCGTGATCATGGTCCAACCTCCCCTTTGCCGACGGCATCCATCTTGATCACGCGCAGGCGATCCTCGCGCTTGACCATCACCTGCAGGCCCGGACGCTGCACCTTGGTGCCGGTGCGCTTGCGCAGGGTCAAGGTGACTGCCGCGATCAGACCCACGGTGAGGATCAGCGCGGCAATCTCGAATGGCAGCAGGAAATCGCGGAACAGGGTCTGGCCCAGCCATTCCATGTTCGACATTCCGGCGAGTACTGCGGGATCCTCGGTCACCGGCGTCTCGAGGCTGCGCACGCCGATCATCATCAGCATTTCCGCCAACATGACTGCGGCCACCAATACGCCGACCGGCAGGAAGCGCACGAAACCTTCGCGCACGACCGAGAAATCCACGTCCAGCATCATCACCACGAACAGGAACAGCACCATCACCGCGCCGACATAGACCAGCACGAGGGCAACGGCGAGGAACTCGGCCTGGGCGAGCAGCCAGACACAGGCCATCGAGAAGAAGGTCAGCACCAGGCTGAGCGCGGCAACCACCGGATTCTTCACGCTGATGACCGTCAGCGCGGCCAAGGCGGCCACGCTGGCGAAAACATAGAAGCAGATCAGTTCAAAAGTCACCTGGATTCTCCTGGCCTGCTCATCGGAACGCCGCATCGCGCGCACGCGCGGCAGCAATCTCGCCTTCGAAGCGATCGCCGATGGCGAGCAACTGGATCTTGTTGACGACGTTCTCGCCGCGCTTCTCGAAGTGGTACTCGTGCAGATCGGTCTCGACGATGGAATCGACCGGGCAGGATTCCTCGCAGAACCCGCAGAAGATGCACTTGAACAGATCGATGTCGTAGCGCGTCGTGCGCCGGGTGCCGTCTTCGCGCACGCTGGAGTCGATGGTGATGGCAAGCGCCGGACACACCGCCTCGCACAGCTTGCAGGCAATGCAGCGCTCCTCGCCATTGGGGTAACGACGCAAGGCGTGCAGACCGCGGAAACGATGCGACTTTGGAATGTGTTCCTCCGGGTAGCGCATCGTGTACTTCGGCTTGAACATGTAGCGCATGGTCAGCGCCATGCCGACGACAAGCTCGATCAGGAACAGGCTCTTGATGTAGTGGATGACTCGTTTCATGGCTGTCATTCAGTCCCGTTCAACATGACTCTGGCGTCGCGAGATGCCGACCTGCCCTCGCCCGCAGAGCGGGAGAGGGGAAACCGTTCGCCATGGCGAACGGTGGCTGAGGCAACGGCCATGACATGAGCCTCATCATCCGGTGTGTTTTTCATCATGGTCGTCAACTCAAGCACCCATCGTGACCAGGTTGAAATATTTCAGGCAGGCCGACACCACGATCCACACCAGACAGATCGGAATGAACACCTTCCAGCCCAAGCGCATGATCTGGTCGTAGCGATAGCGCGGGAACGTGGCGCGGAACCACAGGTACAGGAAGCTGAAGCCGAAGGCCTTGATGAAGGTCCACTGCCAGCCGCCCTTCCAGATCCAGTCGAACCAGGGCACATCCGCCGTGATCCAGCCCTGCAACGGACTGAGCCAACCGCCCGCGAAAAGCACGGTGGCGACGAACGCGATCAGCAGCATGTTCGCGTATTCGGCCAGGAAGAACAGGGCAAAGGCAGAGCCCGAGTACTCGACGTGGAAACCGGCCACGATTTCCGATTCGCCTTCGGCCATGTCGAACGGCGCGCGATTGGTTTCCGCAACGCCCGACACGAAGTAGATCACCAGCATGGGCGCCAAGGGAAAGCCGAACCAGTCGAAAAAGCCCTTGTTGCCGGCCTGCGCCATCACGATCTCGGTGAGATTGAGGCTGCCACTGAGGATCATCACGCAGACCAGGGTGAAGCCCATGGCAATTTCGTAGGAGACGGTCTGCGCCGCGGCCCGCATCGCACCGAGCATGGCGTAGCGCGAGTTCGACGACCAACCGGCGAGGATGATTCCGTACACGCCAAGCGAGGTCAGCGCGAGCAACAGCAACAGGCCGACGTTCACGTTGGCCAGGGTCAGGCCCCAGTCGAAGGGCAGCAGCGACCAGGCCGCAAACGAGGGCACCAGCGCGATCAAGGGGGCCAGGTAGAACAAGGTCTTGTTGGCCGCACTCGGCCGCGTCACTTCCTTGAACAGCAGCTTGAACACGTCGGCAAAGGCTTGCAGCAAACCCCACGGGCCAATCTGGTTGGGCCCCATGCGCACATGCATCCAGCCGATGACCTTGCGCTCCCACCAGACAAACATGGCCACGGCAATGATCACCGGAACGGCAATAACGAGGATCTTCAGGACGGTCCAGCCGACCAGTCCAGTATCCCCCCAAGCCAACATCGCATCGCGCATGGCGTCGATCATGCCCCGGTCCTCGCAATGCCCAGTGCCGCACCCATCGCGGGCAAGGCCGCGGTTTCGCTATAACCCGATTCAACCAAGGCCGCACCGGCAGCCACGGCCGGATCAATGTGGACAACCAGGTTGGACTGTTCCACGCGTACATGTTCACCGGCGGCGATGCCGAAGCGCTTGGCATCGTCCGGGTTCAGGATCACGCACGGTCCCCGGTTGAGCGGATGCGCATTCAAGGCGGGCGCACGACGCAGCACGGCATCAGCGCGATAAATACCCGTGCGTGCGATGCGTTGCAGCGTTCCTGCGCGAGACTCCGGGCGCCTGCGCACCAGCGCATGTGCGGCAGGTGCCGCAGCAGCAGGCGCAACCATGTGTGCGCGCAACTCGGCAATTTCGTTGAAGCCGAATCCTTCGAGGGCGAGCGCACTGCCCAGCGCGCGCAGCACCTTCCAGCCAGGGCGCGCCTCACCCGGCAATTTGGCTCCGGCAGCAACGGTTTGAACCGTACCATCCAGATTGGTCAGGCTGGCATCAATCTCCGGCAGCAAGCCGATCGGCAGGACCGCATGCGCGGTGCCGCGCACACCCGCGCTGGCATAGGCACCGATGTGCAGATGGAACTGCGCGCTGGAGCAGGCATGCTTGAATGCGGACGGGCTGGCGAAGTCTTCGGCTTCGGCCTGATAGCTGATCAGGTTGCGCGGCATGCGGGCGAGCATCGCCGCCGCATCCAGGCCCTCGCCCTGCGGCAACACGCCGGCGGCGGAAAGGCCGATGGCGTTGGCACCCACAGGAATCTCGTTGTAATCGGAATCGGTGGCGCGCGCGATGTGCCGCGCTGCTGCCCGCAGCCAGGCTGCCTCGGCATGCTGCACGGCCGACTCACCGAGGATCACCACGGATTTGCCGGCGGCAGCCAGTTTGCTGATCCAGTCGCGCAAGGAAGCATCGGCGTCGACCTTGCCAAGTTCGCCCGCGAGCTGCGGCGATGCCGCGTTGCCGGAATCGGCGGCAATCCGGGCCAGACCAAGCACCGCATCGAGCATGGCCGATGGCGCCAACACGCGCTGGCCAGCGAGGCGGTAGGTGGCATCGATATCGACCGGGTTGATCGAGAAGACCTGGGCCCCGCCCTTTGCCGCCTTGGCCAGGCGATGGTTGAGCAGCGGAATCTCATGACGCGGATTGCAGCCGATGAGCAGCACGGCACCGCTCTTTTCGATGTCTGCGAAACGGGTCTCAAAGGCTCCGGCCCGCGGCGCATCGGAAAAATCCTGCACGCGCAGGCGGTGATCAATGGAATCGCTGCCGAGGCCGCGTACCAGCCTGGCGAGCAGGAAGCCTTCCTCGCTGGAAGTCATCGGTGCAACCAGGGTTGCCAGTTCGCCTGACGCCTTGCGCAGGTTTTCGGCAACGAATGCCAAGGCTTCGGTCCAACTGGTTTCCACCAGCTTGCCGTTCTTGCGCACCATCGGCAGCTTGGCCCGATCATCCGCATACAGCCCTTCATGGCTGTAGCGGTCGCGGTCCGACAGCCAGCATTCGTTGACCGCTTCGTTGTCGCGCGGAACCGTGCGCAACACCTCGCCGCGCCGGGTGTGCAACCAGAGATTGGAACCGAGTGCATCGTGGTAGCCGATCGACTCGCGCGCTATCAACTCCCAGGCGCGCGCCTTGAAGCGGAACGGTTTGTTGGTCAGCGCGCCCACCGGGCACACATCAATCACGTTGCCCGACAGCTCGCTCATCAGCGGCTTGCCGACGTAGGTGCCGATCTGCAGGCGCTCGCCGCGCTCCATGCCACCAAGCTCATAGGTCCCCGCAACCTCGGACATGACCCGGATGCAGCGCGTGCACTGGATGCAGCGGGTCATCTCGGTGGCCACCAGCGGACCGAGATCCTCATCGGGAATCGTGCGCTTGCGCTCGACGAAGCGACTCACCGAGCGACCGTAGCCCATGGACAGATCCTGCAGCTCGCACTCACCGCCCTGGTCGCAGATCGGACAGTCCAGCGGATGATTGATGAGGAGGAATTCCATCACGTTGCGCTGTGCGGACAAGGCACGCTGCGACTGGGTGAAGATCTTCATGCCATCGGCCACTGGCGTCGCACAAGCGGGCTGCGGCTTGGGCATGGGTCGGCCACCCATTTCCACCTCGACCATGCACATGCGGCAATTGGCGGCGATCGGCAGCTTCTCGTGGTAGCAGAAACGCGGAATGGCCACGCCCATGCGATCGGCAGCCTGGATGATCATCGAGCCCTTGGGCACGAAAGTCTGCCGGCCGTCGATCTCGATGCTGACGTGATCGGGCGGTGCACCGGTGTTCACGGGCTGCGCGCTCATGCCGCCACCTCCGCCGGAGCTTCAACCATCGACCGACCGTTCACGATGAAGTACTCGAATTCGTTCCAGTAATGGCGCAGGAAACCCTGCACCGGCCAGGCAGCGGCTTCGCCGAATGCACAGATGGTGTGGCCCTCGATCTGGCCAGCGGCGGCTTTCAGGGTATCCAGGTCACCCAACTGCGCCTTGCCTTCGACGATGCGCGTGAGCATGCGATACATCCAGCCGGTGCCTTCACGACATGGCGTGCACTGGCCGCAGCTTTCCTTGAAATAGAAACGACTGATGCGCTGGCACGCACGCACCATGCAGGTGCTCTCGTCCATGACGATGACCGCCCCCGAACCGAGACCCGAACCGGCCTTCTGGATGGCGTCGTAATCCATGGTCAAGCCCAGCATGGTTTCCCCGGGCAATACCGGCATCGAGGAACCACCCGGAATCACCGCCTTGATCTTCGCGCCATTGCGCATGCCACCGGCCATTTCCAGCAGTTCGGCGAACGGCGTTCCCAGCGGAATCTCGTAGTTGCCCGGCTTGGCCACATGGCCGGATACGGAAAAGATCTTCGGCCCGCCATTGTTGGGCTTGCCGATGTTGAGGAACCAGCTCGCGCCCTTGCGCAGGATGGCCGGAACCGAGGCATAGGTTTCCGTGTTGTTGATCGTGGTCGGTTTGCCGTAGAGCCCGAAGTTGGCCGGGAATGGCGGCTTGAAGCGCGGCTGGCCCTTCTTGCCTTCCAGTGATTCCATCATCGCGGTTTCCTCGCCGCAGATGTAGGCCCCGGCACCGAGCGCGGCGTGAATGTCGACATCGATTCCCGAGCCGCCAATGTTCTTGCCGAGCAAACCGGCTGCATAGGCTTCCTTCAGCGCGTGCTCGAAATGCTCGAACGGTTCGTGATGGAACTCGCCACGCAGATAGTTGTAGGCAACGCTTGATCCGGTGGCATAGCAGGCGATGGCAAGGCCTTCGACGACCGCATGCGGATTGAAGCGCAGGATGTCGCGATCCTTGCAGGTTCCCGGTTCGGACTCGTCGGAATTGCACAGGATGTACTTCTGCCCCGGCGCATTGCGCGGCATGAACGACCATTTCAGGCCGGTCGGGAATCCGGCGCCGCCGCGTCCACGCAGCGCACTGTTCTTGAGCTCGTCGATGATCGAGCCCGGGTCGGGCTTTTCGGCGAGGATCTTCTTCCACGCCTGGTAACCATCAACCTTCAGGTAGTTCTCCATCAGCCACGGCTGCTCGAAATGCAGGGTGGTGTAGACGACGTGATGATCCTGGGGCACAGGCTTGTTCATTTATGCGATCTCCTGATCGCGAAAATCAATCAGCGGCCATCCTTGGCCGCACTTTTCAATCAGAGCCTTCATTTCAACTCATCCAGGATCTTGTCGACCTTCGCGGTGTCGAGATTCTCGTGATAGTGACCATTGACGACCATCATCGGCGCGCCGCAACAGGCGGCCAGGCACTCTTCCTCGCGCTTGAGATAGATGCGTCCGTCCGCGGTGGACTCACCCAGCTTGACGCCGAGCTTCTTCTCGCAATGGCGCACGATGTCCTCGGCGCCGTTGAGCCAGCAGGAAATGTTGGTGCAGATTGCGACGTTGTTGCGGCCAACCGGCGAGGTCTCGAACATCGAGTAGAAACTGGCCACCTCGAACGCCCACACCTGCGGCAGGTCGAGGTAGCGCGCCACGGCAACGATCAGCGCATCGGTGAGGAATCCACCATTCTGCTCCTGGGTCGCAAACAGCGCCTGGATCAGCGCCGAACGCTTGCGATCCGGGGGAAACTTGGCGACCCAATGATCAATGTGCTCGCGCGTATGCGGCGTCAACAGCGCCAGCGGATCGACATCGATGATCTGCTCGTAGGTTCCGGTTGCTTTCATGGCTTTACTGCCGGGAATGGGGAATGGGGAACAGGGAATCGGGAGAGCGGGTTTGAGAAAACCGGGAAAGTGAACGCAAACCTGGGGCACGACCCTGCAAGCTGCCGCGTGGCAGCCTTGACGAATCCCGGATCCCAAATCCCGAATCCCGGCCTCACCTGTCTATCTCCCCGAACACCACGTCATAGGTGCCGATCATGGCCACCACGTCGGCCAGCATGTGCCCACGCACGATCTCGTCCATGCTGGAAAGATGGGCAAAACCCGGAGCGCGCAGCTTGCAGCGGAACGGCTTGTTGGCGCCATCGGAAATCAGGTAGCAGCCGAATTCGCCCTTGGGCGCCTCGACCGCGGCGTAGGTTTCCCCGGCCGGTACGCAATAGCCTTCGCTGAACAGCTTGAAGTGATGGATCAGCGCTTCCATGTCGTCCTTCATTTCCTCACGACGTGGCGGCGCGACCTTGAAATTGCGCACGATCACCGGGCCCGGATTGGCGCGCAGCCAGGCGATGCATTGCTGGATGATGCGATTGGATTGGCGCATTTCCTCGACGCGTACCAGATAGCGGTCGTAGCAGTCGCCATTGGTGCCGATCGGAATGTCGAAGTCGACTTCGGCGTATTTTGCGTAGGGCTGCTTCTTGCGCAGATCCCAGGCGATGCCCGAACCACGCAGCATCGGGCCGCTCATGCCCCACGCCTTGGCCTGCTCCGGGCTGACCACACCGATATCGACGGTGCGCTGCTTCCAGATGCGGTTGCCGGTGAGCAGGTCCTCGTACTCATCGACCTTGGACGGGAAGTCGGCGCAGAACTGCTCCAGATAATCGAGCATCGAGCCTTCACGCCACTGGTTCAGGCGCTTGAGGTCATTGCCCTTGTGCCAGCGGGATTCCTTGTACTGCGGCATGCGATCCGGAAGATCGCGGTAAACCCCACCCGGACGGTAGTAGGTGGCGTGCATGCGCGCGCCGGAGACCGCCTCGTAGCAATCCATCAACTCCTCGCGCTCGCGGAATGCGTAGAGGAAGATGGCCATGGCACCGAGATCGAGGCCGTTGGAACCAATCCACATCAGGTGATTGAGGATGCGCGTGATCTCGTCGAACATCGTGCGGATCCATTGCGCGCGCTCGGGAATCTCCAACTGCAGCAGGTTTTCGATGGCGCGCACATAGGCGTGCTCGTTGCACATCATCGACACGTAATCGAGCCGATCCATGTAGCCGATCGACTGGTTGAACGGCTTTGACGCGGCGAGCTTCTCGGTACCGCGATGCAGCAGGCCGACATGCGGGTCGGCACGCACCACGGTTTCACCGTCCATCTCCAGCACCAAGCGCAGAACGCCATGTGCAGCCGGATGCTGCGGGCCGAAGTTCATCGTGTAGTTGCGGATCTCTTCCATTATTTCGTCCCCGCCTCACGCTCGGCCCTGGCCTGCTCGTAGCGCGAATCGTCGCGGATCGTGCGCGGCACCAGCACGCGCGGCTCGATGGACACCGGCTCATACACCACGCGCCGCTTCTCCGGGTCGTAGCGAACCTCGACATTGCCGATCAGCGGGAAGTCCTTGCGGAAGGCGTGGCCGACAAAACCGTAGTCGGTGAGGATGCGGCGCAAATCCGGATGCCCCTCGAAGAGGATGCCGTACAGATCGAAGGCTTCGCGTTCGAACCAGTTCACGCCGGTCCAGACATCAACCAGGCTGGGCATGCTGGGCAGATCATCGTCGACGCAAAATGCACGCAGGCGCACGCGCTGGTTGTGCTGCAGCGACATCAGGTGCGCGACCACGGCAAAACGCTTCGCCACATTGCCGGGACGCGGTCGTTCCGACCAGTTGAAGCGGCCGGCGCCCTTGCCTTCCACACCACGCGAGAAACCCTGCGAGCTGACGTCGGTGGTGTCCCACTCGACACTGCCATAGCTCAGGTAGTCGACGCCGCACACATCCATGCATTGCTCGAATGTGAATTCCGGCTCGTCGCGCAGGAAACGGGCAACCGCCAGCCAGTTTTCCGGCAGCACCTCGATGGTGGTTTCGCCAAGCACCTCTGTGCAATCGACCACCTTGGCGCCCAATCGGGCTTCGAGCTTGCGTGCAAGAACCGGGGAATCATTCATGGCCGTTCCTCAGCGCGCAATCGTGTTGGTTCGACGGATTTTCTTCTGCAATTGCAGAATGCCGTGGATCAATGCCTCTGCGGTGGGCGGGCAGCCCGGCACGTAGACATCCACTGGCACGATGCGGTCGCAGCCACGCACCACCGCATAGGAATAGTGGTAGTAGCCGCCGCCGTTCGCGCAGGAACCCATCGAGATGACCCATTTCGGCTCCGGCATCTGGTCATAAACCTTGCGCAGCGCCGGCGCCATCTTGTTGACCAGGGTACCGGCCACGATCATCACATCGGACTGGCGCGGCGAGGGGCGGAACACCACGCCACCGCGGTCCAGGTCCAGTCGTGCCGCACCGGCGTGCATCATTTCCACCGCACAACAGGCCAAGCCGAAGGTCATCGGCCACATTGAACCGGTGCGCGCCCAGTTGACCAGTTCATCCATGCGCGCGGTGACAAAGCCACGCTCGATCAGTGGATTGTCGTCACCGGGGCGCAGGATGTCATCGACCCGGTTGACCGGATCCGGGTTATGCATCATCCGCGCAATTGAATCGCTCATTCCCATTCGAGCGCTCCCTTCTTCCAGACGTAGATGAAGCCGAGGACCAGCAGGCCGATGAAGATGCCCATCTCGATCAGGCCGAAGACACCGAGCGTGTCGAACACCACCGCCCACGGAATGACGAAGGCGATTTCGAGATCGAAAATGATGAACAGGATGGCGATCAGGTAGTAGCGCACGTCAAACTTCATGCGCGCGTCCTCGAACGCCTCAAACCCGCATTCGTACGGAGCCAGTTTCTCCGCAACGGGCTTCTTCGGTCCGAACAGGTTGCCCAGCACCAACAGGGCAATACCAATGCCGGTGGCCACAGCCAGGAACAGCAGGACCGGGAAATACTCGACTAGCACATGCACCTCCGCGCCATCCGGCGCATCAGCGGTTGCCACATTCATGGCAACGACGGTTGTTCAAGCTAATGGTGCCCAAGGGGGGACTCGAACCCCCACAGCTCTCGCCGCTACCACCTCAAGGTAGTGCGTCTACCAATTCCGCCACCTGGGCAACGCGATCAAACTCCGTCCTTTCCTGCCTTTTCCGGCTGCGTCGCTTCGGTCTTGGCCGGCTCTGCAGCCGGTTGCTCCGTTGCGCTCGCAGGTGCGACGGTCGGCACGTCGGTCGACGCCGGAGCTGTAGCCGAAGCAGCCGGCACATCATCCGAAGTCGCCTTGGGTGCAACACCCGCCATCACGCCAAGATCATCCGAGGTGGCGACCACCATGGGACGACTGTGGAACATGCCCATGCCGAGGCTGAGCAGGAAGAACAATCCGGCCAGAACTGCGGTGCTGCGCGACAGGAAGTTGGACGAGCCGCGCGCGCCAAACACAGTTGCAGATGCGCCACCACCGAAACCGGAGCCGGCATCGGCCCCCGCACCGCGCTGCATGAGAATCAGCGCGATCATGGCTGCGGCGATCAACACATAAAAAACCTGGGCAATGATCGAAAACATGTGAACCTGTAACCCTAGTTCGCGGCTTCGGCAGCCGCGCAAATGGCAAGGAAATCGGCCGCCACCAGCGAAGCGCCGCATATCAATCCGCCATCAATGTCGGATTCGGCAAACAGTTCGCCCGCGTTGGCGGCCTTCACGCTGCCTCCATAAAGGAGGCGCAGCGAGCTGGCTATTCTAGCATCCTGCCTTGCGAGTTTGTCACGCAGGAAGGCGTGTACGGCTTGTGCCTGCGCGGGAGAAGCCGTCTTTCCGGTGCCGATGGCCCACACCGGTTCATAGGCAATCACGGCATTGTCGAATGCCGCAATGCCTGCCAGATCCAGCACCGGGTCAAGCTGGGCATGGAGGATGGCTTCGGTCTGATGGGCTTCACGGTGCTCCAGCAACTCGCCCACACAGAGGATCGGAACCAGCCCCGAGGCTTGCGCAGCCACGAACTTGCGGGCGACCTGCCCGCTGGATTCGGCGTGGTACTGGCGACGCTCGGAATGTCCCACCAGCACATATCGGCAGCCGATGTCGCGCAGCATTTCGCCGGCCACTTCGCCGGTATAGGCACCTTGTGCATGTTCGCTGAGATCCTGCGCGCCAAACGCCAGCGCGGAACCCGCGTGTTCGGCAACCAGGCCGGCAATGAACGGATAGGGCGGAATCACCGCCACATCGACGGACTTCGGCAATGCCTTCACCAGGTTCGCCACCAGCTCAGCGGCGAACGCGCGCGTGCCGTGCATTTTCCAGTTCCCGGCAACCAGCTTGCGGCGCATGGATCCTACCAACAGTCGAAATGGGCGCGCAGGATAGCCGCGCGGACCGGTCACCGCAAACAACGCCCGGGCACACGACAGCACTCGCGTTTTACCGCTACCCTGCCGATCAGATCCATTCCTGGAAGCCCACATGAATCCGGAATCCGGCTTTGCCTTGATCACGGGTGCCTCGGCAGGCATCGGCGCTGCCTTTGCACGCGAGCTCGCGGCACGCGGCCATCACCTGCTGCTGACCGCCCGACGCAGCGAGAGGCTGCAGGCGCTGGCCACCGAGTTGATTGCCGCGCACGGCATCCGCGTGGAAATCATCAGTGCCGATCTCGCCGACCGCGAGGCGCCGCGAATGCTGGTCGAGGAAATCGAGCGACGCGGCTTGGCAATCGACATGCTGGTCAACAACGCCGGCTATGGGGTCACCGGGTACTTTCTCAGCCAGGGGTGGCAGGTGCAGGCCGATTTCATCCAGGTGTTGATGAGCGCGCCGACCGAACTGTGTCACCGACTGTTGCCGGCCATGCGTGCGCGTGGCCGCGGCCGCATCATCAACGTGGCCTCGCTTGCCGGTCACGTCCCGGGTTCCGCCGGGCAAACCCTGTACGCCGGTGCCAAGGCCTATCTGATCAAGTTGTCGCAGGCCCTGCATCTGGAATACCGCGCCGACGGCATACACACCTGCGCGCTGTGCCCGGGCTTCACGTATTCGGAGTTCCACGACGTCACCGGCTCGCGCGCGATGATGTCGAAGCTGCCCGGCTGGATGTGGATGGACGCAGAAACCGTGGTGCGCCAGGGGCTGGATGCCGTGGAACGCGGGGATGCGGTCTACATCAACGGCCGCGTCAATCGCGTGATCAAGACCCTGCTCAAGCTGATGCCGGATCGACTCGCCTTTTATCTGATCGGGCGGCAGTCGCGCCGCATCCGCAAGCAGTCACCCGACTGAGCCTTAGCTTCAGATGACCATCACCGCCTGATCGGAAGATCGCCTCGCCGATATCCCGAAGCGTCATCCACCGGGGTCGAATCCGTTGCGGAAAATCAAATCGATTGGATACGGGCTGCCCAGGTATTCCCAGATGTAGGAACTCAACGTGATCGGCCCACCGTAAAGGCCGTTGCCGGGGGCCGCGAAACCGCGCGCACCCGGAAGGCCACCTCCGGAATAGGCGGCAAATTCCGCCTTGATCACCGCCTCGTTCGGCCACGGCCACAAGCTGTCTTCGGGCCGGCCATAGCCGTTCTCGGGACTGCGCTCCACGTTCCAGCCCGGTTCGCCGTAGAGCGTGCCGTCAAGCCCGATCTTCCAGAGCACGCGCGCGCCTGCCCGGCCACCATCGTCTCCTGCGGAAGCCAGCAAGGAGCCCGATTCCGGACCGCGCGGCAGGTAGCGCAAGCTTCCGTTGGGGTTGCCCGGCGTGTACAGGATGTTGTGATTGGTGATGTCACCGACACCGGGATTCGGTTGCGCGCCTCCATACGGAGCACCATTGCCGAAAAATGCGTTGTGATGGCCATTGACGTAACCCGCCACGCCAAACGATTCGTTCTCGACGAAAATCGAGTTCTTCACCACGTTCGGCCAGTCCTCGATCATCGCCAATCCGGTGCCCCACATGCCGCCTCCGTTGGGGGGATCGTATTCGCCGGCGTTGTGACCGGAGGTGATGTGGGTGATCTGCGGCCAGCTCGCCGGCAGGTTCTGCGATGGGAAACCAGGGATCTCCGTTTCGCCTTGTTCGCCCCAATATCCGCCGTTGCCGTCCCACCAGATGTTGTTGCTCATCCTGCGCGTGCCGGTGACCAGCCAATCCAGGTGGGTGCCGTAACCCGCCTTGAAGTTGAGGACGATGTTGCCGTGAAACTCCTGGCTGGTATCGGGTGCGCGATCCGACTTGTTCTCATTGAAGAACGCGGCATACAGCCCGGAATGACCGGGACAGCAAGCGGTGTTCGAGTCGATGGCAATGTTGTTCTGCCACACCGTGTTGACCGAATCGTAGTTGGTGAACGCTGCCGCCTGCAGCGTTCCGGTCCAGTAGTCGTTGCGCGCCACGTTGCGACGGAACACGACGTGATCCGCCCAATAGTTCAGGAACATGTAGCGACTGCCGCCAAACGCGAAGTTCTCCTCCACCAGCACGTAGTCGGAATCCACGCCAACCGCGACAGTCGATGAGTTGCCGGTAATGCCGGCATAGCCGAATCCGTTGCGGATGATCTTGATGTGGTTGCTGTTCTCGATGGAAACCGGCGCACCATTCTCATTGGCCTGGCTCAGATGCACGCGGAAACCGCGCACCTGGACGAACTGCTTTTCGCGCAGGCGAATGCCGAAGGCGTAACCGGTCCACGCCGAGCCATCGATCAGCACGCCGAAATCGTTTGCCGCGCGTACCGTCGTGTAGACATCGTCGGCGGTGCGCGGAATACCATCCGGCCCCGCGTTGCCGGAAGGAACCGCGTCGTAGATCGGGTTGATCTCGGAGTAGGTTCCGTCGGCCACGATCAGGGTATCGCCTGCCACCATCTGGCTGGCACCGTAGGGAATCGTCCGGCAGGGCGAGGCCTGGCTGGTACAGGTGCCGGTGTTGGCACCGGTGGTGGCCACGTATCGATTGGTTGCATGCGCACTCAAGGACAAGAACGACGCCATCACCAGCAAAAGGGACTTCGCAATCATCAGACCTCCCGGAGCAACCCTTTGGATTCCGGGCCCGGCGGTATCGAGGCCCGATCCAGGGCAAGCACGCCCTGTGTCCCTTCAAACCCGGAATTGGGGTCAAATCGAACAATGCGCAGGCACATAAACCGGAATCCCGGAATCATGGTCTGCTCCCTACAACCGGCCCGTCATCCGCCGGTCTTGCAAGGCGCGTTCGGCAAGTTGGCAAATTGTGAGTGGCCCGGTTTCTTTCCCCGGTTTCTTTCCCCGGTTTCTTTCCCCGGTTTCTGTCCCGGTTTCTGTCCCGGTTTCTGCCGGCAGCCATCGGTCAGAGTTGGCTCAAAGGCATCGGCAGCGCCCAGCTATTGATGCGAAGTCACGCCATTTGAGCCACACCGAATCTGTAAAACGGAACCTGCTCACTTCGTGAACGAGCGCTGCTGCTTGATTGCGCAGTTTGGCGACAATCGGGTCATATCAGACGCCCCGAAAGCGGCGAATTCGTCGCACAATTCCCCTGATTCTCCGTGGCTCACCACAATCCTGTTGCTGCCCAGCCGCCTTCAGTGGAGCGTTGGGCCGACTGGCGAAATTTGGGTGTCCGGGTTTCTGTTAGGCCTCGGAACCTCGGGACATCCGGAACCTCGGGAGGAACCTCGGGACATCCAAAGTCTCGGGAAGGGCGAACCTCGGGACATCCAAAGTCTCGGCAGGATCCTACGCCGCGCGTCGGTGATTTCCTACAGACACGCCTCGGCGCTGGATTCATCCTGTCGGCATGACTTCTGCCCGCAGCCAATTGGTCGATCCCGGCTCGCCCGGTTTCTATCACTGCATCTCGCGCTGCGTGCGCCGTGCGTGGTTGGGCGGGGTTGA
>SHNG01000195.1 GCA_004295005.1 Gammaproteobacteria bacterium
TCCTGGCAATTCATCCGTTTCGGCGCCGCAGCCGAATGATGGTTTTAGCAATTCTGGAGGTTGAAATGATTCGCTTGATTTCGCTGTTTGCCGCAGGCCTGCTGATGGCCGCCACCACCGCAATGGCAAAGAAGCCCGTTGAACAGATCATCGTCGTCGACACGCCGGAGAATTTTGCCATTCTGGTCGACAAGATCCGTGCCGAAATGGCGCCAGGCAAACGCTTTGAATTCCTCAGCACCAACAACCGCAAGATCGTCGATCAGTCGCTTGACCTGATTGCCTCGATGCTCGCCGACGACGGTTCGGTTGATGCAATGGACAAGAATGAAAAGGTTCGAGTCACCAACGAACTGGAAAAGGTCAATGGCTTGTTGGCGCAGAATGCGGATGATCGCCTGGTGTGCTCCTACGAGAACCCGATCGGTTCGCACATCCCGGTGAAGAAGTGCTACACCGCGCGCCAGCTCGAGAACAATCGTCGGGAAGGCCGGCGCCAGCTCGACCAGGTCAATCGAAATTCGCGCACCAATGGCCGGTCAAACTGAAACTACATTTGATTACCTGAGCATCGATCGGCAGTCGCATTTTGCGACTGCCGTCTGGCGCCACGCTGCTTCGTGGTGCAATCGGAAATCCGCCAAGGCGCAACGCCCAACCCGTCACGGATTCAGTCCTTCATTTGCATGAGACTCCGCGCTTTGCCTGCGGAGTTGGACATTCATGCGACTGCTCCTTGCAACGATTCTCTTTCTGCCCGGCCTCGGCATGGCGGCAACCTATCCGGTCGGCCCCGGCGAAACCTGGACCACGCTCAATGCGCTGTTCAGCGCGGTCAATCTCGGCCCTGACGATATCGTCGAAGTCGCCGGCGCAGTGACCTATCCCGGTGGCGTGGTCGTGCCGGCCGAAGATGGTGGCAGCGCGGGCCACCCGGTGACCATCCGCGGCCTGCGCGTGGGCGGGCAGCGCCCTGTGATCAGCGGCGGCTCCAACACCGTCGAGTTTCGTCAGTCCGATCATCTGGTGTTCGAAGGCTTCGAAGTTCGCGGCGGCAGCGCGCGCTGCATCCTGCAGGGTGCGCATGATGTCACCGTGCGCGACAGCGTGATCCACGATTGCGCCGGCCACGGCATCCTCGGCACCGACCTCGAATCGGGTTCATTCACCCTGGAATACTCCGAGATCTACGATGCCGGCAATGGCACCAGCCAGCATCCGCTCTACATCCAGAGCGACGAGATCGCGCACTCGGGTTCAGTGTTTCGCATGCGCTACTGCTATGTACATGACGGCAATGGCGGCAACCTGCTGAAGAGCCGCCATGAGCGCAACGAAATCCACTACAACTGGTTTGAAGGCGCGGCTTACCACGAACTGGAGCTGATCGGTCCCGACGAGGAAACCCAGGCCCCTGGCTGGACACGCGATCTGGTACGCGAGGATTCCGACGTGGTTGGCAACGTGATCATCCACACCAATCCCGATTTCGGTTCCGTCGTGCGTGTGGGTGGCGATGGCAGTGGCCAGAGCAAGGGCAGGGTGCGCTTCGTCAACAACACCTTCATTCTTGCCTCGGGCGAGGATGCCACCGTGTTCCGCATCTATGACGGCATCCAATCGGTGGAGATGCACAACAACGTGATCGATGTGAGCGCTGGTGGCACGGCGCGCATCGAGCGTACCGTGGAAGCGGTGTGGACCAATGGCCGCCAGATCCACGGCAGCAACAACTGGATCGAAGCCGGCTCCAGTTTCGTGCCGGGAGCAGGCGAATGGAGCGCGACGCTGAGCGGCAGCAATCCCGGTTTCGCCAACGCCGCGGCATTCGATTTCACGCCGCTGAGTGGCAGCCCGCTTCGCAATGCCGGCAACAATGCGCCGGCCAGCGACGCCGGATTTCCATTTCCGGGGCCAACCTTTCCACCGTCGTTTCATCCCCAGCGGGCATTGGTCCCAGTGGCCGTGGCGCGCGGTGCGGATGGATTCATCGACATTGGCGCCTTCGAAGCGCTTTCCGACCTCATCTTTGCCCACGGATTCGAATAACTGGGCCTGATTCGGCGCCACACACTCCGCGTGTTCTGATGTACGATGCGCTTCGTTGATTGGTTTTCCGACGAGGTAGGCCATGTCTTCCGCTACGCACATCTTCCGCTTCGCAAGTGTTGCCGGTTTGCTCATGGGTGTCTGCGCTTGTGGAGGCGGAAGTTCCAATTCTTCCGCTCCTGATCCGGACGACAACGCGCCACCACCACCGCCACAGGTGGTTCTGGACCCACAGTACACGGCGACGGCGGCCACGCCTTTCGTGGGCGGTTGTGAGCGCGGCTCGCTTGGCGGAACGCGTTTTGCCAATGCCGAAGTGGAACCGCATTTCAGCGCCGATCCGAGCAATCCGCAGCGCTTCTATGGCGCCTGGCAGCAGGATCGCTGGTCAACCGGCGGAGCCAGCGGCGTGGCCATCGGCGTCAGCAGCGATGGCGGGCGAACCTGGAGCCTGCGCTATCCCGCCTTCTCGCGTTGCGCTGGAGGAAACGCAGCCAACGGCGGTGACTACGAGCGTGCGAGTGATCCCTGGGTGACGGTATCGCCGGACGGTGTTGCCCATGCCATCGTCATAGCGTTCAACGGAGCCGCCTTGGCACCGGGTTCGCTCAGTTCCGTGCTGGTCAGTCGCTCGCTGGATGCCGGCAACACCTGGAGCACGCCAGCGACCCTGGTTCGCGAAGGCGGTGATGCGTTCCATGACAAGCAGACCATGACCGCCGATCCGTTTGACGCACGCTTCGTCTACGCGGTATGGGATCGAATCAGCAGTGCCAATACCGGACCCACCTGGTTCGCGCGCAGCGTGGATGGCGGTGCGAGTTGGGAACCGGCGCGTCCAATCTTTGATCCTGGCGTCAATCGGCAAACCCTCGGCAACATCATCGTGGTGCTGCCCAATGGCACCCTGGTCAATGTCTATTCGCAAATCGATGCGGTCGGCAACGGCATCAGTGCCTACCTTGACCTGATCCGCTCCACCGACAACGGCTTGACTTGGTCAACACCCATCCGCATCAATCAGCAGCTCAGCGTGGGAACCGTCGATCCGGAAACCGGAGTGCGCGTGCGTGATGGATCGCTGGTGCCGAGCATTGCCGTGGAACCCGATGGCGGGCTGGTGGTCGCCTGGCAGGATTCGCGTTTCAGCCAGGGCGCGCGAGATGCCATCCTGGTCTCGCACTCCGAGGATGGCGGATTCACCTGGACTGCCCCGGTGCGCGCAAGTGCCGGAGCGAATGTGGCGGCCTTCCTGCCGGTGCTTCATGTGCGCAACGACGGCATGATCGGCATGACCTACTACGACCTGCGCGGCAACACCAATGACCGCAATTCGCTGCTGGCCAGCTTGTGGTTGACGCGCTCCACCGACGCCGTGACCTGGCGCGAATCCCAGGTTGCCGCTGCCTTTGATCTGGATACCGCGCCGCTTGCTGCCGCAGGCAACGCCACCGGCTACTTCCTCGGTGACTATCATGGCCTGTCCAGTTCAGGCCTGGTGTTCATTCCGTTCTTTGCGCTGACCACGGCAAATGCGGCCAACCGCACCGACATATTCGCTGCGCCGGCAATCTCGGCCACGCAAACGGCTGTGGCATTGGCGGCGGAAATCCGCACTCAACCCGAACCCAAGATCGAGCCTGAGCCTGTCCTGGAAATGACGCCCGAATGGTCGCATCGCATGTCCGAAAACATCGCCGGTGTGATGAAGATAAAGCGCCCGGGCAAACCACCCTTGCGTCGACGCTGATTCAACCGCCGCCGACTCCACATCGGCGGCGGCGAACCCGGCCAAGTGCAGGTCAGTCGATCTCGAAGCTTTGCAGGCCCACCGGTACGGCCACGGTAATGGTGCCGAACATGCCGATGTTGGGCGCACCGTGCACTTCGCAGAAATAGTTGATGGTTTCCACCGTGGTCAGGGTGATCGTCGCCGACCAGTTGGCGGAACTGGGCGCGCCATTGCCGCCACCCACACCATCGCAACCGTTGGCGCAGCGAAACTGCGTGGCACCCGAGTTGGATACCACATTGTGGAACCCGGGTGAGGCACCGACATTCTGGAAGGTCACCGTGTCGCCGACCTGGGCGCTGGTAACCGCAGGGCTGGTATTCGAGCCGGCATCGGTGAAGGCATTGGACTGGCTGCCGGAGGAATTCACTCCAACGTTGATGATGTGATTGGTGCTTCCGGCCATGGCCGTCGTCGCCAATGCAAATGGCACAAGGCAGAGCAGCGAATTGCGAAACAAAGCGGTTGTTGCAGGCATGAGAATTCCTTGATTGGGTTCATGTTGGGTTGTGACACTCACATCGAGTCCCCCGATTCGATCCATTGGGCGAGTGCCTCGATGGAGGCATCGTCCAGATTTGCGGCAGCGCCGTTCATCATTCGTGCGCTGCTGGTCAGCGTGTGGCTTCCATCGCGATACGCCTTGAGTCGCTGAATCACGAAGTCGGCGTGTTGTCCACGCAGGACTGGAACCAGGCGCCAGCGAATGGCTTTCGCGGCCAACGGATGCCCTTCGGCGTTGCGTCCGTGGCAGCCCTGGCAGGGCGGAATGCCGCGCGTGGCATCGCCTTCGTTCCAGATGCGGGCGCCTTCGGAGGCATGTGCAGCCGCGCCGTTTGCGGAATCGGAATGATCCGCTGGCGGCAGCGATGCATACCAAGCGGAAAAATTGCGCAGCTCGGCATCATCCAGATCGGCGAGCAACGCTGTCATCGGCGAATCGGCGCGCGCCTCCTGCTGGATCGTACGCATTCGCCAATACAGGTATTCGGCATGCTGGCCAGCCAGGTTGGGAAACAGCCCGACCACGGAGATGCCGTTCTGCATGTGGCAGGCCGCGCACGTCGCCGAACCGGCCTTGCCGGCGGCCGGATCGCCTTGCAGCGCGGGGATGCTGCGCAAGTCCATGAAGGTGTCCGAATCCGCACGTGCCCAAGGGCAGGCAAGCAGGCCCAGACCAACGAGGCTGAATGCGGCGGCAAGCATGGAGTTCTTCATCGCCGCACTCCTTACAGTCGAACCTGCAACAGCATGCCGAGCAGGTTGTTTCGATAGCCGCGCGGCCCGCCGTCGGTATAGACGCGATGCTCGATCACGCGGGTCTCGTCCATGCCGGCGTAATGCCAGTCCTCGAAGCGACCGCGCGCCCAGGTGTCGAACACACGCAGCGACAGGCGCTCACCCAGTGGTACGCGCAATCCCATCGAGATCGCGTTGACGCGATACCGGGTATCCGGAAAGGCGTTGCCGGGCACGCTGCTGCCATCGGAAAAGTAGGCGAGGGCGGAGGGTGAGGCAAACGCATAATTGTTGCTGCCACGGGCATTGACCCAGGTCCAGTTGCCATCCCAGGCCACGCGCTTGAGGCTTGCCTTGAAGCTGGCCCCGGCATAGGCATTGCGCTGGCGGTCGCGGTCCGACCACACGGCATCCAGCGGATAGGTTGGCCCCCCCAGGCTGGGGTCGGGGTCCAGTGCCTGATCGTTCACGTTGGCCAGTTCAAGCGTGGAAAAATCGCGACCGAAGTACGCGCTGGCCATGAAGCGGGGATTGGGCTGCCAGTCCCACTGCACGGTTCCGCCGTGGGTGTCGTAACTCTGCCGGCCGAGGCTTGCGTCATAGTCGTTGCGCATTCCGTTCAGTGATGCGCCGAGGGTCATGTCATCACCCAAGGCGATCGTGGCGATGAGGCTGAACTTGTCTTCATCGCGGCTGGCCAGGTCGAACTTCCGCAAGGCATCCACGGTA
Organism: Gammaproteobacteria bacterium; assembly: GCA_004295005.1. GTDB lineage: Bacteria > Pseudomonadota > Gammaproteobacteria > Xanthomonadales > Rhodanobacteraceae > Dokdonella. The sequence goes on from SHNG01000195.1 coordinate 5,810, forward strand.
TGCGCAGGCACGCCGCCTTCGGGTTCGACGAAGCCGGGCAGGGAGCTGGAAAAGGTGAATTCGTACGGGTCGTAGTTGTAGCGATCACCACTCTGGCGAAGGTGCGAGAGCTTGGCGCGCAGGGTCAGCCAGTCCAGCGCACGGTTTGTCCAGTTGAGCGAGATGCGACGGAAATCGACCTGCTCGCGCTCGCGGTTGCCCGGCTCGAATCGATTGACGACGAGATCAGCCCCGATGCTGTTGCCTTCGCTGATGCGCCAGTCGGCACCCAGAGTGGCTTCCGTGGTTTGCAGGTCGAGTGGAAGATTGCGGATGCGGGTCAGGTTGGACGCACCGGCGCCCGGATACCAGAAGCCCACCTCGCCCGGCACCACGCTGCCTTGCGCGCCGTTTTCGGACACGTAACCGTACGCGCCGTTGAGCGGATTGAAGGCCAGCCAACTGCCGCGATAGTCCTCGCGGTTGAAGCGCAGGCCGGCACGCACGCTGAGCGACTCCAGCGGGTGCAGCACGATGCGTCCATCCACAAGGCTGGTGTCAATGCGCATGTCGGCGCGCGTACGCGGCAATGCCGCGTTGCTGTTCCACTGCGAACAATCGAACAGGAAGGGATTTTGCGGGCCAAGTTGCAGGCTGCCGCCGAGTCCGATGCCGAATACGCCCTGGCAATCGATGGGTGCAATCAGGGAATCATCCTGGCTCATGCGCCCGAGCGAGGCAGTCAGTGAAAATTCGCCAGCATTGCCCAGCTTGCGCGTGATCGCCGCCTTGATGTTGTGGTAGTCGTTGTCCGGTTCGGTGGCAAACTGGCCGCGCTGCAGCGGCGCGGAAACCGCACCGGGAATCACCGGCGACAGCGCGTAGGGCATCTCGTAGTCGAAGCGCGTGTAGCGATCACGGTAGAACGAACCGGAATAGGCGAAGTCCAATCGCCATTTCGACCCGGCATAGCGCAGGCCGGTGTTGAGATTGACCGTGGCATCATCCACCGGGCGCAGGGTTTCCAGGATTCCGCCGTTGTCGGGAAATGGGAAGTTGAAGAACATGGCGCCACCGAAAGGGCGCGCACCCTTGCGCTGCTCGTTGCTCACGTCCGCATGGGCTGACCAGCGCGGATCGAGGTAGATGCTGAAGCCCAGGCCCTGCTTGGAGCGGTTGACGGAAATCTGGCGTTCGATGGCCGCCCGTGATGCCGCGCCCACCTGCCCGGATGTGCTCGCACCGGCTTGCAGCGGATCAACCAGGGTCAGGTGGTTGGAGCCGACGCCGTTCCATATCGAGCGCACGCTGTCGGACAGTGCATTGGGAAGCTCGCGCAGGAAAGCGTGCACCTTGTAGCTGCCGGCGCGCCCGAACATGGCGTCGAAGTAGGCATCGTCATCGCTGATGCGACTGGCGCGCAGCGAGGCGTAGCTGCCATCGCGCGGGCGCAGGAATTCAAGCTGCAGGAGGCCGAGGATGAAACCGTCCTCCCAGTCGGCATAGCGGTTCCACAGCGCGTTGTCTTCATCGCCACTCACGCCAACGAAACCGATGTCCAGCGAGCCACTGAACAGCCACTCGCCCAGTTTGGTTTGTTCGGGGCTGGCAGCCGGGCACAGGTACAGGTTGCCACTGGGTGAACGCCGCTGCCGTGGGCTCAGCCAACTGGTGCCGCGCGGATCGAGCGGCCGTGAATCCGCGCCACCGCGCGGATCAAGAACATTGCCGCGCCACATGTCGACGCCGATGCCGGAATCGGCGTGCGCGATGTTTCCCGCCAGCAAGAGCAGGCCGCCAAGCGGGGCGAGCAGAACACGATGGCCAGATTGCCTGTGCATGCGGTCTCTCCTTCCCTATTCGTGGAAGCGCGGCCCGGAAGGCGCGTTGGAACCGTGGATGTTGGCGTGACAGGTGATGCAGGCGCGTCCGATCAGGCGTTCGTCCGGATGCGCTCCGCTGATCAGGGATTGCGGGGTCTGCAAGTCGTTGGGATGGCGCGTACTGCTGTGGCATTGCTGGCACAGGAACGGCAGCGGCGTTACCAACAGGGCGTGCTGGTTGGAGCCGTGCGGGGTGTGGCAATTGAGGCAGTTCTCGCGCACCGGAGCATGCTCGAAGAGGAATGGCCCACGCTTTTCCGCATGACACTGATAGCAGGTTTCGTTGACGGTATTGGTTTTCAGCAGCGGGCTGGTGGTCGAGCCGTGCGGGTTGTGGCAATCCACGCAGCTCATCTGGCCTTCCGGCAAGGGCATGTGCGAGCGGCGGTGGAATTGCACCAGCACATCCTTGTGGCATTGCGCGCAGGTGTCGTTGATCGAGCTGCGCGCAAGCAGGCCTTCGCCGGAGAACTTCGCCATCGGGTTGTGGCAGTCGCTGCACGACAACTGGTTGCGTTGGTGCACCGAGCCGCTCCAGTGATCGCGCGGGCCCCCTTCATGGCAGGCCAGGCAGGTCGCGGTCTGCACGGCAATGGGTGTGCCCGAGGTTTTCGTGAATCCGATGATCAGGCCCTGGCTGGTCGGATCCTGTGCGTGCAGGGAACCTGCGCCGTGGCAGGTTTCGCAAACCGGTATCGATGCATCGGTCTTGCTGGCTGCGTGCAGTCCGAGGGCGTGGAAGGTGTGGGTGAAGTGATCGCTTTCCAGTTGATGGCAGGCAATGCACATGCGCTCGCCAACCGGCGTGGCGCCGGCGGCGGCAGGATTCACCGCGACGCGGGCATTGGCAAACCCGGCAGCAGGTGAATCAGCCGGCGAGGTCGCTTGTGCGCGGGATGTCGCGGGAAGGAAATGGGCCAGATCCAGTGCGGCGGTTTGTGCTCCGGCCTGGCCACAAGCAAGCAACATCGCCAGCGCACTCCACAACAGCAGAAGGGTGCGTTGTGTCAGTCCGCGGGTCGCGCTGTTAGCCGCGCTCATGACCTGCTTCCAGCTGCGGCGAGTCAGTGCAGGATGCGCCCGTCTGCTTCAACTGCAAGCGCAAGGCCATGCATGCATTGATGGCATCAGCAGGGTTCGTGCTGGACTCCCTGAGCAGGCCCAATGCGCGTTCTGCATCCACGCCAGGCGATGCCTGCAACAGCAACGCGAGGGTGCCGCTGACATGCGCAGCCGCCAGCGAACTTCCCGAGGCGTAGTCGAAGCTGCCGCCGGGTTCGAGCGTGAGGATATCGGTGCCCGGCGCACTGACCACGCTGGCACCGCCGGTATTCGACTGATTGATCGTGCGCACACCGATCACGCCATCGAGCGTGCTTGGAAAGCCGTTGAGTGCCGGGTCGGCAGGCAGGGCGGCGACCACGATCTGGCCGGCCGCCAAGGCATGCCCCAGCAATTCATCGAGCAAGGGATCGCGCGGACCGCCCAGGCTGAGATTGATGACTTCGGCCCTGGACTGAATGGCCGCAGCCAGCGCCTGGGCGAGGGTGAACGAGTTGCAACGTGCCGAGGCAGACTCTTGCGGTGATGACCAGCAGGCACGGAATGCATGAATCGAAGCAGCCGGTGCCACGCCGACAATGCCGATGCGATTGTTGGCCAACGCGGCGATCACGCCGGCGACTTCCGTGCCGTGTCGTTCACTGGCCTGCACCGGCACTGCATCACCCACGAAATCGCGATGTTCAGCGACCTGGCCCTGCAAATCCGGGTGCGTGGCATCCACGGCGGTATCGATGACTGCAACGGAAACGTGCTTGCCGGTTGCCCATTGCTGGGCGCGTTCCGCGTCGATCACCGAGAAACCGCTTTGCAGTGCGGCATACGGATCATTGAAGCGGCTTGTGCCCGCTGCCGATGCATCGACAGGTGGAGAATCGACGCTGACCGTGTTGAGGGTCATGTACTCGCGCAGCGGCTCGGCAAGTTTCACGCGCCTGTCTGCGCGCAACCGATCCAGCATTTCCTCGCGGCTGCTGGATGCCGGCACTTCATACAGCATGCAACGAATTTGCAGCGGCTCTATTGTCCATGCCGCGATCTCGACCAGTCCGTTCGCCTCGGCAATGCGCCGGGCAGCAGCGCGCGTGCGCTGGCTGCCGGAATAGTCGGGCAGGCCCGCGTAGCCGCGGGGACTGGAACCGATGGCCGCACCCGCATCGGGCTTCTCGGTGATGGCCACGATGATGCGCCGATCGGTGTTTTCCTCGATGCTGGCGGCGAACGCTCCGACCGAAGCCAGCAACGCCACCAGTGCCGTTGTCCACGGCCCGATAATTCGGATTGCCCGCCAAAGCGCGCACTCGCTGCGCAGGGTTGCATTCCTCGTCATGGCGACCTTGCCGCGTCGCCGATGGGTTCGGCCAGCAGTACGCCCGGGTTTGCACGCAGGCGCTGCAATGTGTCGTTGAGGCTCGCCTTCCTGTCCCCGGATTGCGCGCCCGCTCCGCCGTTTGCCGCCAGGGTGAGTACGGTCGCTGTCGCATTGCTGCCTGCGATGTGCAAACCCGCTTCAGCCAACAAGGCTTGCAATTCGCCCATGCCAAGCGAGGGTGAAGGCACCAGGCGAATGATGCCCTCGGCTGCCTCGGGAGCGGCGGTGCTCAGGGTGGTGTAGGCGGCGGGCTGCTCAGGATTGGATCCTTGCGCAAACCAGAGTGTGCCAAGCACGGACAGGCCCAGTGCCTCGACCACCACCATGGCTGCCAGCATGCGCATCAAGCGCCGTTGCCGATGCACTCGACGCGCCGTGCGTTGCGTCTCTTCGCTGCTGCCCAGGTGCAAGGGAATCTGTGCGAAGTCGCGCCCCTCGTCTTCCGCGTCGATTCGGGCCATGAGCCGCGCCAGCGAAGCCGAGCTATCGCCCACCGGCGCATGCGCATCCACCGTCATGCCACCCTGGATACGCAACTGGAAATCAAACTCGTCGCGGCAATCGACGCAGCGATCCAGGTGGCGATGCGCAATTTCGCGCTGCTCCTCGTCAAGGGTGCCGTTGACCATCCAGGGAATCAGGTCCCAGATCTGCCGATGCGCGGGGTCGTAGGGATTCATGCTCATTGTGGATTGGCCTCGTTGCGGGTGTCGCCGCCCAGGGCGGTGAGGCTGCTGCGCAGGCGCACGCGGGCGTGGAACATGCGCGCCTTCACCGTGCCCACCGGGCAATTCATGATCTCGGCAATCTCCTCGCAGGATTGGCCAAGGTAGTAAGCCAGCTCGATGGTCATGCGCTGGTCGGGCGGCAACAAGCGCAGGCCTGCGCCCACCCATTGCTGTACCTCGGTCAGTTGCGAATGGTTGTGCTGTTCGGGCAACCCGGCGGGATCATCGGCATCCTCATCCATGCCGGTAGCGGCACCGATGTCGAAGGGCTGGTCGCGCAGGGCCTTCATCAAGGTGCGGTAGGCGATGGCGATGATCCAACTGCGCGGCTTGGCCTCCTCGCGAAAACGCGAGGCGCCCCGCCACACCGCCCACAGGGTGCTGTTGACCACTTCATCGACCAGGTCACGTCGAGAGGTGTTGCGGATCAGGAATCGGGCGAGCAGTCCATGGTAGCTTGTGTAAAGTTGTTCGAATGCCCGCCGGTCGCCGCGCGCTATCGCCTTGATCCAGACGAGATCCTGTGCGTCCGAATCACGGGTGTCGGCAGGGCCACGATTTTCCGCTTCGGATTTCATGCGCAATCCAGCACCCCAGGGCATAGGCCAACGATGTATGTACCCGGTTGTAACGCAAAAGGTTGCCTTGATCCCTCAACACAGGATGCGCCCTTGATCACGGCTTGTCCTGCGCGGCGTGCTCCCGGTTCTGTGCAACCCACGCGGTTCGCCTGGGCATGCGCCTTGCACCTGGCCCTGGTTGTGGCGCCATTGGCGTCTTCGGCACAGGCGCAAACCTGGGGCGGGGCGCTTGGCGCAAGCTCGGAGAACATCTATCGCGGCATCGGGCAAAGCCGGGGCGACCCCAGCGTGTTTGCCGACCTGCATGTGGGACTGGGCGGAAACTGGCTGCTGGGGATCAATGCCGCCAGCGTGCACCCGCAAGACCGGCCCGCGGATAGCCAATTCAGCCTCTATGCCGATCGGCGTTGGCGCTTCGGCACGGATTGGTCGGCCAAACTGGGATTCGTGCATTACGACAGCCTGCACAGCGAAAACCACGATGGCCTGCGTTACGACGAACTGAACGCGGCGATCGCCTGGCGCGGGCGCTGGGTGTCCACCCTGGCCTGGTCACCGCGCGTCAACAACGCCTACCTGGATGTGATCAGCGACGACGTCGCCTGGCTGTGGGCCGAAACCGCCTGGCACCAACCGATAGGCGATCACCTGAGTCTGGATGCGGGCATTGGATTCGGCCATCCGGTACATGCGCCACCGCATGACTACCACTACGCCAATCTCGGCGTGACCTTCGCTGTCGCCAGTGCTTCCCTGAGCGTCGGTCGCATCTGGGCCAGCGAACGCAAGTACAGCTACGAGTTGTTCAACTTCCCCTACGAACTGACCCTGCCCTCGCGCCAACGCTGGGTGGCATCGGTGATGTGGTTGTTCTGAGTCCACAGGTGCTTTTCGCGGTTTCACACCGGGGCGATGCGGCCTCAATGGAAATACGCTTCACGATCGCGCGCGGCGACCGCGTGCTGTCGATGACCTTCGCAGATTTGGTGGATGCGGGCACGGATCGCTTGCGCATCAGGGCCAACTCACGCCAAAGCGCGAGGCCAGTGATGCCAACGGCTTGTCCAATGTCCACAGGCGCGCACCCGGCGTCAACCGGGCGGAGGCGAGCAAGCTCACGTCCACCAAGCCACAACCCAGGCCGTAAAGTTTTTCACTCTCGATGAAAGCCAGCACTTCGGTCTGGCTGGCCTGCTGTGCCCAGCGCAAGCGCGCCAGATCGGCCAGCGTGCGCTGGCGCGGTGCGGGTGGTGTGCCGCAGGCCAGCTCGGTCAGAACGAACGGATGAATCAACACCGCGTCGCTCGTCATCAAGCCAACCAACCTGGTGTTGCCGCTGCGGAAGTGATCCACCCAGACGCTGGTGTCCACCAACACGTCCATGGGCTTACCGCACCCGACCGGCTGGCGCTGCCCGGCGGCGCGGAATGTCCGGCATCCGTGCTGCCTTGCCGCCCAGTGCCGCGAGGCGTTTGGCCGACTGCACACGCACGAAGGTTCGCAGGGCCTCGCGGAACAGCTCGGCCTTGTCCGTACCGGGTGCGGCCAACTCCAGCGCCTGCTCGTACAGGCTGTCATCCAGGGTGACGGTTGTGCGCATGCGCGTACTCCGACTGATGCGTCAATTGATGCGATTGTGCATCAATCCAGGTGCCGCAACAATTGTCGACCCCCCTGCCAAGGCGGCGACCGTGAGCGTGTGCCTCAACGAAAATGCGCCTCGATTTCCTCCAGGGTTTTGCCCTTGGTTTCCGGCAGCAGGAAGCTGGCGACGAGGAAGTAGGCCAGGGTGCAGCCGGCCCAGAAGATGAACATGCTGGCGTAGCCGTGGCGGCCGACCATGGGCAGAAACACCGCGGCAATCGAGGTGGAGACGAACTGGTTGATCACCAGTGCGATGCTCATGCCGTTGGAGCGGATGCGGGTCGGCATCAGCTCCGAGAGTGCCAGCCATACGCACACGCCGGGGCCAACGGCGAAGAAGGCGACAAAGAACAACAGGCAGATGGTCACCACCCAGCCGTGGGTGGGCGAGGGCACCGCACCGAGGCTGGCGCGCTCGAGTTCCAGCGGTGCCTGCGCGGCGCTGGCGGGGTCGGGAAACGGATTGAGGTGCAAGGTGCGGAAGAATGCGCCGATCACGCTGTCCGGTTGCACCGCGGCGTCGCGCCGGATATGCAATTCGACGTCACCGACCGCGTCGCTGCGCAGGGACCGCACGTTGCTGAAGCCGCCGTAGCGGTAGGCCACGGTCAACTGTTGAGGTTGCGCGGTGTCGATCACGCCCAGGCGCCGCCATTGTTCGGCATCCAGGCGAAGGGTCAGCGCGTCAGCGTTGATCTGTTGCGCCAGAATCGGGCGTACATCGACCTGTCCGCGTTCGGCCTTCACGAACAATGTGGACAAGGCCAGCAAGGCGACCACGATGCCGCCGCTGCCCAGCATGAGCAGAAACTTGCGGCCCTTGCGATCAACCAGTACCAGCGCCACCACGGTCATCAGCGCATTGACCATTTTCACGCTGACATCGCCCCAGTTGGCGACGGCACCGGGCAGGCCGGCATGATTGAGGATGTTGACCACGTAGGCGAGGATCGAATTCATGCCGGTGGCCTGGGTCAGCGCGAGGATGACGCAGGCCAACAGGAACGGCCGCAGATAGCGGCGACTGAGCAGGCGATCGCGTTCGTGCGTCACGCCATGATCGGACGGCGCTTGCTCCTGCATCTGCTGCAAGGTGGATTCCACTTGTGCCATTGGCAGCGTGCTTTGCAATGCCGCGCGCGCCTGGCGCAGGCGACCGCGCCGCGCAAGCCAGCGGGGAGATTCGTGCAGCAACAGGCCGCCAAGGGTGAACACCAGGCCAGGCAGCAGGCTGCTCCAGAAGATCATGCGCCAGGCGCGATCCTTGACTGCGAACAGGGCCTGCTGCTGTTCCGCGGGCGAGAGTTGGCGAACCGACTCGGTGGCGACATCCACCACATGCGCCTGGTGCAGGCCGATCAATGCAGCGACCACCAAACCGATGGTGAGCAGCAACTGGAACATTGCCATGCCGCGTCCGCGCCGTTCCGGGCTGAGCACTTCCGCCAGATACAGCGGCACTGCCACGCCGATCAATCCGCCACTGACGCCTTGCAACAGGCGACCGAGCAACAAGGGCAGGTAACCGGAGGCCAGCGCCATGATCGGAATGCTGGCGGTGAACAGTGCGCCGCTGAGCACCATCACGCTGCGTCGGCCAATCAGATCCGACAGCGCGCCGGCAAACAGTGCCGACAGCACGCTGCCCAGCAACACCGCGGCAACCACGAAGCTCAGTTGCTGGGTGGTCAACTGCCAACTTGTGCTGGCGGTGGCTTCGAGATAGGGCAGGGCGCCTGCGATGATGCCGAGGTCGATGCCGTACAGCAGTCCACCCATGCCGGCGATGAACAGCAGGTAGCGCAGGTGCCAGCGCGGATCCGTCGGCTCGGCATGCGGGTTTGTCGCGGCGGCGGCCTGGCTCATCGTGGGATTCCTGTGGCGGGAAGGGGCGGGTGGGTTGGCGGATCAATGCGGCGCAATCGGTTCGCCTTCGACAAACACCTGGCGGATGGCGAGATTGGAATCGAGCAGCACCAGATCGGCAAAGGCTCCCGGTTCGATGCGACCGCGATCCTGCACACCGAGATAATCCGCCGGATAGCGTGACACGCGGTTGCTCGCGTCGGCCAGGTCGAGGCCGATGGAGACCAGGTTGCGCAGGGCCTGATCCATGGTCAATGCACTGCCGGCCAGCGAGCTGCCGTCGGCCAGGCGCACGCAACCCAGGCACTTGTGCACGCGCTGCACGCCGAGTGCGTATTCGCCATCGGGCATGCCGGTGGCGGCGGTGGCGTCGGTGATGGCATAGAGCTTGGGAATCGCGCGCAGCGCGGCGCGGATCATGCCCGCATGCACATGCGCAAGGTCGGGAATCAGCTCGGCATACTCGGCATGTGCGAGCGCTGCCGCGGCGATGCCCGGTTCGCGATGGTGGGTGCCGCTCATGCCGTTGAACAGGTGGGTGAAGCCACTCGCACCGGCGCGCAAGGCCGCCACGCCGTCATCGTAGGTACCTGCGCTGTGGCCAACCTGCACGCGGATGCCCAGGGCGGTGAGCGCGGGAATCAGCGCGGTGTGCTCGCCGATTTCCGGGGCCAGGGTCAGCACCCTGATCGGCGCGATCGCGTGCAGGCGTTTCACCTGTTCGAGCGTCGCCTCGACCACCAGCGGCGGTTGTGCGCCGAGTCGTTGCGCACTCAGATACGGCCCTTCGAGGTGCACGCCGAGCACGCGTGCGCAGCCTGGTGCGCGGGAGTCGATGGCCTTCGACAAGCCGCGCAGCGCGTGCACGATGTCGTCCTCGCTCGCCGTCATGGTGGTGCCGAGCATGGCCGTGGTGCCGTGCCGCACGTGCGTGCGCGCGACCGTGTGCGCGGCCTCGCCACCATCCATGATGTCCACTGCGGATGCGCCGTGCACATGCAGGTCGATGAAGCCGGGCAGGATCCACGGGGCGTCGTCGGTCACCACGCCGGGGTCGGCATGGATCTCGAGGATGCGGCTGTCGAATCCGATCTCGCCGTGCACCACGCCGCCCGGGGTCAGGATGCGGCCGCGAAGTCTTCCGCCAGTCTTCATTTCAGCCCTTCGCGCATGTTCATTGGCCCGCTGGAGGATCGGCAACCTGGTAAACCGGATCGGTGATGCCTCCGATGCTGCGTTTGGCGGCACCGCCTTCCACATCCAGCACCACCACCTCGTTGCGGCCGGATCTCAGCCACGGCGCAGGCAGATACAGAGCCTGCTGCGGACCGATCTTCCAGTAGCGGCCAAGATGATGTCCATTCACCCACACATGACCCTTGCCCCAGCCACGCAGGTCGAGAAAGCTGTCGCCCGGCTTTTTCAGCTTGAAGCTGCCACGCCAGAAACCCGGTTCGTCGGTGGCCGTATCGGTATTGCCAAACGCAAGCCCGGAAAGATCCGCCAGCGGCAGCGCATACATCGTCCAGTTGCGCAGCTCGGCATCATCGAGCTTCACCGCACGCGTGATGCCCTTGTACTCGGTTGCCAGCGGCTGATCAAAGTTGATTCGCCCCATGTTCTCGACCAGCAAATCGAGCGTGGCACCGGCTTTCGCGTTGATTGAAAGCGTGTGCCGGTTCTCGCGACGATCAAGCGTTCCTTGTGCCACGCCATCCACCAGCACGCTGGCGTAGTCGCGCACCTCTTGAACCTGCAACTTGCCACCAGTCGATGGCAATCGGGTGCGATACCACACGAACCCGTAGTTCTGGCCGAGTGCCTCCATGGTCTTCGGCAATACCGACAGCACCGGTTTCGACAAGATCGGCAAGGCATCGCGCAAGCTCACCGATTCGGCCAGCTCGAAGCGCGGAATCGACACCGTCCTTGCATCGGCAGGCATCGGCGGCAGCGTTTCGCCTGCATCCAGATGCTTGCCGATCACGGCACGGATGGCGTGGTACTTCGGTGTCAGGCGTCCGGCCTCGTCGATGGGCGCGTCGTAGTCGTAGCTGGTGGTGTCCGCGCTGTAGCTGCCATCAAGCTTGCCGTTGGCGCCGGCGAGGTAGCCGAAGCTGGTGCCGCCATGCGCCATGTACAAATTGAAGGAAACGCCATTGGCGAGAAACCACTCGATGGCACCGGCAACCTTGTCGGTGTCGCGTGAGGTGTGCGGCTTGCCCCAGGCATCGAACCAGCCATCCCAGTATTCGCCAACCATGCGCGGTACGCCGGTGCGGAACCGGGCGAACTCCTCGAATGAGGATTGCGCATCGTTGGCATCGCCATCGAAGTTGATCACGCTGGTCACGCCCGGCAAGGTGCCACCTTCAAGCAGGCGCAGGTGTGGTCCATCCGAGGTGAACAGCGGCGTGTCGAATCCGGCATCGATGACCTGCTGCTTCACTGCCGCCATGTAGTCGCGGTCGTTGCCGTAACTGCCGTACTCGTTCTCCACCTGGATCATCAGGATTGGTCCGCCCCGCGTGGACAGCAGCGGTGCCAATTCTTCGCCGACACGCTTCAGATAGCGGGCGCTGGCGGCCATGTAGCGCGGATCCATGCTGCGCACACGCAGTCCAGGCGTGCGCAGCAGCCAGGCCGGATAGCCGCCGAAGTCGAGCTCGGTGCAGATGTAGGGGCCGGGACGGACGATCACTTCAAGGCCTTCTTCCTGCGCCGTGCGCACGAACGCGGCGATGTCGAGGTTGCCGCTGAAATCGAATTGGCCGGGTTCGGGCTCGTGCAGGTTCCAGAACACGTAGGTGGTGATGGTGTTGAGACCCATCGCGCGCAGCTTGTGCAGGCGGTCGCGCCAGTATTCGCGTGGCACGCGCGGATAGTGGATCTCGCCGGAGCGGATCAGGAAAGGCTTGCCATCGCGCAGGAAATGTTCGCCTTGCACGGAAAAACGGGGCGTTTGCGCAAGGGCGCAGCAGGCCATCGCGATCAGCACCGTCGAAAGGATTCCAAGGGCAGCGTGTTTCATGGCATTCATGCCTCGTTGCTGGCGCAGGCACGCGCGTATTCGGCCAGGCGCAAACCGATCTTGTGCTGCACCAGGGCCAGCGGATCCACCGACAATCGACCGGCCAGCACTTCGGCCACCTGTTCGGGCAGGTATTGGCTGATCAGCGTGGCCGGTGGCGCGTGTCGGCGCAGGTTGTCGATCAGCAATTGCACGGCGGCAGCAACCCTTGCATCGCCCCAGTAATAACGACAGCGGTCGCTGAGTGCATAGGCACGCAACAGGCGCAGCGATGGTTCATCACCGCTGTAATGGCCTTGCCAGTATTTCGGATTCGCGCGCATGGCCTCATCGAGCACGTCGATCAGGCGCGAACGCTGGTCTTGCGGGATCAATTCATCCTCGATCCGGCTCAGTGCAAACACCGCCTCGCGAAAGGCGAACGTCGCCGCCGGTCCCACCTTGAGGATGGCGAAGTGATCGCGCACCAGCGCATGCAGCGAGGCTTCGCTCTGGTAATCGGTGGAATGCGCCTCGAACACGATGCGCGGTTGCGTTTCGAGGAAGCTCGAGAGCGCCTTGGCCTTGGCTGGATCGTAGTGCTGTACCGAGCTGTGATCGAAATCCACGCCCGGTTGCACCACCATCGCGATCACCCGTTGCCAGGCATCAGCGAGATCGGGCACATCGAAAGTGCGGCGATGGATTTCCAGCGTGGTCGCGGCGGCCTCGGGCGTGGTCACCGCCACCCCGCTGCCGAGTGAACTCTCGCCGCCGGGTATCGGTACTTCGGTGCCGATCACGTACACCGGCGCAGGCAATCCGGCATCGCGCGCGGCGGCCTCGGCAATGCGCGCAAGCTCGGCGGAGCGTGCCGCCACGATTGCATCCGGCAAGGGACTGGGATCATCCGCGCAGGACATGCTGCAATCCAGATGGATCTTGTGGAAACCGGCACTGGCATAGGCATGGATCAATGCACGCGCATTCTGCATTGCCAATTCGGCAGGCTGCTTCTGCCAGGCATTCGGACCGAGGTGATCGCCGCCAAGGATCAGGCGTTCACGCGGGAATCCGTGGGCATCGGCCAGGCCTTCCACGTAAGCGCGAAACTGCGCCGGAGTCATGCCGGTGTAGCCGCCAAACTGATCGACCTGGTTGGAGGTGGCTTCGATCAGCAAGGGCGTGTGATAACGCCGGGCAACCTGCATGGCGGCGAGCAACACCTGCTCGTTGCTGCAACACACGCTGTAGAGACCGCTGCGCTCGCCCTTGCGATGGGCCTGGATGAGTGATTGCACGGCGGACATGCTGGAGTCTCCGGTCGAAAATGTTTATGCGTGCTGGCGCGCGAGCAAGGCCGCGCCGCGCGCACCACCGGCATCGCCAAAACGCGGTGGCAGGATGGGCGGCACGCGCATGCCGGCGAACAGGTGCGCCCGCACCGCTGCGGGCAATGCCCCATACAGCGGTTCATGGCGGGAAAGTCCGCCGCCCAACACGATGACGTGCGGGTCAACCACCATCACCAGGCTGGCAAAGGCATGACCGAGCAGGTCGATATGCATGTCGGTCGCGCGCTGCGCGCTGGCGTCGCCGGCTTGCGCGGCGATGGCCACTGCCGCTGCGTCTGCCGATGTGCCGCCAAGGATGCGATGCAGAGCGGCCAGTCCGCTGCCCGACACATAGCGCTCCAGGCATCCACGCAAGCCACAGGCGCAATCAAGCATCGGCAACTGGTGTTTGGCCAGCAGATGCGCCGGAATGCTCCAGTGTCCCCATTCGCCGGCAATGCCGTTGTAGCCATCGATCAGGCGTCCATCGATGCAGTAACCGCCGCCCGCGCCGGTGCCGAGGATGGCGCCGAACATGCTGGCATGGCCATCCGCCGCGCCGCCGTTGGCCTCGGACAGGGCAAAGCATTGCAGGTCGTTGCCGAGCATCAGTGGACGTTGCAATCGCGCGGTCAGATCCGCACCCACCATTTGACCGGTGAGCGCGGGAACATTGGCGCTGAGTTGGCGACCCGTGTCGCGGTCGCGGATGCCGGGAAGGGCAATGCCGACCCGCATGCACCGCGTGCCATGTTCGGCATCGGCGTCGGTAACCAGGGTGCAGACGCCATCGAGAAAACGCGCGTAGTCGCCTTGTGGCGTATCGATGCGCTGGCGTCGGATCGCCTGCATGTTGGCATCGAACACGACCAGCTCGATCTTGCTGCCACCGATATCGATGCCGTAGCAATCGGCGCTGGCGTTGGCTTCAGTCATGGATGTGGATGGTGACGCCTTTCACCACGCGATTGACCGTGCCATCGGGAAACGGATTGTCGGGACCGAGGCCCAACGCGGCCGAGCGATGCAAGGCAAGCAGTTGCGGAAAGGCAAGCCAGACCGGCGCCAGCCAGGCATCGGCCATGTCCGGAACCTCCAGGCTGAAATCATCGGCCTCGCCTGCGATGGCTGGCCCTACTGAAAGCACGCGTCCGGCCACGCGGTCGCGGCGCAATTCATCGAGCAGATCCTGCTCGTAGCGACGAGACACCGCCTGCGTACTGCGCACCATCACCACCAGGGTGTTGCCATCGAGCAGTGACTTCGGGCCGTGGCGAAATCCCAGTGGCGTGTTGGCAAAAGTCGCCACGCGCCCGGCAGTGAGTTCCTGCAATTTGAGCGCCGCTTCACGTGCCCAGGCTTCCAGCACGCCGCTGCCAAGATAGATGACGCGCGTAAACGGCGTTGCCGCCAGATCCGCGATGGCGGACTGCCACGCGCGCACGGCGTTGACTTGCAGCGCGGCGAGGCTGCGCAGTTGGGCCAGACGTTGCGGCCAGGGTGCGGAATCAAATGTGGCGAGCGCGGCCAGCACCATGCAGGTGAGACTGCTGGTCATGGCAAACGCGCGATCGCAACTGGCCGCCGGCATCAGCAGGGTGCAGGTATCGACGCGATCCCTGCCGCGCCTGGCCAGTTCGCCATCGGCATTGCAGGTGATGTCGAGGAATCGCGTTGCATCTACCGCACCGCGCAGCAGATCCACGGCGGCCACGCTTTCCGGGCTGGAACCGCTGCGCCCGAACGAGACCAGCAGGGTCGGGCGATCGCGCTTGAGATAGCTTGAAGGATGAGTCAGCAGGCTGGTGGTGTGCAGCGCGCGCACATCCGCCGGCCACTGCGCATGGATGGTGTCGGCCACCATTTCGGCGATGAAACCGGAGCTGCCCGCACCGGTGAAGATCACCCGCTTGCGCGGATCGTGCAGCCAGTCACCGAGAAAACCATCGAGGCGCGCCTGTGCACCCTCAAGCAGATCTGCCAACTCCTGCCACAGGGCCGGCTGCTGGGCGATTTCCTCGGCCGTGTACTGACCGCCGGGCGGTTGCCAGGCCGGTGCGGTGGGGAAGCGGGGCGTGTTCATTCCACGTTCCTTGCAAGACCGCGCAAGGGTCAGACTTTACCCAGGCAAAGTCAAAACCCGGCGACCCCGTGCCCTGGGCAAGGTCTGAACAGGTATCGTCGCGAGCAAGCTCGTTCCCACCAGTGCTTGATTTTGTGGGAGCGAGCTTGCTCGCGACGAATGAGTGCCGTACTTGTTCAGGGTTTCCCCAGCGCCGCTCTGCTTTTGCCCGTCATCCCGGAATCGCGCAGCGATATCCGGGACCCGGTGCCTTCCTGCTGCAGCGCAGGTCAGGACACGAACGGACGCGGCGTGCGCCACAGCGTTCGTTCGATCGCGCGCAACCAAACCGGCGGACGCGGTTCGTCGGACTCCAGCGCCGCCGCCAGCAGCGAGCGAAACGGCGGGAAGTGCTGGCCGAAGCGCAAGCCAGCCCGACGCAGCACGCGCGCCGGTGCCCGGTCATCACTGTACAAGTGCACAATGCTTTGGGTTGCCAGAAACAGCGGACGGGTGATCGCGCGGAACTCGTGCTGGAAGGCATCCAGCAGCGCATCGCTGCCGATGTCCTCGCCGCGCTCGCGTGCCTGGCGCAGGCGGTCGCTCAACAGGGCAATGCCGCGCAGGGCCAGGTTGTAACCGTGCGCGGTGATCGGATGCATGCCGACCGCGGCATCGCCGATGCAGGCAAAACGCTTGGCCACGCAACGCTCCGGATGCACACCGACCAGCGGATAGGCAAAACGTCCACCCACCAGGCGCATCTCGCCCAGGCGGTGACCGAAGCGGGCGGCGACGGCGGTATTGAAAGCCACCTCCGGCAAATTGCAGAGCGCCTCAACCTCCGCCGGTGGCAGGGTAATCACCACCGAGGCCAGATCATCGTTGAGCGGCAGCAGGGCGAGCGTTTGTCCGTAGCCCATCCACTCCCAGGCCACGCCGCGCTGCGGCTGTTGCAGGCGCATCCGGCAGACCAGCATGCTGCGACCGAAGTCATGCATGCGCGCGGAAATGCCAGCCGCACGCCGGCTGGCTGAGAAACGGCTGTCCGCCGCAACGATCAAGGCCGCTTCGATGCGCTCGCCGTCATCAAGTACGGCCACGGCCGATTCCGCATCGCGTTCGCTGCTGGCCAGGCGCCGACCCAGGCGCCATTCGATACCGTCCAGCGTCTGCGCCTGTTCCCAGGCCACCCGACGCAAGGCATGGTTGGACACCATCCAGCCGAGTTGATGGCTGCCCTTGCGCGGCGACACCGTCATCGGCCGCGTCGAGTTGCCATCGAACACCTGCGCCTCGCGCAGGCACGGTGTTTCCTCGACCGCCAGCCGATTCCATTGCCCCCAGAGCAACAGGCGCGAACGCGACAAGGGCGTCAGTGCAATCTCGCGTCCGTCATCGGCGGGATGGGCAAGCGACTCCTGATCGGCCGGATCAACCACGACCACGCGCAATCCGGCCTGCGCCAGCGCACCGGCAAGACTGAGACCGGACGGACCGGCACCTGCAACTACGACATCGGTTTGCATGTTCCTGCTGCCTTTGCAATGAAGGAACGCCGATGCTGAACCCACCCGCGCCGCCGTGCCTTGATCCGGATCAGATGGAGGTTTTACGAGTCCACCGCGTAGTTCGCGATCCCGCGGTAAAGGCTGCCTTTGGCATGGGCCGAGTTGGATTGGTGCTGCCGCTGCCCGCTGGAACTGTTCCTGCGCGTCATCACCGTCAGCCTGGAAACCCAAAAGATCGTCGCCAGCTTGCCGCCACTGGATATCCGCGAAGATGGCTGAGATCGGGGCGCGCCAAGGAAACTCTGAACAAGTACGGAACGCATTCGTCGCGAGCAAGCTCGCTCCCACCATTGCTTGACTTTGTGGGAGCGAGCTTGCTCGCGACAATACTTGTTCAGACCTTCCCTAAGGAAACTCTGATTTTGCTCGTCATCCCGGAATCGCGAAGCGATATCCGGACCTGCGAAGGCATGGATGCCGAAGCGGAACGCCGCAGGCGGCCCGGAGGGCGAACGCCGGGAGGCGTGAGTCATCCAGTGCCTTTGCATTTCAACGAGTTGTGAAAAAGTCACTGGGTTCCCGCCTTCGCGGGAACGACGAAGGTTGGATTTAATCAGACCTTCCCTAAGGTCGTCATGCAACAGCGAAGTGCCGAGTGGTACCGCGAACGCGCCGGCCGCATTACTGGCTTACGCTTCGTGCAGGCGATGGCCTCCACACGCTCGGATCGCTATCGAAGCCTGATTGATCTGCTGGTAGAGGAGCGCAGGAGCGGCCAGTGTCGTGACAACGGCTGTTTCAATGCCGCGATGCCGTGGGGCATGGATCACTAGGCGCAGGCGCGACGCTGGTTCAGTACGGCGCATGGTCGCGGAGGTTATGGGGGTACCCACGCACTGGGACGCGCAATGGTGATTCAACAATAACCCCTACCAGTTTCTTCGCCTAAGCAAAGTCCCCGATAGGGGCCGTGTTGGTGAGGATACCGAGTGGATGATCGGCGGCACTCAAATCCTTGCTTAAGGCTGCCTTGAGCATGCGCGCAATTCCGGCTTATGATAAAGGCTGCATTTCATATGCGGCGAGAAGGCTTCCATACTGAAGCCAGACTTCCATGAGCAACCCATCCGGTTCAAACAGGGCAGGCGTGTATGTCCGTCAGACGGCGGGCTATCGGGCGTTCATGCCCGCGCCGCTGCCGCCGGTGCCGCCGATTGCCTTGCAGGGCGAGCTGCCCGGTCTGTTGTCACAGGCCGATCGTGCCTTGGGTCGGCTGGATGGATCGGTGCTGACCTTGCCGAACCCTGATCTCTTCATCTTCATGTATGTGCGCAAGGAGGCCGTGCTGTCGAGCCAGATCGAGGGCACGCAAAGTTCACTGCAGGATGTGCTGGCCGCCGAAGCGGACCTGTTCGATGAACAGCGGCCGCAGGATGTGGGTGAAGTCATCAACTATGTACGCGCCATGCATCACGGGCTGGGTCGACTTTCCGCCCTGCCGGTGTCGCTGCGCCTGGTGTTGGAAATCCATGCCGAACTGATGCGTGGTGTTCGTGGCGGTCGCCTGCAGCCGGGCGAGTTGCGGCGCAGCCAGAACTGGATCGGTCCATCCGGCAGCACGCTCGCAACGGCGGCCTTTGTGCCACCACCGGCCCACGAGGTTCCGCAAGCGCTGGGCGACTGGGAGCGATTCCTGCACGCCGAGGATGGGTTGCCGCCGCTGGTCAGAATCGCATTGGCGCATGTGCAGTTCGAGACCATCCACCCGTTTCTGGACGGCAACGGGCGTGTCGGGCGTTTGCTCATCACCTTCCTGTTGACCGAATGCGGGATTCTGCACAAGCCGGTGTTGTATCTTTCGAACTATTTCCGTCAGCACAGGCAGGCATACTACGATCATCTGCAGGCCGTACGCGATCATGGCGCATGGGAGGCATGGCTGGCATTCTTCCTGCGTGGTGTCATTGCAGTGGCCGGTGAGGCGGCGGAGACGGCGCGGCGCATCCAGTTGTTGCGCGAAGCGCATCGGAGCGCGATTACCGAGCATCTTGGCCGCGCAGCCGGCAATGGTCATCGTGTGCTGGAACGGCTTTTTGATCGCCCCATCGTGACCGTTGCCGAGGTGCAGCAGGTCACGGGCACCACCTATGTTGCGGCCAATACCCTGGTGCGTCGTCTGGTGGAACTCGACATCATCGCCGAGATGACTGGCTTTGCGCGCAATCGACGCTTCCGTTACGAGCCTTACGTTCGGCTGTTCACCGACGAGGTGCCGGAATGAGCCGCCTTTCCGTCGCCCCGATGATGGATTGGACGGATCGGCATTGCCGCTATTTCCATCGGCTGCTCACGCCTTCGGCCTTGCTCTACACCGAGATGGTGCATGCCGAGGCGGTGATCCACGGGGATCGCGAGCGCCTGATCGGGTTTCATCACCACGAAAATCCGCTGGCCCTGCAACTGGGTGGCAGCGAACCGGAAAAGCTGGCGCAGGCGGCCCGAATCGGGGCGGAGTGGGGCTACGACGAGGTCAATCTCAATGTGGGTTGTCCGTCGGATCGGGTGCAGTCGGGGCGTTTCGGTGCTTGCCTGATGCATGAACCGGCGCTGGTGGCCGATTGTTATGCGGCGATGCAGGCGGCGGTGTCCATTCCGGTGACCATCAAATGCCGGCTCGGGGTGGATGACCAGGATGAATATGCCGATTTGCAGCGATTCATTTCGGTCATCGCTGAACGCGGCTGCGGCACCTTCATCGTGCACGCGCGCAAGGCCTGGCTGAAGGGCTTGTCGCCGAAGGAGAACCGCGAGGTGCCGCCGCTCAACTACCAGCGCGTGTACCAGCTCAAGCGCGACTTCCCGGCGCTGGGCATTCTCATCAATGGCGGTATCCAGACCGTGGCCGAGGTGCAGACCCATCTGCAACACTGCGATGGAGTAATGCTGGGTCGCACCGCCTACCACGAGCCGTATCGCCTTGCAGAGCTTGAACATTCGCTGTTCGGCACGCCGCTGCCGGATCGGGTTGAAGTGATCCGGCAGATGCGTGGCTACATCGAAGAACATCTGGCCCAGGGCGGCAGGTTGCAGCATATCGCCCGCCATCTGCTGGGCCTGTTCCAGGGCTTGCCCGGCGCGCGCGGCTGGCGTCGCTATCTGAGCGAAAACGCGCACCGGCCCGATGCCGACTGGGGCGTGGTGGAACGGGCTCTGACGTCAGGCACGGAACTGGCCCGAGTTCGGGTGGCGTGAACCCGGCAGGGTGCGCTTGCCGCCCCGGTCCGGGTGTCGTTTGGGGGTTCACGCTCGCCCGTTAACATCGTGTTATCTTTGGCCCCGTTTCCGGTCTGTGGTTTGGCTTTGGATCAACGGGGAGTAGGTCAATGAAAAAGGTACTGGCAACAGCCGTGGCATTGGCGCTGGCAGGTTTCACCGGCAATGCCTTTGCAATCACCGACAACGAGGCCAACGCGAGCCTTCCCTACAGTTTTGCCAACCCGGGTGCGCGTGCACTGGGCATGGCTGGTGCGTTTCTCGGTTTGGCCGATGATGCCTCGGCGGCCTACACCAATCCGGCGGGTCTCACCCAACTGGTCAGCCCGGAAGTCTCCGCCGAACTGCGCTCGGAGCGCACCGATACGCGCTGGCTGGATGGCGGCAACGTGCAGTTCAACGCGTTCAATGATGGCGGCCTCAACTATTCGTCGCAGAACGACACCAGCACATCGCTGCGCTCGTTCTCGTTCGTCTACCCAAGCGAGCGTATTTCCTTCGCGTTCTATCGCTACGAGTTGGTCAACTACGATTCGGACTTTCAGAGCGAAGGCGCCATCTGGACCACAGGTGACGGCAGTGGCATCAACGGCAGCATCTTTGCCTACGACGTCAGCACCAGCTTCGACGTGGAAACCTATGGCGCCGCGATGGGCATCAAGGCCACCGATTCGCTGTCCTTCGGTCTGGGCATCAACTACTACCGGCTCGACATCAACAGCGTTACTGACCGCTTTCTCGTAGACGGCGCGCTGGATGGCACGCTGACCGGAGACGCTGTCAACCGCGAAGCCAACTTCGATGGCGATGGCCGCTTTGGCTTCACCCTGGGTGCGCGCTTCGCGGCCAACGACTGGCTGAGCATTGGCGCGTCCTACCGGCGCGCTCCGGAACTGGGTTACGACGCCGTGCTTTCTGCACCGACCACCACCGATACCCTTACCCGCGACACCGGGCTGGACGTGCCCGATGTATTCGGCGTCGGCTTCAGCATCCGTCCGAGCGAATCCTGGGTGATCAACTTCGACGTGAATCGCGTGTTCTATTCCGACGTCACCGATGACCTCACCTCGGTGTTCGACGCGAACCAGGCACTGGACCTGGAGCCGCTCAAGCTAGACGACGGCACCGAAGTGCACCTGGGCGCGGAATACACCTTTGCCACCGCGCATCCGTTCAGCCTTCGCGCCGGCATCTGGCGTGATCCAGCGCATGAGCTGGTCTATCGCGGCACGCCGCCGAACATCGATCTTTCGGTGAACAACGTGCCGGCCAACGCCGCCACGTTTGCCGCCGGACGCGATGATGCGCAGACCCATATCGCCATCGGTGCCGGCATGGCCTTCGAGAAGTTCCAGATCGACTTGGGTGCGGATTTCTCCGATACCGTCGATATTCTCTCGATGTCGGGCGTGTTCCGCTTCTGATCCGCCCCGGGGGCGTTGAAGTCACCGGATGACTCACGCCCCTCCCGGCGTTCGCCCTCCGGGCCGCCTGCGGGTTTCCGCTTCGGCATCCTGCATGCGCAGGGAAAAGTCGGCTCCGGCCTTTGGCCTTGAGCCGACCTGCGACTGCGATTTGCCAAGCAGCAGAAATGGGACTGGCTTGGAGAACGGGGCGCTTGAAGGGGGTCGTTCACGGCCGAGCCCAGGGGAAGTTCTCTTTCTGCTCGTCATTCCGGCGAACGCCGGAATCCATCTTGATCTTCTGCAACGCAATCAAGAGCAAAATGGGCCCCGGCGTTCGCCGGGGCGACGAAAACCCGGGTTGATCAGGGCTTCTTCAGCGGCCGGAATAAAACGCGATGAAGCGCGGTGAGAAGTAATTCGGATCCGGCTTGAGTGTCGCATCGGCGGCTCGCGCATCGGCGACCGCGCTGCGTGCGATCTGACCTGCGCCTTCATCAGCGCCCGATTCGGCCAGGGTGAACGCGGCTGCGGCGCGCAGGGTGAGCATGTGCCAGCGCAGGCGTGGAGTCGGCGGCACCTTGGCGCTCAGCTTGATCACATCCGCATAGCGTCCAGACAAATAGGCGTCGATCAATGGCTTGAGGATGAGCGCGTCGCGCGAAAGCTGCACCGTCTGTTCGACCACCGGTGGCGGGGGCGGAGGCGGTGGCTTGACCTCCGATGGTCTGGTATCGGTGCGATTCTCGACAGGTGGAGTGACGACCGGTGGTTTCTCGGTGGTTGCCACTTGCGAGGACGACGAGCAAGCCGCCTTGCCTTCCTGCTCGACGCTGGCCAGATCCGGAAAACCCTGGATGAAGCTGGCGTTGCCGCCTTGCGACCAGTAACGCAGCGCGCTTGCGCAATCGCCCTGGCGCCATGCGGCAAGGCCGGCATAGTGCTGTGGAACATAGACTTCATAGCGCTGGCCATAGAGGCGCACGCGCTTCTCGGGCGTTGCATTGCCGGCCAGGGCACCTTGCATGTAGCGCGCGGTATCACCCCAGCGACCATCGCCCGCGGCTTCCACGCCGCGCGCGTAATCCTGTTTCCAGTCGGCCAGTGCGGAGCCGGCCAGGCAAGCCAGGCCAAGCAAGGCGAGACGCAGCACCCGGGCCATTCTGCGCTCGTCGTTCCCGCGCAAGCGGGAACCCAGTGCCTTTGCGATAGAGTAGCCTGAAGGCGATGGATCCCCGCCTGAGCGGGGATGGCAGCAACAATCCGGCGTTGCCTTAGAGCCCTGCATTCTTCAGGTACTCCTCGGAACTCAGGCTCGGGAATGCCGCATTGGCCTGGCTGCGCTGGCCGGCCTTGACCCGGGCAAATGCTGAAACCGACTTGCGCGAATCCGGATGGGTCAGGGTGACGTAATAGCTGCCGGCGGGCAGGGTCAGGCGCATTGGCGTGGTGCGTTCGGCAGGCAACTCGATCGGCTTGCGCGAAGCATCGAGCACGCGATCAACCGTGCCCCAGGGCGTGGCGTTGATGACCAGTTCGCCATTGTTTGCTGCCAGCTCGGCATCGCGCTGCGCTTGCAGTTCGGCAACCCGTTTTTCGACAACCGGAGTCAGGGCAGCCAACGCCTTGCTGTCGGCGAGCGGACCATTGGCGGCGCGGATTGCAGCAGCACTTGCCTGGCCAGCATCCAGATTGCCGGCGTTGTTGAGGTCGCCGGAAAGCACCTGTGCCAGTTGTTGCTCATAGCGCGTCGCGGCAGCGGCATCGACACCACGCAATTCGATGATTGCCGTGGCAGCGGCGGTGGCCGATTCGACGCTCAGCGGACGGCGCTGGAGCAATTGGGCGAGACGCTGCTCACGTTCGACAAGCGCCTGCTGCGCCTGGCTGGCGGCAACCTTCTCGCGCACCGAATTGATTTGCGTGGCGATGCGCGAATCGTCTGGATAGGCGATGGCGGCAGCGTCGGCCAGCGGTACCGCAACGGACATTTCGTTGCGTTCCACCGCGCCGCGCAGCGCATCGGCCACCACCCGCGGCAGGGCATCGCGCAGCTTCATCGCATCGGCATTGCCTGGATCCTCACGCAACAGCGCGTCGAGCACGTCACGCGCATTGTCGGTTGCCGGAGGCAGCAGGCGACCCGATGCGATGGCGGAACGGGCCAGGTTCAATTGCGTGGCGATCTTCGCCTTTTGTGCGCCGAGGCTTTGTTGGGCGGCATCGCGGATGCTGGCCGCCGCGGCAAGGTCCGGGTCCACGCGCAATGCGAGTTCGGCGCGGTCAAGCGCGCTGGCGATGTCGTTGCGCGCCTGTGCGGTGCGCGCATCGCCAATGATGCGCTCGGCCAGGATCTGCTTGAAGGCCACCACAGCGGGGTTGCCGAAATCAATCTGGCGCGCCTGTTCGAACCATTCAAAGGCATTGTCGCCGGCCGGTTCACTGATGCGGTCGGCGTCCAGGGCACTGCGCGCCTTGGCCAGCAGGCCTTCGAGGCGCAGCTTTCCCGCCTGCACGATTTTCGCCTGCTCGATTTCCGCATTCAGCGCGACAAACACGGGATCACTGCCAAACTGTTCGCGCAAGTCCGCAAGCGCGCGTTCGGCAGAATCCAGATCGGCGTCCGCGAGCAGTTTGCGCACGCGTGCAAACTCGGTGTCGGTGAGCGCCTTGAGGCGCGCAAGCACGTCGGCATTGCTGGAATCGAGCGCCAGCGCGGAACGCAGCAGTGCGTAGGCACCCTCCGCCCCTGTGACCTGGTTGCGCTTCTCCGCCTCGCTTGCCTTCTGCAGGAGTTCCGCGATGCGCGCGGCATTGGCTTCACGCTGCTGGGTTTCGGTGATGCGCTTGAGCAGGTCCTGTACCTGTGCATCCTCGGGTGCAACCAGCAGGGCCTGATTGGCAATCTCGCTGGCGCCGGCCAGGTCACCCGTGGCCATGACCTTTTCCGCGTTGGCGCGCAGCAGCCCTGCGATCTGGGTCAGCAATTCGAGACCGCGCTCGTTTTCCGGATCCTTCTGCAGCACCTTTTGCACGTCTTCAAACGCGTTCTGTCCGGGCGGGGCGAGCAGGTCACCCTTGAGGATCAGGCTATCGGCCTCGCGCAGCAGGGTGCGCACCAGCAGTTGTTCGTCCTGGCTCAGGGTGCGCGGCTTGAACACCGCCCACAGCACGAGGCTCAGGATCAGCACACCCAGCCCAGCAGTGATGCCGAACACCAGGCGCGGTTTCTTCATCGCCTCCATGACCAGCGATGTGGTCTGCTGGCGCATGGCCGGATCGGTCTGCGGCATGCGCAGGAGGTCGAGCGCAAAATCGCTGCTGCCGCCGGTGTAGTCGCCGGAAAAACCCAACGCGCGCAGGCGCTCGGATGTGCTGGCCGTGGTGACGCTGCCCAGTTGCTTGACCAGTGCATCGTTGCCGACCACCAGGCCACGCAGCGCCTTGATGAAGTCCAGCAGGTTGGCGAAGCGGTCGTCCGGATTCTTGGCCAGCATCTTGTTGAAGATGGGCTGCAGGGGCTTCAGGTCATCCGGCAGCGGCGGTGGCGGCTGCAAGGCATGGCCCATCAGCACCGCCATCGGATTCTCGCCGGTGAACGGTGGCTTGCCGGTCAGCAATTCGTAGAACAGGATGCCCAGCGCATATTGATCGGCGCGGCCATCGATGTCCTTGCCGCTGGCCTGCTCCGGGCTCATGTAAGTGGGTGTGCCGAGCACAAGGCCGGTTTGGGTGATGCGCGAGGCGAGCACATCGGATTGCTTGGCGATGCCGAAATCGGTGAGCACCGGAGTGGTCGGATCGCGGAACATCACGTTGGAGGGCTTCAAGTCGCGATGGATCACGCCATTGCGATGCGCAAACTCCAGGCCATTGGCCAGTTGCACCACCACGCCGATCGCCTCGCCCAGCGACAGGCCCTCGCGCATGCGATCCGACAGCGTGCCGCCTTCCAGCAACTCCATCGAGATGTAGGCAACATCATCGCGGGTGACGATGTCGTAGACCGCCACGATATTGCGATGCGGCAGCTTGGCCATGGTGCGCCCTTCGAGCAGGAAGCGGCGCTCGAACTCGGGCATGGGGCCATCGTCGTTGCCGCGCAATTGGCGGCGCATGACCTTGATCGCCACCTTGCGGTCGAGCGAATGCTGGATAGCGAGGTAGACGGTCGCCATGCCGCCCTCGCCCAGCTTGCTGATCATCTCGTAACCAGGAATGTCCTGGAGGCGATCGGCCATGTCCCCTTCCTCTGCCTTGCGATCATAGCAAAGCCGCGCGACGCTTCAGGCTTCGTCCGCAATGGGCTATAAGGAGCCATCGGCCCGGGGATCGATCCAGTCCCGTGGGGCGGCCGGGAATGAAATGCGGAAATTGCCGAAACCAAACGGGGGGGTGTGCGCCAAGACCGTTTCCATGCGTTGCCCGTTGTTGGCTCTTTGTGCCCTGGCATCCGTGCCGGGCGTGGCTCAAGACAGGTTCCAATCCATTCCGGAGGCTGCCACCTCGGCAGAGGTGCGTGTGGTGATGCCGGATGGCCGGATCACCCACCGGCAATTCGATCGCGCCGCAGAAATCGCCAAGGGACCACGGCATTGGCTGGGAACGTCACCCGCCGATGGCCTGTATCGCTATGAGATCCGCTTTGCCCAGGCCCTGAGTGAAGTCCAGCGGGCGGCTGCAGCGCAGGCGCGCGCAGAGGGCGGCACCGCATCCGTCGAGGGCATGCCGGAAGCACTGGCAGCGGTTTTCGGCAGCTTTCGCGTGCAGGGTGGCGAGATTCAGTCGCAAACCGGCATCGAAACGAATGCGACCGCAGCTCGACCCAAGAGTGGCGAGACGCCCAACGACCAGGTGATCCCTGACGACCTGATTGTACAGAGCAGCCTCTGTGTCGGACTCGATTGCGTGAACAACGAGAGTTTCGGCTTCGACACCATCCGCATGAAGGAAAACAACACGCGCATCAAGTTCGAGGACACCTCCACGGGCACCTTTCCCGCCGATGACTGGCAGTTGACGGCCAATGACGATGCGAGCAACGGCCTCAACCGGTTCTCGATCGAGAACATAACGGCGGCGACCGTGCCGTTCACGGTGCAGGGCTCGGCACCCAACAACAGCCTGTATATCAATGCGAATGGCGATGTGGGGCTGGGTACGGCAGTGCCTGGTCTGAAATTGAGCCTGAGTGACACAGACACACCCTCGATACGCCTGGAGCAGACGGGTGCGGGCGGAATCACGCCGCAGACCTGGGACATGGCCGGCAACGAGGCCGGTTTCTTCGTGCGCGACGTGACCGCGGGCAGCCTGCTGTCGTTCCGCATTCGGCCGGGGGCACCCGGCAGCAGCTTGGACATTGCTGCAAACGGCAATGTCGGAATCGGGACCGGCAATCCGCAGGCCAAACTGCACGTGGCAG